>JANNGR010000001.1:0-2406 GCA_031403955.1 Betaproteobacteria bacterium
ATGAATTTTTTTGGCATCAATAGTGATCAGTCTCTAAATGCGACATTTCAAATTGATCAAGAACAGATAACATGTAATAATCGTTCTGCCGGCATCATGGACGAGCCGATGCTGCGCGTCTGGATGGGCGATTGGGTCAAGCCTGCCAAGCTGGTGGCCCACTGGCCCGGGCGCTGGGTGGCCGAAACTTCCTGGCCCGGGCCAGGAGTAACGAACACCACGCTGGTGTTGAACGCAGAGGGTTTGAGCCAGCACGCAACTGCGCCGCGCGATCTCATCATCCGCAGCCCGCAAACCACCGGATTACGCGCCGGTTACCAATGCTCCTATGGGCTGGGGCCCGATCTGTCGGACGACCAGCGTATCGACGATGCGCAGAGTTTGTGTTTCGATAGCTTGCCGCTGGACCGGCGCCTCGAAATTCTGGGTGAACCCGAGCTGGAGCTGGATCTGCGCAGCGACCAGCCGCAGGCGCTGCTGGCGGTGCGCCTGTGTGACGTGGCGCCCGACGGTAGTTCGTTGCGGGTCAGTTATGGCCTGCTCAATTTGTCGCACCGCGATAGCGACGCCTGTCCCGAGCCGCTGGCGCCGGGACAGGCTTACCGGGTGAAGATAAAGCTGTGTGGCATTGCTTACGCGTTTGCGCCGGGGCATCACATCCGCGTTGCGCTGTCAAGCTGCTACTGGCCGATCGCCTGGCCGTCGCCGTTGGCGGCAACACTGACGCTGGCATCGGGCACCGGCTTGTTGCGCCTGCCGCGGCGCTTGCCAGACCCCGCCAGCGACCAAGCGCTGCGGGCGTTTGGGGAAGCCGAAGGCTGCGCGCCCACGGCCCTGGTGGAGACGCGTGCACGCGCTACCGAGCTATCGCAGGACCGGATCGAAGAACATCTGGGCGAGGGCCGGGTCGAGCTGGTCCGTACGCGGGACCGCGGAGCCTGGCGCACCACCGACACCAACGTGGACTACGACACGCGCGGCGAATTACGCTTCTCGATCCAGGCCGACGATCCGCTGTCGGCGGCGCAACATCTGGCGTTGACCACCACCATGGGCCGCGACGGCTGGCGCGTGCGCACCGAGGTTGTGACGCGACTGAGATCGACCGCGCAGGCGTTTGAGCTGCATGCCACGCTCAACGCTTTCGAAGACGACCAGCGCATCTTCAGCCGCACTTGGGACCTGCAGGTGCCACGCGACAACGTCTAGCGCTGCCCATTCAGCATTCGGCGCTGGCTGGGCGCACCTGCTATGCTGATCGAACGCCAAAGGAGAGCCTGATGACCCAGGTCGACTTTTCCCGCCGCGCGCTGCTCGGCACCGCCATGGGCGCCGCTGGCGCCGCCGCCCTGCCAAATTTCGCCTGGGCCCAGGGCACACCGCGCAAAGGCGGCACGCTGGTCGTGGCCGCCGACGTCGAACCGCGCAACCTGAACCCGGCGATCATCGCCTCGAACGGCGTGTTCTACGTGGCCAGCAAGGTGATCGAGCCGCTGGCCGAAATGTCTTATGACGGCAGTGGCCTTACACCGCGCCTGGCCACCGAGTGGAACGGCAGCTTGGACGGCCGCAGCATTACCTTCAAGCTGCGCCCCGGCGTGACCTGGCATGATGGCCGGCCGTTTACCTCCGCGGATGTCGCCTTTTCCGCCATGGAAGTATGGAAGAAGGCGCAGAACCTCGGCCGCGTGTTGTTCAAGGATTTGGAAGCAGTGGATACGCCGGACGGCGGCACCGCCGTTTTCCGCTTCGCGAAGCCAACGCCGTTCCAGTTGATCCGCAACGCGCTGCCCGCCGTCACCGCGGTCGTTCCCAAGCACATCTATGAAGGCAGCGATGTGACCGCCAACCCGGCCAACAACAAGTTGATCGGCACCGGCCCGTTCCGCTTTGCCGAGCACAAGCCCGGCGAGTTCTATCGCCTGGCGAAAAACCCGACCTATTGGGACCCGGACAAGCCGTACCTGGACGGCATCATCTTCCGCGTCCTGCCCGACCCTGGCGCCATTGCCGCCGCGATCGAGGCCGAGCAGATCCACCTGGCGGCCTTCTCGGCCATTCCGCTGAGCGAATTGCCGCGCATGGCGAAACTCAGGGGCGTACAAGTTGTCAACAAGGGTTATGAGGGCATCACCTACCAGTTGACCGTAGAGATCAACCACCGGCGCAAGGAACTGGCCGGTGCGCGCGTGCGCCGCGCCATCGCGCATGCCATCGACAAGGAGTTCGTCGTCAAGACGATCTTCCGCGACTATGCCAGCGCCTCCGCCGGCCCAATCCCGAAATTCGACAAACAGTTCCATGTAAGTGATCCGGCGGTACCGGCGTTCGATGTGGCCAAGGCCAACGCGCTGCTGGACGAAGCTGGTTATCCGCGCCAGGGCGGCATGCGCTTCAAGTTGCGTC
>JANNGR010000002.1:0-12975 GCA_031403955.1 Betaproteobacteria bacterium
CCACCGTCTGGTCGAAGTCGGTGTGCTGGGGGATCGTGCGCCTGGGCCCCGACCCGAAGACCCAGACCACGTTGTCGCTTAGCCCGGCCGGGCCATGGCACGCAGCGCACGAGCCCCAGCCTTTGTTCGACATGCGGCCGATGATCGGCACGACAGACCCTGGCGCCGGATCGAACTCGCCGATCGAGGTGTTGTACAGCTCCTTGCCGATATGGATCTTGTCGGCCAGCGTGCCCGGCGCCGGCAGCTTGGCCGATTGAAGCGTTGCCACCACCTGTTCGGGCACGGTGCTCAGGTCGAGCACCGAGACGCTGCGTGAGATGAAGTTGAGCACGTAGGCGCGTGTGTCGTTCGAGTTGATGACGATGCCGCGCGGGTTCTTGCCGACCTTGATCTGCAGAACGCGGGTCGGGTCCAGCGGGTCGTCCAACACATCTACGGCACCGGTCGCCGGATTGACCGCGACCTTCACCAGATGGTTGCTTGCCGCGCTGACGACAAAGCCCTGGTCGGCGAAACGCAGGAACGCCATCGCCCAGGGCTGGGTGACGAAGAGTTTGTTTGGATTGGTCTGTTCGGCGACGGCGCGGTGCAAGTTGATTGTCTGCCCGGCGTCCGTCTGCGTTGTGCGGTCGATCACCGACAGCAGGCTGTGCGTGTTGACATCAAAGCGAACTGGTCCGTTCGGCGAAGCGCCGGTATTGGGCACGAATGCAAAGCCGCCCTTGATCGCGACGTTGGCCAGCTGGTTCGGGTACGCGCCGGTTGTGAACTGGAAATTTGCCGGATTGGCCGGGTTCCCTGGAGCAATACGGGCGAGCGCGTCACCGAGCGCCTTGAAGCCGGTATCGGCGATCGGGTTGAGCACCACTTCGCCGACCACGGTGTCGGTGGCGGTCGAGACCAACGTGACGTGGCCGGCCTTCGCGTCGTCGGCGCCGTCTATCTTGCCGGCGATCGGCAGCGACAGGAATTGCGTCACGTAGACCGTCTCGTCGTCGTCCGCCGCGTCGCCGTCGTTGGTGATCGCCAGACCGCGCGGTTCGAAGCCAACGCCAGAGATCGTCTTGATGACGGCATCGGTTGCGGTGTCGATGACCGAGATCGAGTTCGAGCGCGAGTTGGCGACGTAGAGCTTCTTGCCGTTGGGCGTTAACGCCAGGGCGGAGGGTTCCGTGCCGACCGCGACGTGGACCGGCTTGCCGATCACGCCGTTGGCGATATTGGTGCGGATCACCGACACCGTGCCGCTCACGGTATTCGCGACATAAGCCTTGCTGCCGTCGGGCATGAAGGCCACGCCGTTCGGTTCGGTCTGCACCGGCACCTCGGCGACTTTGCGGTTCTTGTCGGCACGCAGGTCGAAGAAGCTGACCGAATTGTTGTCGGCGTTGGCAACCACGAGGAAGGCGTTGTCCGCCGTCAGCGCCAGCGGCTGCGACGAGGTGGGGCCGGCAAATCGTGTCACCACGGCCGGCGCTTGACTGTCGCCGGGCTGGAGCATCGCCAGGCCAACCATCAGAGCAGCCGCGGCGAGCACGGCGTCGGGAATGGCGCCGGAGTGTGCGGCGTGTTTAAACCAGGTTTTCATGCCAATCTCCCCCAATTCGCAGTTTGGCGCCTCCGACTGCCCCAGAGCACGGCCAACGCGCCGAGCACCAGCGCGAGCGACGCTGGCTCGGGCACCGCCTGCGTCGCTGCGACCTGCAGGTAACCGCTGCCGGCGCCATTGGGTGCCTGCGCCACCTGCATCGTCAGCGAATGCGCGCCAGCGCCGAGCGCAAAGACGCCGAAGCTCATGCCGGGGGTGCCCAGGCAGACCACCGGGTCGTCCCCGCAGTCGCCGCTGCCCGGTACCGATGTCAAACCGAGCGACCCGCCGTTGTCAAAAATTTCGAACACATCTCCCGAGAGAAAGGCGTCGATGACCGTCAATGTGGCGCCTGCCGACGGGGCGAGGAAGGTCCACGGTGGGGGGTCCAGGAAGTCCGTAGCTGTGCCACTGCTCCCGATACAGAATGCTCCGGCGGGATCGGCCGGGTCGCAACCCACCACGCCCCCGCCGGGCGAATCGAAGCTGAACTGGTGGAATGTGTCGAAAGGTATCGGACCGGCTACCACGCTGTGGGCAACTGTCAACAGTGCGCTTAGTAACGCGCCATGGACAAGTTGGCGCTTTGAAATCATGGCTTTTCGAATCATGAGGTGTCCTTTCGCTGCGGAGATGCGAGGGGAAAATGGCTCGAAAATCGACTGCTCGGGCCATGACCGTGAATATTCGTACTACCGTACCCCTTTGTCAACGGATAGGCATTTCAACCGCATGAGTCCCAGTATCGCCCTGTAGTAAGCGCTATCAATCCACGTAAACCCTCACCTTTCCCGACGCATACAACCTACTCCCCACACGCTTCAAATCATGGAAAATTGCCCCCCATGAACGAAGCCACTCCCTACCCCCCGCTGCCCGACCACCTGTCCGCTGATGTGCGCAGCCCCCACCATGTCGCGGCCGTGTTCAAACATCAGGTGGGTATTCGACTTAATGACAAGGAGCGTCAGGATGTGGAGGAATACTGCATCAGTGAGGGCTGGGTCAAGGTAGCCGCGGGCAAGACACTGGACCGCACGGGCCGGCCGCTGTTGATCAAGTTGAAGGGCAAAGTCGAAGCGTTCTATCGATAGATGACTGTTGCTGGCCCTGTAAGAGCCCGGCCCAGTTCCCGGTTGCACCGCTGCATGATTTCCCCCGTCATCACCCGGCTTCGCCTTGCCAGCGGCCTGGTGCTGTTTATGTTGGGTATTGCACACGCGTCGGTGTGTGGTGGCCGCGGGCGCTGCTCAACCTGCCGCTTGCGCGTGCTGGCAGGCGCCAAGGCGCCGCCCGCCCCGCAGGCAGCCGAGGCGCGGGTACTCGCGCGTGTCGGCGCGGCTGCCAATGTGCGGCGGCTGGTATGCGAGTTGCGGCCGCCTCATGACATAACGGTGTTGGCGCTGTTGCCGCCGAATGTGGAGCCCGCGTCGGCCATGGGTGGGCCCGGCTTCATGGCCGGCCAGGTGCGCGAATTGTGTGTGCTGTTTGCGGACCTGCGGGGTTTTACCAGCCGGTCCGAGCGGCGCCTGCCGTATGACGTGGTGTTTTTGCTCGACCGGTATTTCGACCTGGCCGCGCCCTTAGCTTGATCCGCAAGTCTCTCGTGAAATTTCTGCAACGCCCCCCGAAACCGGGCATCCGCGCCTTTGCCACCATCGGAGGCATTGAGGCCGTGGTACGCGGCATCGCGCTGTCGTTCTATCCGCTGTTGATGTACCGCGCCTGGGGCGACGCGGTAGTCGTCTCGCAACTGTATTTCGGGGTGGGTGTGTTGTCGCTGCTGACTGGTCTCTCGGTGCCGCTGGTGACGCGCCATATCCCGCGCCGTTTTGTCTATTCAATGGGCGCGCTGCTGTTTGTGCTGTCGGCGTGTTTCGGAGTGGTTGGCGGCAAGGTGACGACGGCCGCGCTGCTGTGCCATGTGATGGGGACGGCAACCGTGTTTGTGTGTTTCAACGCCTATGTGCTGGACAACGTGCCCAAGGCCGAGTTCGGGCGGCTGGAGTCGCAGCGCCTGTTATTCGGTGCCTTCGGGTGGACGGTGGGCCCGCTGCTGGGCGTATGGCTGGTACGGTTCTGGCATGGTGCGCCGTTCCTGATTGTGGGGGTGGCCGCGCTGGCCATGCTGGGCGCGTTCTGGTGGTTGCGTATTGGTCATGGCCGGGTTGTGGTAGTACACACCGGCAGAAGCAATTCGCCCAACCCGCTGGCCTATCTGCGGCGCTTCGTTGCGCAGCCACGGCTGGTGGCGGGCTGGCTGTTTCCGGTCTTACGCTCGTGTGGCTGGTGGGTCTACACCGTCTACGTCGGTATTTTTGCGGTCCAGAACGGCCTGGGCGATCAGGTCGGCGGTATGGCCAGTTCGCTGGCCAACATGGGCCTGTTCATGGCGCCGCTGATGCTGCGCTGGATGCAGCGCCGCTCGGTGCGCGAGGCGGTGCGCACCGGTTTCCTGGTTAGCGGCACCGGTTTCATACTTGCCACGATTATTTCGCCGCTGCCATGGGCCACGGTTGCAGTGCTGGTGCTGGCGTCTTTTTTTCTGGTGCTGCTGGATGTCTGCGCCGGGCTGCCGTTCTTGATGTCGGTCAAACCCTCGCAACGCACCGAGATGTCGGCCGTTTATTCCAGCTTCCGCGATGTCTCGGGCATCCTGACTCCTGGCGTCGCCTGGCTGGTGCTGCAGTTCTCGCCGCTGGCGGGCGTTTTTGCCGCAGGCGGCGTTGCGCTGCTGGCCGCCTGGGCAGTGGCCGGGCAATTACATCCGCAGTTGGGGATGTCCGGGGCCAACCGTGTGCGCTCCAGAGCAGGGGCTCCGCCCGGCTCGAATTAGGGCGCAATTGCAGCAACGCGGGCATAGACATACGGGCCTGCTGGCTAGCAAGGAGCCGCGGCCCAACAGCTCGGGGTCCAGTTTCTCCGCCAATGCTAGCCGGCAACCCCAGGTGGCTGCAATTTCGTTACGCATCTTGCATACGCGGTGGAGACTTGTTGAATTTGGCTGCTTACCATCGGTTCTTTTTTTCAAGGGAACCACATGGCAATGCAATCACCGTTCTTTGGCAAGCGAGATATTGAAGTCGGCGGTTTACGGCACGCCACTACCAACTCCCATGCGCAACACAACGGCTCCCTGCCGGTTAACGTGCCGCACGGCCCGCAGCCGGCTGCGACGCCTGTCTCTGCGGCACCACCTGCCGCCGGCAGCGCACGCGAAGTTGGCAGCAAACTCACAGTGGGGCCGAACATCAAGCTAAAGGGCGTCGAAATCACCGACTGCGACACGCTGGTGGTGGAAGGCTTGGTGGAAGCCACGATGGACTCGCGCGTGATGCAGATTGCCGAGTCTGGTGCATTCCGGGGCTCGGCCGAGATCGACATTGCGGAAATTCACGGCCAATTCGACGGTACGCTGACGGTGCGCCAGAAGCTGGTGATTTATGCCACCGGCAAGGTCACCGGCAAGATTCGATACGGAAAACTGGTGATCGAAGAAGGCGGCCAACTGGCCGGAGAAATCCTGTTTGGCGCCGTCGCCAATTCCAGGCCCGTGGTGCCGGTTAAATTGGGGTTACAGGCCGCCTGACGATTCTCGCGGCCGCCAGCGGTGGTTCGCCGTTCAGCGTTGTGGCATGTCCCGAGCTGAATAACCGACGCTGATGGAGGCGTCGCCCGGAATGGCTGGCATGTCGGCGTTCCAGGCTTGCCAGGCGTTGATCATTACTTGCAGGCGCTCTGGTTCGCGTGCCGCGTGATTGGCGCGTTCGCGCTCGTCGGCGGGTAGGTTGAACAGATAGTCGTTACCGTCCACGCGCAGGTATTTCCAGTCGCCGATACGCATGGCACGCTGGCCGCGGTGGTTCATGCGCCAGTACAGCGCACGCTGGAACTGGTGTGTCGGGTCAACCAACACCGCTCGCAATGAGACTCCATCCAGTGGGTAAGCGGGGTCGGCAGTGACACCGGCAAGTTCCAGCAGGGTGGCCGACCAGTCCATCGTCATGCAGTGTTGCGCGCTGACGCCGCCGGGGGCGATCACGACCGGCCAGTTGGCAATCCACGGCACGCGGATGCCGCCTTCTGTAAGGTCCATCTTGCCGCCCACCAGCGGCCAGTTATCGGAGAAGCGTTCGCCGCCGTTGTCGCTGGTAAAGACGATCAGCGTGTTGTCCAGCAGGCTGTGCGCGCGCAGCGCGTGCACCAGCTGGCCAATGCCTTCGTCCATGTGGTGGATCATGCGCCGGTAGATGTGGATGTTGCCGCCGTGCAGGTGGAATATGTTGTCCCGTATCTGGTTGGCCAACGCACCGTCAGCGCGCGTTTCCCACGGCCAGTGCGGCGCGGTGTAGTGCAGGCTCAGGAAAAACGGCGTGCCGCTGTTGGCGCCATGCGCCATACGTTCTATGTAGTTCACCGAGCGCTGCGTGAGCATGTCGGTCAGGTAGCCTGGTTCGTGATTTTCTTCGTCGCCCAGCCACAAATCATGCTGGCCGGTGGAGGCGCAATGCGTGAAGTAGTCCACGCCGCCCGACATCGGGCCAAAGAATTCCTCGTAACCCGAGCGTAGTGGCCCGAAGGCCGGCGGGTAACCCATGTGCCACTTGCCGATCAGCGCGGTGTGATAGCCGCCGGCGCGCAACAGCGACGGCAGGGTGGGGTGCTCGGGCGGCAGGCCCAATGTGGTACTGCCGCGGCTGCGGCTGTTGATCGGCTCTTCAGCCGCGCCACGCAGGCGGTACTGGTATCGCGCCGTCATCAGCGCAAAACGCGTCGGCGAACATACCGGGGAGTTGGCATAACCCTGCGTGAACCTGATGCCGCTGGCGGCTAGTTGGTCCAAGACCGGCGAGACCGCTCCGAACTCGGCCGCGCGGCCGCCATAACAGCCCAGGTCGGCAAAGCCCAGGTCGTCGGCGACGATGAAAATTATGTTGGGGCGTGTGGTGGTTGTCATTGGGCTTCATCCAGCGCCAGTCATGGTCAACCCCGTCCGGCCAAAAAATAGACTGCCGTGCGGATGCCGGCGACCGTCAGCAACAGCGACCCGATCAGGTGCAGCGCCGCCGTGCCAAACGCCAGCGCATAACGTTGCTGCCCCAACATGCCCACCACTTCGGCCGAGAAGCTGGAGAAGGTGGTGAGCGCCCCAAGAAAGCCGGTGACCAGCGCCAGGCGCCATACCGGGTCGAACTGCGGCAGGGCCTGGAATACGGCAACACATATGCCAACCAGGTAACCGCCAATCAGGTTCGAGGCCAAGGTGCCAAACGGGATGACAGCACCGGGGTTTAGCCACAATCCCAGGCCCCAACGGCCCAATGCGCCGAGACTGGCGCCGATGCAGATGGCGAGCACGGAAATCATGTCGCGTCGGGCGCATTGGCCACCAGCAAGAACGGGTTGACGATACGCAGGCAGCCGCGCACGACTTGGTTGTGCTGCAGGTCTTCGGTGTAGACCACGTCAGCGCCGCATTGCAGCGCGGCGGTGAGCATCAGGCTGTCGTAAAAACTGTAGCGCGTCTCGCCTTGCAAATCGAGCGCGGTATTGACCAGCTCAGGGCTGGAGGCAACCCGGTTAAGCGGTTGCATGGCGGCGTCGATGAACTGTTTGCATTCGTCGGTGGTGAAGCGCCGGGCAAATTTGCCCAGCGCCAGATTGGCAAACTCCTGCACCACCTGGTAGCTGGTGCAACCCAGATGGCTGGCCAGCGCCCACTCCACCAATTGCAGCGCGCGTTGTTTCTTGAGCGGCTCACCGCTGAGCAAGGCGTAGACAAAAATGTTGGTGTCGAGAAAAAACACCGCCCCATTTGTTGCTTGCATGCTCAGCGTTCGTTCATCTCGTCGCGCGTAAAACTGCGCCCGGCATCGGCATGGGCCAGCTGTTGCATTACGTCCCGAAAGCGCGCCACAGCTGCATCGTCCTGAACCGAGGCGTAGGCTGCCAGCCATTTGCGAAATTCGACATTCAGTGTGGTTTGCGCAGCACCGGCTTTCTCGCGTGCGCGGGCGATCAACTGTTCGTCGGCAGACAGGGTGATATTGCGTAACATGGCCGCCTCAGTGTGCACTGAAAAAATACAGTGTACACAAGACTAGCGCGATTGTCTATTTGTCCTTGCCCATGACAAGATCGGGAAGGATAGTGACGATGCTGGGAAAAATCGTGATCAATGCGATACATGCCACCAGGCAAAAGAAAAACGGAATGGCCGCTTTGGCGATGGTGTTGCTGTCTTTACCGGTCATGTTCTGCAACACAAACAGATTGAACCCAACCGGCGGCGTAACCTCGGCAATCTCGACCAGCAGAACGATGAAGATGCCGAACCAGATCAAATCGAACCCCGCCTTCTGGATCATCGGCAACACCACCGCACTCGTCAGCACGATCATGCTGATGCCGTCCAGCGCGGTACCCAGAATCAGGTAGACCACGGTGAGCACGCCGATCAGCGTGTAAGGTGAAAGTTGCATGGCGTTGACCCATTCGGCCAGTTCGCGCGGGATGCCGGTAAAAGCCATCGTCTTGGTCAGAAAGGCCGCACCGGCCAGTATGAACATGATCATGCAGCTGGTGCGGGTGGTGCCCATCAGCCCTTCCCTAAAGTTGCTCCAGGTCAGGCTCCCGCCCCACGCCGCGATGCCCAGTGAACCGGCGACGCCGTAAGCAGCACATTCCGTGGCCGTGGCATAACCGGACACCAGCACCGAGACGATAAATATGATCAGCGCCGCACAGGGCAGCAAGTTGCCGGACGCCCGGACTTTCTGAACAAACGTGCTTGGCGGGTCGGCCGGTGGAACCTGGTCTGGATGGCGCAGGCTCCACCAGATGATGTAGCCGGAGAACAGGCCCATCAGCAAAAAGCCTGGCAAGAAGCCGGCAAGGAAGATACGGATGATGGAGGCGTCGGCCGCAACCGCATACACCACCATGGTGATGGACGGCGGTATCAATATGCCCAGCGTACCGGCTGTGGCCAGTGAGCCGAGTGCGATTTTTTCGCTGTAACCGCGTTTGAGCAGCTCCGGCAATGCCACCTTGGAGATGGTGGCACAGGTGGCTGCCGAGGAGCCGGATACCGAGCCAAAAATGCCACAGCCCAGAATGGTGGTGTGCATTAGCCGACCCGGAATGCGGTTTAGCCACGGACGCAGGCCCTCGAACATCTCTTCGCTGAGTTTGGTGCGAAACAGGATTTCGCCCATCCAGATAAACAGCGGCAGCGCTGCCAGTTCCCAGCTTGCATTGCTTTCCCAGAAGGCCGAAAACAGGTTGTTGCCTGGCGAGGTGGTGGTGAAGAAGGCCTGCCCGACCCATCCACAGATCGCAAGTGTCATGGCGATCCACACGCCACCCGAGAGCAGCAGCAACATGATCAACAGCAGCAAGCCGCCAATGGCAATTATTTCCATGGTCAGACGTCGGACGAGAAGTCGCCTTTGGCGTGGCGTTCTTCCACCGCCGCAACATAGGTAGGCTTGCCGCCACGCAGCACGATGATGAGTTCATCCACCACCGCTACCAGAAGCAATAACGAGCCAAGCGCAAAACTTAGCTGCGGAATCCAGATCGGTATCGGCAGCAAGCCCTGCGCCATTTCGTTGAAGGCCCAGCTATCGTAGGTGAACTTATTGGCCCACCACGCCAGGTAGGCCACGCAAATCGTGCCGATCAACAGACAGCCGATTTCCAGCACGCGCCGCTGGCCCGCTGGCACTCTATCCAGCAGCAGCGTCACACGAACAAAGTCACCGTGTTTGAAGGCATGCGCCATGGCGAAGAACGAGGCAGCGGCACAGAACCAGGCCACCATGTCGTTGACGGCACCGGTGCGCACGCCCAACTCCCGCAGCAGACTTTGCGCAATCATCAATACGGCGATAAGCGCAATGAACACCGCGCCGATGGCACCCGAGGCCAGGTAGAGCCGGTCAAGGAATCGGCGCACGCGGCCCTTATTTCTTGTTGAAAGCGGCGATTACCGCGGCGCCGTCGGCACCGGCCCTTTTCTCCCAGTCAGCCAGCATGATGGTGCCGACCTGCTTTAGGTCCGCGACCAGCTTGGGCGAGGGCGTCATGATTTTCATACCCTTTTCTGTCAGCGCCTTTTTATACCAGTCGTTCTTTTCTTCACTCGACTTCCAGCCGCGCGCTTCGGCTTCAGTGGCGGCTTTGAGCAAGGCGTCCTGTGTCGGCTTGTCCAGCGCATCGAAAGACTTCTGGTTCACGATCACGGCGTTTTTGGGCAGCCAGGCCTGTGTGTCGTACCAGTATTTGATGCTTTCATAGGTCTTGGAGTCGTATCCGGTGGAGCCGGAACTCATGTAGCTGTTGACCACGCCTGTGGCCAGCGCCTGCGACAGCTCGGCCGCCTGGATCGTGACGGGCTGGGCACCGACCAGTTCGGCAATCTTGCCAGTAGCGGGGCTGTACGCGCGCCACTTTAGACCACGCATGTCCACCACCGAGGCAATTTCCCGGTTCACGTAGATGCCTTGGGGCGGCCAGGCCACTGCATAAAGCAGCTTCATTCCCTGGGCCGACAGCAGCTTGTCGAGTATGGGCTTTTGTGCTGTGGCGAGTTTCCTAGCCTGGACGTAACTGGTAGCCAGAAACGGGATGCCATCGGTGGCGTAGATCGGGTTCTCATTCTCGAAATTGGCCAGAAGAATCTCGCCGATAGGGGCCTGGCCACCTTGCACTGCGCGTTTTATCTCGTTCGCCTTGAACAGCGACGCGTTGGCATGCACGGTGATCTTGAGTTTGCCGCCCGTGGCTTTGTCCACGTCGTTGGCAAACTGGGTCAGGTTCTCGGTGTGGAAGTTGGTGGCCGCGTAGGCCGCAGGCAGGTCCCATTTGGTTTGCGCCGTGGCGGTGGCGGCGATACCAGCCAAAGCGAAAGCAAAGGCCGTGGTCAGATCTCGGGGCGTCAGTTTCATGGGTAACTCCGGTTTGAAAATGGGAAACAGTCTGCAATCGCTCAAGCATAAGTCGTACCCGGTGTTTAACCTTGGCTGATTTGCTGGGGTTTTCCCGCAAGCGGACTGGACACCGGGTAGAGTGATTGACAACTATTCGCCCAAGACCATGCAAACTTCCAACAACGCTTGCGCTCCCGGCAACCGCCGCTGGCAATTCTGGATCGACCGGGGTGGCACGTTCACCGACATAGTCGGCAAACGCCCGGACGGGGTTCTGGTGACGCACAAGTTGCTCAGCGACAACCCGGAGCATTACCGCGACGCTGCGGTTGCAGGCATACGCCATTTGCTGGGCTTGCGAAGCGGCGAAGCCGTGACACCGGCCCAGGTGGAATGCGTGAAGATGGGCACCACAGTGGCTACAAACGCCTTGCTGGAGCGCAAGGGCGAACCCACGTTGCTGGTTACCACGCGCGGTTTTCGCGATGCGCTGCGTATTGCCTACCAGAACCGCCCGCGCCTGTTTGACCGGCATATCGTTTTGCCGGAGTTGCTTTACAGCGCGGTGGTCGAAGCACACGAGCGTGTGGCCGCGTTTGGCGAAGTGATGGAGCCACTGGATGAACCGGCATTGCGTGAAGATCTCGTGGTTGAGTACCGCAAGGGTTTGCGCAGCGTGGCGATCGTGTTCATGCATGGCTACCGGTACACCGCGCACGAGCAGGCCGCCAAGCGTATCGCGCACAGTATCGGGTTCACGCAGATCAGCACTTCGCATGAAACCAGCCCGTTGATGAAATTTGTCAGCCGTGGCGATACAACGGTGGTGGACGCCTATCTGTCGCCGATCCTGCGTCGTTATGTGGATCAGGTGGCGGGCGACATGCCGGGCGTGCGGTTGTTTTTCATGCAGTCTTCGGGCGGCTTGGCTGACGCCCACGCCTTTCAGGGCAAGGACGCGATTCTGAGCGGTCCGGCCGGTGGCATCGTGGGTATGGCCCGCACGGCGGCAATCGCAGGGCATGAGAAAGTGATTGGTTTTGACATGGGTGGCACGTCGACCGATGTGTCGCATTACGCGGGCGAATTCGAGCGCGAATTCGAAACCCAGATCGCCGGCGTGCGTATGCGCGCACCCATGATGAGCATCCACACCGTGGCCGCCGGCGGCGGCTCGATGCTGGCATTTGACGGCGCGCGTTTTCGCGTCGGGCCCGCCAGCGCGGGCGCTAACCCGGGACCGGCCAGTTATCGGCGCGGCGGCCCGCTGGCGGTGACGGATGCCAATCTGGTGCTGGGAAAAATCCAGCCAGGCTATTTCCCAAAAGTGTTTGGTCCGCATGCGGACGAGGCACTGAACTTTGACGCCGCGGCGGACCAGTTCAAGGCGCTGGCCGCGCAAACCGGTCTCAGCGTGGAAGACACGGCCGAGGGTTTCATCAATATCGCCGTGCAGCAAATGGCCAACGCCATCAAGAAGATTTCCGTGGCGCGTGGTTACGACGTAACACGCTACACGTTGCAATGTTTTGGCGGCGCCGGCGGTCAACACGCTTGCCTGGTGGCCGACGCTTTGGGCATGACACGCGTGTTGGTGCACCCGTTGGCCGGAGTACTGAGCGCTTACGGCATGGGCCTGGCGGACCAGATCGTTATTCGCGAGCAGGCGGTGGAACTCCCGCTCGACGTGGCGGCATTGCCCGCGATTGAGGCCCAGCTGGATGCGCTGGCTTTCGCTGCCGGAGCCGAACTTGCGCAACAGCAGGTGAGCAGCGGGGCCATACACACCCATCGGCGGCTGCATGTGCGTTATGAGGGCAGCGACTCCGCGTTGCTGGTGCCGTATCCGGATTGCGGCACGGCCGTACCCGAGTGCACGGTGGCGCTGATCGGGTCGGGATTCGAAGCCGCCTACCGCCAGCGTTTTGCCTTCTTGATGCAGGGCAAGGGCCTGGTGGTCGAGGCGGTGTCGGTCGAGGCGGTGATCGCCGGCGACGCGCCGTATGAGCCGCGCCACATGCTGCACGGCCCGCGCGAGTTGCCGCGGCGCGAGACGGTGCGCATGTATTCGGCTGGGCAATGGCACGCGGCGGCGCTGGTGGTGCGCGAAGACCTGCGTTGCGGCGACACCATCACCGGAGCGGCCATTATTGCCGAGCGCAACGCGACAACGGTGGTGGAGCCGGGCTGGGAGGCCACGCTGAGCGCGCTGAACCATCTGGTGCTGGAGCGGCGCACGACACGCGCGATCAAATATGCGGCCGGTACCACGGTCGACCCGGTGTTGCTGGAGGTGTTCAACAACCTGTTCATGAACATTGCCGAGCAGATGGGCCTGCAGTTGCAGAACACCGCCTATTCGGTCAACATAAAAGAGCGGCTGGACTTTAGCTGCGCGCTGTTCGACGCAAGCGGCAACCTGATCGCCAACGCGCCGCACATGCCGGTGCA
>JANNGR010000003.1:0-59086 GCA_031403955.1 Betaproteobacteria bacterium
GCACCGTGACATCGCTGATGGCCTTTATCGCCACCGTTCCGGCCTGCGTGATCTGTACGCCCTGGGCCGCGCTGGTGGCGTCGGCCAGGCCGGCGGAGACAGCACTCGAATCAGTGAAAACCACCACCGATCCGCCCAGACCCATGATGCCGCCGGCGCCGCCGGCAAACGACAAAGCGTCGAAATCGAGGTCAAGCTTGGCGTCGATGAAGACACCCTGGCCGGCTCCCGTGCCGGCCGCCAGGATGCTGCCCGCGCGCACTTCGGCGCTCACGTCGCGGTCGACCGTAACGACGATGATCGAAGCGCCGATGCCGGCGCTGGTGAGCCCCAAACCGATGCCGACGCCACCGCTGACGATCAGCATTTCGGCATCTTCGCGTGCATCCAGGTCGATGCTGCCCTGCGCCGTGACGGTATTGTTGGTGCCGATGAATGCGCTGGTTCCGGCCGTCACCGCGGTCGAGCCGGCGTTGACGGCCGTCGTGACCTTGTTGGTCGGTGTATTGCTCGACACCGAGCTCGACGCGCTGCTGGTGCCACCCTTCACCGCATCGGCAGACGCGCTGGCCAGGCTGTGGCCGCTGCCCCCCGCGCCGCTGATGACCAGGGCAGTGTTATTGGTCGCACTGAAGGCCATCGCGTCGGCCTTGGTCGCGGCGAGATTGACCAGCGTCGGATCGCCCGCATCGACGATCGCGTAGTAGCTGCCGCCATCGACCAGGCCGGTGATTGGCGCGCTGGCCGAACCCTGGCGATAGACCACCGCATCACCGGTGCCGAATTCCGGACTCAGCGCGAAGTCGATCTGGTTCCCGCTCACATTTGCGGCCGCGAATCCGCGCTGTCCGCCGTAGGCGTTTAACGCGCCAACGGTGCCACTCGGGCTGGTCTGCCCATCGACCAGCGAATTCATCGAGCCGTCGGTGCCCGTCAGCGAGTTTTCGCTCGACGTGCCGCCGGCCGCGTCGGGCCCGTTGTTGTCGTAGTCGTAACTCGAATCGAAATTGCCACCGAGCGAATAGACGGCGACCGCGCCGCCGACGCCGACCGTGCCGGCCGCCGCGCTGACGGTGATACTGGTGATGTCCTGGCTCGCCAGCGCGTGGATGCCGATATCGCCGCGTGCGTCGATGACGCCGCGGTCCCCCGCGCCGCTGTCACCGATGAAGGCGCTGGTGTCGTTGCGCACGATGCCCACGTCGACACCGCCAGCCAGGCTGCCACCCAGGCCGCCGGCGATCACGCCATCAACCATGAACATGTTGAGTGCGTTGCTGGCCGCGACGTTGACGCGCTGGTCGCTGTCTTCGCCGCTGGTTGCGGTATTGACCGACGCGCCGCCGCCGATCGACGCCAGCGTATCGGAGTCGATCACCGACACCGTCACCGCCCCGGCGAGCGCGACAAAGCCGCCGATTCCGGCGGCGGCCGAGACACCAAACAGGCTCTCGTCCGACTGCGCCTGCACCAGCACGCCGCTCATCGATGTCGTGCCGAAGCTGCCATCGGCCGGCTGCTCGCCGTTTAGCATGCCGGTCACCGCGGCGCTGCTGGCACCGGCATCGATGGTGGTGTTGGTGCCGATATTGGCGTCGGTCGTCTTGTTGATAACCACTACACCAACGCCGGCGCCACCCGCACCGGCACCGATGCCGATCGCCACCGCGCCAGCGATCACGTCCAGGTCGGTCGAGTCGCTGGCCTGCACCAGCAGGTTGCCGCCGGCCTCGACCGTGGCATTGCTGCCGATCGACGCGGTGGTGGTGTTGTTGAACACCAGTACGCCGACACCGGCAGCGGCACCGACAGTGCCGCTGCCGGCAATCGCCACCGAGATCGTCAACACGTCTTCTTCGGCCTTCGCGCTGACTACCACGTCGCGCCTGGCATCCACATCGGCCGAAAAACCGATCTTGGCTTCGACGGTCTGGTTCACCACCGTCGCGTCGGCGGCCGGCGTGATGGCCGCATTCGGCGATATGCCACCCGAGCCGGCGATGCCGAGGTGGTAATAGTCACTCGCGGCGGCCACCTGCACCGTCTGCGCCGCGTTGGCGCCGGTGTTGTTGTCCTGGTTGATCTGCGCGTTGTCGCCGATTTGCGCGCGGGTGGTGGTGGACATCACATTCACCGATGCCGCGAGCTGGATCGCAACGCCACCGAAGCCGACGCTGACTCCGGCCGATTCGACATCGTCGCGATTCGTCGCCGTGACCGACAGGCCGCGGAAGGCGCCGTTGCTGGCGTTGCCGACGCTGCGCTGTTGCGTCAGAGACTGGTCGTCCTGGTCGGTATCGTCGCCGATCCCGCTCGGCGCGGCGACTTCGGCGTCGCTGTTGCTCTGCGCCACATAAGCCGCCGCCGTGAATACACCCGACAGCGCCGCCACGCTTGAGTGGCCACGTGCATCGACGGCGGCGCCAGCGCCGATCAGCGCCTCGGTCGTCTTGCTGACGATCGGCACCGCCGCGCCACCGCCCAGGCTCAGGCCTCCGCCGCCGGAGATGCTGCCGCCGACCACATCGAGCGTGGTCTGGTCATCGGCCGCGACGACAACGCTGCCGTCGGCATCGATGCTGCTCGCGGCAGCTATCTGCGCGCGCGTCGTCAGGTTCAGGGTCGTCACCGCCGCGCCACCGGCAATGCCGACCGCGCCACCGGCGCCAAAGGCTGCGCCGACGACGATCAGGGTGTCGTCCGATAACGCCTGCACCCGCATATTGCCTTGCGCAAACGCGTTGCCGGCGAGTGTCGCCTCGGTGGTTTTGTTCAGCACCACCACGCCGACACCAGCGCCGACACCGACCTTGCCAGCGCCGGCAATGCCGGCACCGAGCGCGATGACGTGGCTGTCGCTGTCGGCGAAGACATTGATGCCCTGGCTGGACGCGCCGTTGTCGAGTGCGTTGACGCTGACACCGCCGCCGAGCGACGCGCGGGTGGTCTCGTTCATCACGACTACACCGGCCGATCCGGCGATGCCGACCTTGCCGCCGCCGGCACCGGCGGCAGCGATGACAATCGCATCCTGTTCGTTGGTGGCCGTCACCGACAAGCCGTGGAATGCAGCATCGGTGGCGCGCACATCGGCGTTGGCGGTCTTGACGCTGGCTAGCGCGCCACTGCCAAGCGCCTCGAGCACCGCGTTGGCACCAACCGTGGCTTCAACCGTCTCGTTGTGCACCAGGGTCGCGCTGGCAATGCCCAGGCCGCCCAGGCTGACACCAACCGCCAGGCTGCCGGCCACGGCAATCACGTCGGACCGGTTGTCGGCGGCGACGATCAGGTCACCATCGGCCTTGACGCTGGCGCTCGCGCCGATCGTCGCCTGTACCGTGTTGTCGCGGATCAGCACGCCCACCGAGCCGCCGAAGCCGCCACCGGCGCCGCCGGCGATACCGGCTTCGATCATCAACGCGCTGAAGTCGGCGTCGGCGCTGACCACGATATCGTCACCGGCATCGACGATGGCCGATGCACCGATCGACGCGCGGGTGTCGTTGTCGATCGTCATCACCCCCACCGATCCATCGACGGCAATGCCCGAGCCGCCGAATGCAATCGCCGCGGTGGCGGTGATCGACAGGACATCGAGCGTATCGATCGCCTCGACCACCACGTCGTCGCGCGCCTTGACCCTGGCCGATGCGCCGATCGCGGCGCCGACATGCCGATCCAGCAACTCGACGTCGGCCGACGCGCCGATGCCCACCTTGCCGCCGATCGCCAGGCCGCCGGCCACGCCAAGCATGCGCATATCGTTGCGCGCCGCAACCACCACCGACTGGTCGGCTTCGGCGCTGAATTCGGTCTCCTGGTTGACCTCGACAGAGTTGCCGATAGCTGAGTCGACGTCACTGGTCCAGGTGGTGACCGCGGCTGACGCGCCTATCGCTAGCTGCTGCCCGCCCGCGCCGGCCGCGGCAGTGGTCTTGATATCGTCGGTTGCGCGCGCGCTGATACGCAGGCCGTTCACGACGGCACCGTCCGGCGCGACGGATGTGCTGCCGATGCCGAAACCGCCGATTGCGTAGGCATCGATCTCCGAGCCAGCCTCGGCTTCGGCTTCGACATCGCGCACCAGGTTGATATTCGCGCCGGCCAGCCCGATGCCGGCCTTCTTGCCGAACGCCGCGCTGCCGCCGATGACCAGCACCTGGGTGTCGTCAGAGGCGTCGATCAATGCGTCGCCCCTGGCGCGCAGGTCGGCGCCGTTACGCAACTCGGCTTTCACGGTGTTGTTCAAAGTCTGCGTGGCAACCACGCCGGACAGACCCACGTTGTTGGTCGCCACCAGGCTTGCCGCCACTGACAGGATACGTTCGCTGGCGCTGGCGCGCAGCGCGAAGTCGTCGCCGGCGTTCACCGTGGCGTCGCCGACCCAGGCTTGCACGTTGCTCGTGATGGTGCCGATATCGACCGCGGCGCCGACCCCGAACTTGCCGCCAAGCGCCACCGAACCGGCTACCGAGACGAAATTCACGTCGCTGCTGGCATCGACGCTGACGTCGCCGGCGGCGCTGACGGTTGCGCCGTCAACAATCCAGGCGTGGGCGGTTTCGGTCGCCTCGCCCACCGTGACCGAGCCAGCGATGTTGGCCGTGCCCTGCAGCTTGGACGCGGCCGCACCAGCCGTCACGGCTACCAGGTCGTCGGTGATTGCCGCGCGAATCGCCACATCGTCGGCGCTGAGCGTGCCACCGGCAAAAGCTTCGCTGGTGCGCGTCAGGTCGTTCATGCCAAAGCCGCCGGCAATGCCGATGCTGCCAGACTTGCTCTTCGCGAACACGAATGCACCGGTAACGGCCACCCCCGAAGCCTGGGTGTCGGAATCCACCTTTAGATCGCCGGTGGCCGTCAGGTCGGTTCCGGTCACGAAGGCGCGTGTAGTGTCGATTAGCGTGTTGATCGCCACCGCGCCGGATATGCCGATACCCCCGGTCTTGCCGCCAGCTTTGCCCTGGCTGGCGCCGGGCCCGCTGCCGCCGACGAAGGCGCCCGCCACCGCCACCGTGATGGTCTGCTCGTCTACATCCGAAACCACATTGACGTTGCCGCCGGCATCGATAGCGCCGGCGGTGCCGAGCGCAGTCGCCAGACGGTTGCCGATGAACGCCTCGGTAATATTGGTTAGGTCAGTCAGCGCAATCGCCGCGCCGACCGAGGCCTTGCCGCCCGACTCGATCGCGCCCGTCACCTCCACCGCCAGCATGTCGGCATGCGCAATCACGTCGACGTTGCCACCGGTGTCGATGACCGCCTGATCTTCAATCCAGGCGCGCGTGAAGTGCTGGCTGTCGTAGTTTAGGAACGAGCCGGTAATACCGACCTTCTCGGCCTTGCCGCCGGACTGCGCCACGCTGATCAACAGGTCGTGGTTGTCGGCGCGCACCGTCACGCCGTCCGCTGCCTTGACCAGCGCGCCATCGTCGATCCAGGCCTGTGCGGTGCCGATGTAGTTGACACCCAGATAAGTACCGCCAACCGCGTTCTGGCCCTTGTTGCCGGCAGCGCCGGGTGTGCCCTTCAGGCTCTTGATCAGGCCCAGCGGCGCGGTCATGCCGGCGACGTGGATCGACTCGACGCTGGCGCGCGCGAGCACCGCCACCGTCTGTAGCGAAAGTGCCGCGAGCAGCGGGTCCTGGTTGACCAGCGCACCTTCACCAATGCTGGCCTGGGCGGTATTGTCGACGTCGATGATATTGACGCTGCCGCTGATCGCGACTTTGGTCGTCTCACCGGAATCCTTGTCTTTGGCGCCCGACGCGGCCTCGGTATAGGTGGTGGCGACCAGGTTGGGAATGATTAGCTTGTGTTTGATGAAGGGCTTGATCAAGGCGAGCAGGCGCGCGTTCTCGGCCAGCGTCTGGCCGCCCCAGGCGGCCATCGCGCCCAGGTCCGCCGCGCCATCGGACAACGCGGTGGTGACACCGGTCAACGGATCGGTGGGGCTGATCGAGGGGTTGACCGACAGCGACGGGAACGGCGGCGCCGACGGCCGGAAAGCGATCAACTCGCGGAACTTGTCGTCGATCTCGACCTGGTTAGGCACGATGGCGTCGGCCTTCACGGTGATCAGACCGCGGGCGTTGAGCGTCGCACCGTTGGCGACGGTGGCATGCGCGAGATTGGTGTAGTCGGTCACTGCCACGCCGCCGGCTACCGCGACGGTCGAGGCCAGTTTGGCACCGGCAATCGACCAGGCCTTGAAATTGTCTTCGGCGTAGGCCTTGACCATCAGGTCCTGCTCGGCCCACAACACGGCGCCGCTGCCGACCAGGGCGTTGGCCTGGTTGCTGCTGATGGCCACCGACACCGCGCCGGCGAAACCGAACTGGCCCGAGCTGCTGGCCGGTGCCATGCCGCCGCTGGCAAGGCCGGCCGCGCCGGCGGCCTTGCCGGCCAGGCCGCCGAAGGCCTGGCGCTTGATGCTGGCGGCGGCCGTGGTGTCGTTGTTCAGGTTGATCGACGAGGCGTCGATCGTCAGGTTGCCGCTACGCGCCGTGACGTCGCCGTCGACGCTGACGGTGGCATCGGAATTAACGAAACTCAGCGATACCGCTACCGAGTTGCCGAGGTTGGGCACCTTGATGCCTTTTACCTTGGCCTTGGTCTGGACGAAAAAATCGTTGGTGTCGCTGGCGGCCAGTGTCACGCTGTCGCCCAACACCTGTGCCCCATCGGCGACGGTGGTGGTGGCCACCGAGTCAGCCTCGCCGTAACTCACGCCAATTGACGGGCCGGGCACCAGGCGTTTAAACAGGAAAGCAATCGCCGGCTGCATGCCGGCCACCACCTTGACCGCCGAACGCATCGTATTGTCGACGTCGGAGGTGATGCTCACATTACCGCCGGCGTTGATCAACGCACCGGCCAACACGTCAACCGTGGCGTGAGCGATCGACTGTGCGTAGGCCACGCCGACGATCAGCCCCTTTACCTTGACCGCCACGTTCGATGTGGCATGTGCGAGCACCGTCACGTCGCCGCTGGCAAGCAGGTCGGCCCCGGTGCCGATGCTGATGCTGCCGCTGGACTGGCCCTGCACCGCGTGCGCGAAGTAGCCATTGAGTACGCTGGTCAGTCCGCCGATGTTGCCCAGGATGTTGCTCGGAATGGCGCCGCCCAGGCTGCCGAAAACATCCGCTGCCGTCGGTGACACGCTCGGGTTGTTCGGATTGACAATGCTGTTGGGAACGATGCCCTTGACTTCGGCAAAACGCGCGATCTCGTTGGTCAGCGTTAAGCCGGAGCCGGCGGTAAACGAGAGCGTCAGCGTCGTGGCGGAGACGGTCTGCACCTGGTACAGCGCGTTGTTCTCCTGCGTCAGGTCAACGCTGATGTTGCGCCCGGCGACGAAGCCGTCGTCAAGCCAACTGCCGGTGGTGCGGGTGATGGTGCCCAAAGCCTTGTCGAACACCAGCAGCGGGTCGGCCAGCGATACGATGTAGGTGACCTCGGCGTCCTGCGTTGACTCGACCGTGAAGCCGGCAAAGCCCGGCGCACTGACGGTGAGCATCGTCGCCGTCAGCGACGCGATTACGAAGCCGCCGTCGTTGGCGCCATTCAGCGTGCCCTCGACCGACAACTGCTGGCCGGCGACAAAGCCGTCCGCCGCCCAGGTGCCCGACGAGCGCGTTATGGTGAAGCCGGCCAGGCTGAAGGTCACCGAGTCCAGGTTCGAAACCGTGGCGTCCGAGGTGGTCTCGGAGCTGAACGAACCGGCGCCGAGGTCGACCGTAATTACGCCGCCGGCCACCGATACGATGCGGTAACTGCCGTCGTTGCTGGCCGAGCCCACTACGGCCAACTCGTCGCCGGCCTGGAAGCCGGCGGCCCAGGTGCCGATGGCGCGAGTCACGGTGCTGCCGGAGAAAGTCACCGCTACCGTCGTGGCATCTTGCTGCGTGGCGTTTTCAGCGACCCCGCCTTCAACCGAGTTGACGCTGGTGATGTCGGCGCGCTTGGTGGTCTCGGCCGTCAACGACGCATTGGCGTTTAGCGTCATGACGGTCGCGCTGAGCGACGCAATGCGGTAACTTCCATCGTTGAACGCGGTACCCACGACGATGATTTCCTGGCCCACGGCAAAACCGTCGGCAACCCAACTACCGCTGGCCGGCGAACGCGTGATGGTGTCGGCACTGCCGGCATTGGCGAACACCAATTCGATGTGGCCATCGAGCGTGACATTCGGGTCGATCACCGCCAGCGGCACGTCACCGGGTGAGCCCTGCGCGGTAATGATCACGCCGGCCGGTGCCACCGGTTCATTCGTCAGCGTGTCGGCCGCCTGCAGCGTGATGGTGGTCGCGTTCAGCGAAACAATCAGATACTCACCGTCGTTGTCGCCCATGCTGTCGCTATCTGCGCCGTCGGTGGTACCGCGCACGGTGATCGACTGGCCAGCCTTGAAGCCGTCGCTGATCCAGCTGCCGCTGTTGCGGCTGATGGTGTCGGCCAGCGCGCCGCCGCTGTCGGTGAAAGTGATCAGCGGATTGCCGGTGACCACCTTCACCACCTCGATCAAGGCCGCATCAGCGGTTTCCGTGGTCAGCACGACGCTGGCGGCAAGCGTCAGCGTCGTCGTGCTGACCGACGACAGCGCATAAATGCCGTCATTGCTGGTGGTGCCCACCACCTCGACATGCTGGCCGGCCACAAAACCGTCGTCCAGCCAACTGCCCACGCTGCGGGAGATGGTGTCGGGGTTACTGCCTCCCGCGTCGACGAAATCGACCGTGACGCCCTCTGGCAGCGCGGGAACGAATATATCCGCCAGTTGGGCCGGGTTGAAGCTCTGAAGCGCAATCTCATCGATCTCGAAGTCGGCCTGCTTGCTGTTGTCGGTCTCGACCTTCAGCAAGATATTGTTCGCGGCCAGCACCGCGTTGCTTCCGATCTGGATTGAGCCAATCGCCTGCTGGCTCTGGAACACCGGAGTGACGGCGGTCCATGTCAGGGCAAAGCCGGCGTTAACGGTCAACGCGATGTCGCCGCCGACGTCGATGTCGTCATTAACGACAATGTCGCTGCCGGCGTTGACGCTCAGCGAACCATCGAGCGTGACGTCGCTGGTCAGGGTCACGTCTTCAGGGTCGTTGACGACGAGATTGAACGGTCCAAGCCCGCTAAGGTCGGCCACGGCAAGGCTGTCGATGCCGAAGCCGAGGTTCAGGGTCAGCGTGCCAACCGGCACCGAAATCAGCACCGGGTTGAAGCTCGCGTTGGTCGATGAGACGCTCAGATCGCCGCTCGGAACGTCGAACGACAGCAGGACCGCGTTGTCATCGTTGGTCAACGTGTCGAAGTCCACGAACACATCCGGCCCGATGATCGTCACGTCCGGCACGGTGGCCGAAAGCAACAACCGCGGCTCCATCGCCTCCAGCGCAAACGACGAGCGCGGCACTTCGATCGGACCGCGGAACTCTGGCCACCACTTCGCCAGCGCCTTGCAAAGCCGAACAACGAGCGAAGCGGGCTTGAAGTTGAAACGATGAAAGTTGCGAGTCCTCATGGTGGGCTCCTTACGGTAGTTGCGATGTTCAGTGTTGCAATCGTGGCAGGCATGATTGGCGCGTGCGCAGCCCGCTGAAGGCGAGTGTCAGCAGACTTGACAGGAAGCAAGGAAGCGGCCATAGCCGCGCCGGCATTTTGACGCTTCGTGCTCATGCAATTTCGCCCCGGGCCGGCTTGACTAACATCAAGCTGCCAATTGTTATTAATTGTTAAATTGGAACAATACTACTGCGCCTGCGCCAGGGAAACAGGGTTTTCCCTCTCCCTGTCGACCCGCGCGCCGGGGCAGGAAACAGGGCCTGTAGGCATCGTCGGCTGGACCCTTCGCCGCACAAGTAAAAAAGCCCCGCATTGCGGGGCTTTCGCCTTGGGCGAAAAACCGGATTAACGGATCACGGCCAACTCAGTGCGCTTGCCACCCTTGTAGGTCATCAGGGTTAACGCGCCATTCTTGATGTCGCCTTTTTCATCAAACGAGATGTTGCCAGTCACGCCTTTGTAATCGGCTGTCGCAGCCAGCACCGGCAAGTACTTGGCTGGATCGGCGGAGTCGGCTTTGACCATTGCCGCCACCATCACATTTAGCGCGTCATACACATAAGGCGCGTACACCTGCACATCGGCATTGAACTTGGCCTTGAAGTCGGTCTTGAACTTTTCCATGCCGACTTTTTGTTCGCCTTCAACTCCACCGGCCTCGGCACAGTAGACCATGTCGTCTTTCAACGCGTCACCCGCCAGTTTCGGCAACTCGCTGGAGCAGATGCCGTCGCCGCCCATGAACTTGGCCTTGATGCCGAGTTGCGCCATTTGCTTGATCATCGGGCCGGCGACCGCGTCCATGCCACCGAAGAACACGATGTCCACTTTTTTGCCCTTCATGGTGGTCAGAATGGCGTTGAAGTCGGTTGCCTTGTCGGTCGTGAATTCATGTCCTGCCACCTTGCCGCCGGCGGCTTCAACTGCCTTCTTGAACTCTTCGGCAACGCCTTGGCCGTACGCGGTGCGGTCATCAATTACGCCGATGGATTTGCCCTTCAGGGTGGTCACCGCGTATTTGCCGAGCGTGCTGCCGAGGTGCACATCATCGGCCACCACACGGAACACATTCTTGAAGCCCTGACGGGTGAACTTGGGATTCGTGGCCGACGGGGAAATTTGCGGAATACCCGCAGCGTTGTAGATCTGCGAGGCCGGGATCGAGGTACCCGAATTCAGGTGGCCAATCACACCGGCAACCTTGGCGTCAGCCAGCTTGGTGGCGACTGCCGTGCCCTGCTTCGGATCGCCTGCGTCATCTTCGGGCATCAACTCCAGCGTGACCTTTTGGCCGCCGAGCGTCACGCCCTTGGCGTTCAACTCTGCAATCGCCATTCTGGCGCCGTTTTCGTTGTCCTTGCCCAGGTGCGCAATCGCGCCACTGGTCGGGCCGACGTGACCGATTTTGACAACGTTCGAAGCAGGAGCGGGAGCCGGCGCGGCAGCAGCGGATGCCGGGGCGGCGGCGGGCGCCGGGACAATCACCACCGTTTCTTCTTTCTTGCTGCAGGCCATCAATAAGACGGCTGCCGCACAGAGGGTCAGGCTGGTACGAATTTTCATTTGCATAAGAACTCCAAGGGGTATTTTTTGAACAGTTGAACGATAGTAATTACCTCAACAGCGCGCGAGGATACCGTATTTTTGGCCACTGCACCATAGGGAAGACACTAGGCTCGCGCCCGGTCGTATCAGCACGTCACACCTGCGCCAGCACGGCTTCGAGTTGCTCAGTTTTACCCGTCGCTAACGGTCTTGTTTGCCAACACGCCATCGACTGCCTGACGTACCAATGGTTCAATTTCTTCCCGCAAACGGGCGGCGATCACATCGACTTGCTCCAATATGGCGGCCGCCACCGCTTCATTCAAACGGCGGTCCAGCACGGCATCGATTTGTTGGCGAACCCGTAACTCGAATGCTTCCTGGACGGCGCGGCGATCGATCGCCTCTTCGTTACTGTTGGTCTGCGGCTGCAACGCCGGCATGTGCACCACTTCCGTCAGTGTTGGCAGGAATCGGGGCACACTTCTTGCGCTCATGACCATCAGTCAGTTTCCTTCGTCGCAATGTCATGACGCGTGATGGCATAACCGCGATCACGGTAATACTTCCAGCGCTTGCGCGAATGCGCCCGGTCCGCGTCGTCTGTCCCGACGATTTCAATCAGGCGTTCAAAGCGCTCAAAACCAATCGGCACCTCGGCGCCAAGATTTAGCAGCACCTGTTGGTGCGGTGAGGCATCGGCCGACTCGCATAACAGCACAGGTGACGCCGCTACCAGGGTGGCATCACTGGCGGCGACACAGTGGGGCACGAAGTCGGCCGCCGAAAAAGTCCACAGATCCTTGTCCAGACGCTCCAGCATGCTCTGATCGCCGGTCACCGCCACGCGTGAGCCCCTGGCTACCGCCTTTCGCAACAAACGGCAGCTATAGCCCAATTTATCGCCAGCGTTGAAATGGAAAGCAACTTCGGTCATCGAATCACGCCTGCATCACACATCAGGCCGCCTTGCGCCTGGCAGGACCAGGGGATTTCTTCGGTGCTGGCACCGCCCGCGTGGCCTGCGTCACCAGGTACTGCAGCAGCAACGGCACCGGCCGGCCGGTAGCGCCCTTGGTTGTGCCGCCCTTCCAGGCCGTACCGGCGATATCCAGGTGGGCCCATGGGTACTTGGAGGCAAATCGTTGCAGAAACTTGGCCGCGGTAACCGACCCGCCGGCACGGCCGGCCACATTGGCGACATCGGCAAAATTGGTCTTCAAGCCTTCGGCATAGTCGTCGTCCAGCGGCATTCTCCAGCACAGATCCTGCGTCGCATCGCCGGCGGCCTGCAAATCGCCGGCCAATACATCCGTGCTTGCAAATAAACCACTGCGCACCGCGCCAAGCGCGATCACACAGGCACCGGTAAGGGTCGCGATGTCAATCACGGCTCGCGGCTCGAAGCGTTCGGCGTAGGTCAACGCGTCGCAAAGAATCAAACGTCCCTCGGCATCGGTGTTCAGAATCTCAATCGTCTGCCCGCTCATGCTGGTGACCACGTCGCCCGGCTTGACCGCCCGTCCGTCCGGCATGTTTTCGCAGCTCGGGATCAAGCCCACGACATTGATCGCCGGCTTTAGCTCGGCCAGCGCGCGCATGACACCCAACACGCTCGCCGCGCCGCACATGTCAAATTTCATTTCATCCATTTCCGGCGCCGGCTTGATAGAGATGCCTCCGGTATCAAACGTAATTCCCTTGCCGATCAACACCGTAGGGGCCTGCGATTTGGCAGCTCCCTGGTAATGCAGGACGATAAACCGCAACTCCTCCTGCGAGCCCCTGGCCACGGCCATCAGCGCGCCCATACCGAGTTTCGCGACCTGTTTGGGTCCCAGAATTTCACATTGAATACCTGGCATTTTGGTCAGGCTTTTGGCGGCCTGCGCCAACATGGCAGGCGTGGCGTGGTTGGCCGGCCGGTTGGCCCACTCCTTTGCCAACTCCACACCATGCATCGCAGCCACCGCATGGCTAAAGGAAGCCTGCGCCGCCGCCGTGTCGGGCACACCGATGGCAACATGGGTCAGCCAACGCCCTTCAGGTTTTGACTTGGTGGTGGTGTATACGTAAGTACATTCCGCAACCGCCATCACCGTTGCATGCACCACGTCAGATGTGACCGGCCAGCCGAAACAAACCAGCATTCTTTTCACGGCGCTGCACTTGACCGTGCTTGCGGCAGCCAGCAGGGCCTGACGCACTTGCCGGGCCGAACCATCTTCGCAACCGGCCAGCACAACCCGGGTACACGACACGCCGCTTGCGCGGTACAGGCTCAGCAGCTTGCCTGCTTTGGTCTCCAGATCTCCCGTCTTGAGCGCGCCGGCCACCAGCTCAGAAACAATTCCACCCGAAGACTTGAATGACTTGGGCACCAACACCACCAATACGTCACCCTTTTGCGCCGCTGCATTGGTCAGGTCAAACCGGTTCAGTTCAAAGTTCATAATTGCGGTTTTCCTTCCATCCGATGTTATTCCATTCCTCGATCCGCAAGGAAATGTCGCGCTCGTTCGGCGCCACGGTGGTAGTTCTATCCACCATCGTGATGACGATGCTTTTGATCCGCACCCTGGGCCTGGCAACACGTGGCAGTGTCGATCCGACCGAAGTGATGATGGTGCTGGGCTACACCGTCCTTGGCCATGCCCCGACCATACTCACCCTGAGCCTGTTCATCTCGATCGTCGGCACGCTCTCGCGCATGTACCGCGACAGTGAAATGGCAATCTGGTTCTCCAGTGGCCAGGGCATGCTGAGTTTTTTGCGGCCCCTGGCCGGATTCGTCTGGCCCATCCTGCTGGTAATTGCCGTGCTGGCGTTATTTGCGTGGCCATGGTCCCACCAACAATCGCAAACGCTGCGTGACCGGTTTGAGCAACGCGGTGATCTTGAGCGGGTCATACCGGGGCAATTTCAGGAGTCCGCCGGTGGCAACCGGGTATTCTTTATCGACAAGCATTCGGCCAGTGGAAAAACCGCCGGCGATGTGTTCATCGCCGCCAATGAAAAGGGCAAGCAGACCGTGACATCGGCGCGCTCCGGACGAATCGAGAACATCGGTCCGGACCGGTTTTTGCTTCTCTCGCGCGGACAACGGCTGGAAAGCGCGCTCGATGATCCGGGCCTCAAACTCAGCGAGTTCGAGCAGTACGGCATTCTTGTGAATGTAAAGGCGCAGGACGTGGAACGCGCGGTATCTCCGCGCGCTCTTTCGACCCAGACACTGATTGCCGGCCGTACCCCGGCCTATCTGGGTGAACTGTCGTGGCGGCTCGGTCTGGCGCTGGCCGCTGTCAACTTCGTGTTGATCGGGCTCGCCCTGTCCAGCGTCAATCCGCGCGTTGGGCGCAACGGCAACCTGGTTTTCTGCTTGTTCACTTTTATTGTGTACTACAACTTGATCAATCTGGGTTCGAGCCGGATTGGTTCTGGCAGCGCCGATTTCTGGCGCTTCCTGCTGGCGTTGCACGGCGGCGCATTTATCGCCACAACGCTACTGCTGGTCAAACTACACTGGAACTGGACCCTTGCGTCAAGCCTGCGCCGGCGCCAATCCGACACCGGACTGTCCGCGGCGGCCCGATGAACACCGTGCGCCGCATGATCCATGCCGACGTTTTAGCGTCGGTGGGCTTTGTCACCGTGGCATTTTTGGCGCTTTTTTCATTCATCGACTTCGTCGACGAATTGCGCTGGATCGACCCAGGCAATCCGGCCGGTTACCAGTTGCGCCACGCGCTTGCCTTTGTCTCGACACTGGCCGTCAGCACGTTATATGAATTGATTCCGATAACCGTGTTGATCGGTTCCGTGTTCGTCATGGCGCGGCTTGCGCAAAGCTCCGAATTCACGGTGCTGCGCACCAGCGGATTGGGGCCCTGGCGCGCCCTGCGCATGATGCTCGGACTGGGCCTTTTATTTACATTGATTACTTTCGCCGTGGGCGATTTCCTGGCGCCTGCCGCGGACCGAGCCGGACAACTGCTCAGGTCAAAATATTTGCGCGAGATCACGGTCGGGCAAACCGGCGCATGGCTGAAGGACAAGCAGGCCTACCATTCTTACGCGGTAAACGTCGGGGCGCTGTTGCCCGATGGAAGCATGCGCCGGGTGAGGGTGATTGAGTTCGACAGTCTCGGGCGCCTGTTGTCAACCAACGAGGCAAAGGCCGGACGCTTCGGTCGCGACGACGCCTGGATTTTGACCGATGTGGCACGAACCGAGTTCAACTTCGACGGTTCGCGCGAGACTCGGGCGGCGCGCGAAACCTTGCGCGAGTTTCGCTGGCCAACCACCTTGACGGCCGAAATGGTATCGGTTGCGCTGCTCAGACCCGAACGTATGCCGATCATCGATCTGTTCCAGTTCATGCGCCATCTGGACGCCAACGGACAGTCGTCCCAACGTTATGAAATCGAGTTCTGGCGCAAGGTTTTCTACCCGTTGAGCTGTATCGTCATGGTGGTGCTGGCCTTGCCTTTTGCCTATCTTCATTTCAGAACCAGTGGCATTTCCTCGCTGGTTTTTGCCGGAATCATGACTGGCATCAGCTTCTTTCTGCTGAACAACCTTTTCGGTCATTTCGGCAACCTGCGCAACTGGTGGCCGTGGCTCACGGCGGCCGCGCCAGGATTGATCTATTCCTTGTTGTCACTGTCCGCATTTGGCTGGCTGGTGCTGCGAAGATAGGCGCGTGAGCATGCATCAGCGGGCGATCATACTTTTTGCCCACGGCTCGCGCGATCCACTGTGGTGCGCTCCGATAGAAGCGGTGGCCCAGCGCGTGCGCGAGATCGACCAGGATGTGCTGGTGCGTTGTGCCTATCTTGAACTGATGGACCCGGATCTGCCCAGCGCCGTAGCCGGATTAATCTCGGCCGGCGCCAACCGCATCCGCGTCGTACCCATGTTTCTGGGCGTGGGTCGCCATGCGCGCCAGGACCTGCCCCAATTGATGGAGGGACTCGAGCGCGCGCACCGCCAGGTTCGCTTCGATTTGCGGCCGGCCATTGGTGACGACCGGCGCATGGTCGATTTGATGGCCGAGATTGCCCTGTCATGACACCAGTGGGGCGGGATTCGCGGACATAATGAAGCGGTTCACGGGCCAGCATTCGATATGAATCTTCACCAATTCCGCTTTGTCCAGGAGGCAGTTCGTCGCAACCTGAATTTGACCGATGCGGCAAAGGCATTACACACCTCGCAACCCGGGGTTTCCAAGGCGATCATTGAACTGGAGGAAGAACTCGGTATCGAGATTTTTGCCCGCCATGGCAAGCGCCTGAAGCGCGTTACCGAGCCCGGCCAACACGTACTACGAAGCATCGACCTGATCATGCGCGAGGTTGGCAACCTAAAACGCATCGGCGATGAATACAGCGCTGAAGACAGCGGCACTTTGTCCATCGCCACCACCCATACCCAGGCGCGTTACGTGCTGCCGGAGCCGGTATCCAAGCTGCGCGCGGCCTACCCGAAGGTGAATGTCAGCCTGCACCAGGGCGCGCCCGACCAGGTGGCGCAAATGGTGATCGACGAGGTGGCGGAAATCGGTGTTGCCACTGAGTCGCTCGCGAACTATAAGGAGTTGGTCACGCTGCCATGTTATGAGTGGCAACACATGCTGGTGTTGCCGGTGGGCCACCCTTTGTGTGCGAAAGAGCGCGTCACCCTGGAAGACCTTGCGCTCGAACCACTGATTACCTACCACCCCTCCTTCACCGGCCGAACCAAAATCGACCATGCGTTTGCAACCCGGAACCTGCAACCACGCATTGCGCTGGAAGCGATTGATTCGGACGTGATTACCACCTACGTACGCTTGGGCATGGGGGTCGGTATCGCAGCCGAAATGGCGGTTCGCGATATGGCCAACGACGGCGGGAAAAGTGGCCTGGTCGTGCGCCCGGCGGGTTACCTGTTTGGGCAGAATATTGCACGCGTGGCATTCAAACGCAGCGCCTATCTGCGCAACTTCGTTTTCAAATTTGCCGAACTGCTGAGCGAGCGTCTTGACCGCCATCTCGTCGCCCGCGCCATGACCGGCCAGGTGAATGATTATGAGTTGTAAAACATTGCGGGACAGACCGCAGCCACACGCAGTGGGCAAGCTCTGTCGCCAACATTTCAAGCTTGCGGGACAGACCGCAGGCCGCGCAGCGGACCAGCTCTGTCGCCAACACTTCAAGCTTGCGGGACAGACCGCAGCCACACGCAGCGACCAACTCTGTCCCCAACACTTCAAAATCGCACGACAGATCGCAGGCCGGATGGCGGACCGGCTCTGTCCCCGACTGCTTAAACACCCGTGATTGCCCGCACACCCGAACTCGTCACCAAACTGCCGTCCGTCGGCACCACCATTTTCACCGTCATGTCCACCTTGGCGGCCGAGACGGGAGCGGTGAACCTTGGGCAGGGGTTTCCGGATTTCGATTGCGATCCGGCCCTGATCAACGCCGTCACGGACGCGATGACGCGCGGCTTGAACCAGTACCCGCCGATGACCGGCGTGGCAGTCTTGCGCGAGGCCATCGCGGCCAAGCTGCGCGCTTGGCACGGGCCGCATGGCGGGCGGGAATATGACGCCAACAGCGAGATCACGATTACCGCCGGCGCCACGCAGGCCATCATCACCGCCATACTGGCCGTGGTGCGGCCGGGTGACGAGGTAATTGTGCTTGAGCCCTGTTACGACAGTTACGTGCCCAATATCGAGCTGGCCGGCGGCATCGCCGTGCGGGTGCCGCTGACGCCGGGTACCTTCCGGCCGGACTTCCACAAAATCAGTGCGGCGATTGGCCCTCGGACACGCGCCATTTTGATCAACAGCCCGCACAACCCCAGCGCCACCGTCTGGAGCCGCGATGACATGCTCACACTGCAGGACATTCTGGCGCCCACCGATGTGGTGTTGGTCAGTGACGAGGTCTATGAACACATGGTGTTTGACGCCAAAGCGCATGAAAGCGCGGCGCGTTTTGCGGGCCTGGCAGCACGCGCCTTCATTGTTTCGAGTTTTGGCAAGACCTACCACGTGACCGGCTGGAAAGTCGGCTTTGTTGCCGCGCCGGCGTCGATGACGACCGAGTTTCGCAAGGTACACCAGTTCAACGTTTTTACCGTCAATACGCCGGTGCAATACGGGCTCGCAAGCTACATGCGCGATGCACAGCCCTACCTGGCTTTGCCGGCGTTCTACCAGCGCAAGCGTGATCTTTTCCGCGCCGGCCTGGCCAAAACCCGCTTCAAACTGCTGCCCAGTGAAGGCAGCTACTTTCAATGTGTCGATATCTCGGAGCTGGCGGTGCCAGAGCGCGATTTGAGTGAGGCCGACTTTTGCAAGTGGCTCACGTCCGAAATCGGCGTGGCGGCGATTCCGTTGTCCGCGTTTTATGGCAGCGGCTTTGACCAGCACATGGTGCGTTTTTGTTTTGCCAAGAGGGACGAGACGCTGGGCAAGGCACTCCAGCGCCTGGCCAGCCTTTGACCGCCCTCGACGGCGCCTGACTCATCGCGGCCGGCGGCGCGACTCCCGATGGGCGATCCAGATCGTGGCGGAACAAATTTGGCACCAATTGGCGGCTCAACGGTTTATCTGCAGCCAGGCTTTTTCCAGGCGTTTGATGCTCACCGGTTGCGGCGTACGCAACTCCTGGGCAAAAAAGCTAACGCGCAGTTCCTCCAGCAACCAGCGAAATTCCTCCACTGGCCCGTCGGTCACACCTTTGCGTTCGGCCACCAGGCGCCAGTAACGCGTTTCCTGGGGCCGCAACTCAGCCAGTTTTGCGGCGTCGCGCGCCGGGTCGCCACGGTATTTTTCCAGTCGCAAGACGATCGCCTTCAGGTAGCGGGCGAAGTGCTGCAACTGCGCCCACGGCGTGAGCACCAGGAACCGTTTGGGCAGCAGGCGTTGCAACTGTTGCGTGGCGTCCAGCATCGCCGCAACCGCGTGTTTACTGTCCTTGATCTTGCGCTGCGCCAGCGCGTATTCGACCAGGATCACACCAGCCAGCCGCGCCACTTCATTGGCAATCAGCGTCAGGCGCCCCCGGCCCTCGTCCAGCCGGCGCTGGAAGCGGAACCCATCGGCCGGCAAGGGGTCCATCAGGAAGGCGCGGTCAAGCGCCACTTCGATGATTTGGGTGCGCAATTCTTCCGGCGTGCCCAGCGGCATGTAAGCCGCCGCCATTTTCTGCAGCTCCGGTATGTTCTTGTCCAGGTACTTGAGCGCGTCCCTGATCTGCAACGCAAACAGCCGGCGCAAACCGGCACGGTGTCTGGCGGCGGCCACATCCGGCTCGTCAAACACCTCCACCAGCACCGCATCCCCGGCGTCGATCAGCGCCGGAAAACCAATCAGCACCTGAGCGCCTTTGCGAATTTCAAGTAATTCGGGCAACTCACCAAAAGTCCAGCCGGTGTGGCGCTCCCCGCCGCCCGGCGCCGCCCTGGCGCTTGCGGCACGCACCGCAGCCGGGGCGCCGGCACCGCCCGACAACCCGGACGCTGGCGTCGCGACCAATGCCGCCGGCAGGGACGTAAGCTTCAAGCCTGCCAGCACCTGGAACGCGCCACGCGCCTGGGCTCCGAGTTCGGCCTTTAGTGCTCCCAGGCCTCGGCCGCTGCCCAACTGCCGGCCATGCTCGTCGACAACTCGCAAATGCATGAACAGGTGCGGGCTCAATGTGTCGAGTTTGAAGTCGGCCCGTTTCACATCCAGCGAAGTCTCGTCGCGTACCAAGCGCAGCAAGGCTTCCAGCAGGCTGCCGTTGCCAAACATCTCAGACGTGCCGAGTTGGGCGGCAAGACGCACCGCACTCTCGGGCAGCGGTACAAAACGGGAACGCGGCTTTTGCGGCAGGCTCTTTAGCAGTGCCAGGATTTTGTCCTTCAGCATGCCCGGCACCAGCCACTCGCAACGTTCCTCATTCGCCTGGTTCAGCACGAACAACGGCACGCTGACGCTCATGCCGTCCCTGGTGTCACCGGGCTGGTGCAAATAGACCACATTGCAATCCACGCCACCCAGCCGGATGCTCCTGGGAAACGCGTTGGTGGTTATGCCGGCAGCCTCATGGCGCATCAACTCCTCACGTGTCAGAACCAATAGTTGCGGCTGTTTGTGTACCTCTTGCCGGTACCAGCGCTCACAGCTATAACCACTGCAAACATCGGCCGGCAACTGCTGCTCGTAAAACGCGTAAATCAACTCATCGTCCACCAGCACGTCTTGGCGGCGTGCTTTGTGCTCCAGCTCTTCCACCTGGGCGATCAGCTTGCGATTGGCCGCCAGAAACGGCAGCGCGGTGTCCCATTGGCCGCCCACCAGGGCCTCGCGGATAAAAATTTCGCGCGCCGCCTGCGGGTCCAGCCGCGAAAAGTTCACCCGGCGCCCGCTGTAAATCACGATGCCGTACAACGTGGCGCGCTCCAGCGCCGTAACCTCGGCGGCCTTCTTTTCCCAATGCGGATCGAGCAACTGCCGCTTGAGAAGGTGCGCGCCAACCTGCTCGATCCACTGCGGCTCTATGGCCGCGATGCCGCGGCCAAACAGGCGCGTGGTTTCCACCAGCTCGGCGGCGAGAATCCAGCGCCCCGGCTTCTTGCTCAGGTGCGCGCCCGGATGGCGATAAAACTTGATGCCGCGCGCGCCCAGATAAACATCTTCATCGTCTAGCTTGCAGCCGATGTTGCCCAGCAGTCCGGACAACATCGACAAGTGCAGCTGCTCATAGGAGGCAGGCGCGGTGTTGATGCGCCACTGGTGTTCGGCCACCACGGTCTGCAACTGCGAATGAATGTCTTTCCATTCACGCACCCGGCGCAGGTTGACAAAGTTCTGCCGCAGCAACTGTTCGTATTGCCGGTTCGACAGCCGGTGTTCGGCGCTACCTTTTTCGCCGCGCGCGTGTGCAATCCACTTCCAGAGTTTGAGATAACCGGTGAACTCGCTCTTGTCGTCGTCAAACTTCTGCTGCGCGGCGTCGGCGGCGGCCTGTGCGTCCATCGGTCGGTCACGCACGTCCTGCACACTCAAAGCACTGGCGATCACCAGCACTTCATCCAGCGCCTGGCGCTCTCGCGCCTCCAGAATCATGCGCCCCACGCGCGGGTCCAGGGGCAACCGCGCCAGCTCCTTGCCAATCGGAGTCAACTCGTTCGCATCGTCCACCGCCCCGAGTTCAGCCAGCAACTGGTAACCGTCGGCAATCGCCCGCGCCTGCGGGCGCTCGATGAACGGGAATTCCTCCACCACGCCCAGGTGCAGCGACTTCATGCGCAAAATCACGCCGGCGAGCGAACTGCGCAGGATTTCGGGATCGGTAAAACGCGCGCGTTGGTCGAAATCCTGCTGCTCATAGAGCCGGATGCAAATGCCGTTGGCAACCCGCCCGCAGCGCCCGGCACGCTGATTGGCCGACGACTGGCTGATCGGCTCGACCAGCAACTGCTCCACCTTGCTCCGAAAACTGTAACGCTTCATGCGCGCGGTACCGGCGTCGATTACGAAACGGATGCCTGGGACGGTAAGCGAGGTCTCGGCCACATTGGTGGCCAGCACAATGCGCCGGTTGTTATGGCCGTCAAAAATCCGGTCCTGCTCGGCCTGGCTCAAGCGGGCAAACAGCGGCAACACTTCGGCGTTGCGAAACAGCGGTTGGTGGCTCAGGTGCCGGCGCAAATGGTCCGCCGCCTCACGGATTTCGCGCTCACCGGGCAAAAACACCAGTATGTCGCCGCTGTTGTGCACATCGCGCCACAACTCGTCCACGCCGTCGGCAATGGCACTGTTTAGGTCGTATTCCCGCGACTCTTCAAACGGCCGGTAACGCTGCTCCACCGGAAACATGCGCCCGGACACCATGATCACCGGAGCCGGCCCCCGGCTGGACGAAAAGTGCTCGGCAAAACGCTGCGCGTCGATGGTGGCCGAGGTAACGACCACTTTCAGGTCCGGCCGGCGCGGCAGTAGCTGGCGCAGGTAACCCAGCAGAAAGTCGATATTCAGGCTGCGCTCGTGTGCCTCGTCGATGATGATGGTGTCGTAAGCCAGCAGCAGCGGATCGGTCTGAGTCTCGGCCAGCAAAATGCCATCGGTCATCAGTTTCACCGACGCATCGCGTGACAGCCGGTCTTGAAACCGCACCTTGAAACCCACCACCTCCCCCAACGGCGTCTTGAGTTCCTCGGCAATCCGTTTGGCCACGCTGCTGGCGGCGATGCGGCGCGGCTGGGTGTGGCCGATCAGTTTGCCCTTGCCGAGTGGATAGTGCAGCTTGCCGCGGCCCATTGCCAGCGCGATCTTGGGCAGTTGGGTGGTCTTGCCGGAGCCGGTTTCTCCACACACGACGATGACCTGGTTGGCACCCAACGCCGCCTTGATTTCTTCGCGCATCGCGGATACCGGCAAGGATGCGGGGAACTCGATTGCCAGACTGCTCATGCGCGTTATTATTACCCACGACACAGGTTCACAGGTTCCCGTGCTACACTGGGTTTCGCCATCGGAGCTTGCGGCATGTCGAATTTGACTATTTCTGTTGACGACGAACTGATCAAGCGGGCTCGGGTTCGCGCCATTTTGCAAGGCACGTCCCTAAGCGCCAAGGTGCGGGAATTTCTGCAGCAGTACGTAAACGAGTCCGAACAGACGCTGAAAAAGCAGCGTGAGGATGCGGCGGCTCGGCTAATGAAGGCAATCGAAGTCGCCACATCACAAACCCAACCGGGCGCGGCGGCCACAAGCATTGGCACAAGACAACGGCGCACTGCGCGTGACGAGTTGTATGGCGGTGACTTTCGTGCCGCGGGCAAGCTGGCGGGCAAGGCCACCAGGGCCAAGTAAGCCATGGCCGCGTTTTTCGATACCAGTTTGCTGGGTTATTGCACCGACACCACGACACCCGCCAAGCAATCTCGCGCCAGGAGCCTGGTGGCGCAGTTTGCCGCCAGCGGCGAAGCCGTGCTGAGTACACAGGTGCTGGTCGAACTGTGCCATGTGTTGACCCGCAAGCAGAAGATGCCGGCCACCACCGCCCAGGCATTGATACAGGCCTACAGCGCGTGGCCGGTAATCGACAGCGACGTGGCGCTGGTCAAAGCGGCAATTGAAAAATCCATCCGGCACCGGTTGCCGATATGGGACGCCATGGTCATCGAGGCCGCCTTGCGGGCCGAAGCCCAGACACTGTTCACCGAGGACCTGACCCACGGCCTGCGCTTCGGCGCAATGACCGTGGTCAACCCTTTTATCGCGTAGCGATATCGCAGGCGGCGGCTACACTTTTCCACTTTCGAACCAACGCCGATGTCCACCGTCTTCAATTTCACCTTCGTGCCCTGGTTTCGCTCGGTGGCGCCGTATATCCACAAGTTCCGCAACCAGACCTTCGTCGTCGGTGTTTGCGGCGAGGCAATTGCCGCCGGCAAGCTGCAACATCTGGCGCAGGACCTGGCCATGATCCAGAGCATGGGCGTGAAGATCGTGCTGGTGCACGGATTTCGCCCGCAGGTGAACGAACAGCTAAAGGCCAAGGGGCACACGGCCCGGTATTCACACGGCATGCGTATCACCGACGAGGTGTCGCTCGACTGCGCGCAAGAGGCCGCCGGCCAGTTGCGCTACGAGATCGAGGCCGCCTTCAGCCAGGGCTTGCCCAACACCCCGATGGCGGGCTCCACCGTGCGGGTGTTGTCGGGCAATTTCATCACCGCGCGCCCGGTCGGCATACTGGACGGCGTCGATTTCCTGCATTCGGGCCTGGTGCGCAAGGTCGACGTGGCCGGCATCACGCGCACGCTGGACATGGGCGCCATGGTGTTGCTGTCGCCATTCGGCTTCTCACCCACGGGCGAGGCCTTCAACCTGACGATGGAAGAGGTCGCCACCAGCGTGGCTATCGCCCTGCAGGCCGACAAGCTGCTGTTCGTAACCGAAATTGCGGGCATCCGCATCAAGCCGGGCGAACCGCCGAGTGAAGACAACCCGATCGATACCGAGCTGCCCCTTGCCGCCGCCGAAAAACTGCTGGCCGAATTGCCTGACGCCCACCAGCCCACCGACACCGCGTTTTACCTGCAGCACTGCGTGAAAGCCTGCAAGGCCGGCGTGGAGCGCAGCCACATCCTGCCGTTTGCGCTCGACGGTTCGTTATTGCTGGAGATCTATGTACACGACGGCATCGGCACCATGGTGATTGACGAGAAGCTGGAAAGCCTGCGCGAAGCCACCTCCGACGACGTGGGCGGCATATTGCAGTTGATCGACCCGTTTGAAAAAGACGGCACTCTAGTCAAGCGCAGCCGCACCGAAATCGAACGCGACGTGGGCAACTACACCATACTGGAACACGACGGCGTGTTGTTTGCCTGTGCCGCGTTGTACCCTTACCCGGAAGCCAAAACCGCCGAGATGGCCGCGCTGACCGTGTCGCCCGAATCGCAGGGCCAGGGCGACGGCGAACGGGTGCTAAAACGTATCGAGCAACGCGCCAAAGCCATGGGCCTGGAAAGCATATTTGTGCTGACCACGCGCACCAGCCACTGGTTTTTGAAACGCGGTTTTGTCCAGGCCGACCCGGAAAAGTTGCCCGAAGCCCGCCGGCGCATGTACAACTGGGACCGCAAGAGCCAGGTGCTGGTGAAGAAGCTGGTCTGAGAGCGGCGCATCCGTACCCGATTTTCAGATCTAGCCATGCAATGCCCAGCACCGTTCGTGACCTGGAAATAGTTGCCATTGGAAATTTTTGCGTTGTCCGTTTGCCGCCGGCCCTGCTGCCTGGCTACGGTGGCGCAGACCAGATCACTCCTATGTGTTGCTGGTCAACCCCAATGTGCCGGCACGCACGGTGCAGGAGTTCATCGCGCTGGCCAAGGCCGCGCCCGACACCGTTCACTATGCGTCTTCGGGCAACGGCAGCGCACAACACCTGATGGGTGGGCTGTTTGTTTCCATGACCGGGGCCAGGCTGGTGCATGTGCCCTGCAAAGGCAGCAGCGGTGCAGCCAGCGACCTGGTGACCGGAGTGGTGGAGAGCAGTTTTGCCGGCGTTTCAACGCATTGGCGAAGGTGCCGCAAGATCGCCTGCGGGCGCTGGTCGTAACCACGGCCAAACGCATCCCGCGGATGCCCCTAACTTGAATACAAGTTAGTCTTCGCTGAAAGATTGTTTTATAACAGTTGAACGCCAATCCCATGTCATGGTTTACATCGGGTTTGGCGGGACTAAGACGCCACTGCGACAGCGGTTGATCGGGCATTTGGGCGGCCGGGACCGCCGGACTTGTCGACACGCGGTTCCGACTTCCGACTGCGTCTATTTGGTCGAATCAATGAAAGCAGTGAGTTGCGCGAGATCATGGGACCAAAACAACGCAAGACCGCGACTTTGGGCCTGCTCCAGATTCATCACGTTGAATACGCCCGACAACATGGCCGCGGGAACAACCTGCGCCGTCCCGAATGTTTTCAACCAGTAATCAGCCTTCACTGCCGCATCGTTATTGAGCCGTTTGACGCTGTTGGTAGCGCTATTTGAAACCTTGCACTCGATTGGCATGAGCCGGGTATCGTGCAGTCTCACCACCACGTCAGCCTTTCGCTCACCGAGCTGACACTCGGGGCAAAACTGCATTGCTCCTGGTCCTTTGACGAGGGTATTGATAACCATTGGCGCAACCTCGGTGAAGCCAACCGTACGCAGGTGGTCTTTGACTTTTTTCTCTTGTGCCTCCTTCCCGTCGTTGCGCCGCTCGGTTGCAATTCGTTGGCTTGCAAGCAAAACAGATGATGCCAACAAAGCCGCGTCTCGCTGCTTTGCCGTGGGCGCTTTTCCCTGCCTGATCCAGGGAAAACGAAATGGATCAACGATTCGTTCGATCACTGCATAGACCTTACGCAATTCGGCGGGATTCTTGCGCAGCACACCGGGTGCGAGGGATTGAACATCCGCAATCACCTTCAGATCGTCATCGGAGATCGGAGGCCCAGCAAGGTAACGCAGTGCATCTCCCAAATTCGAACCATAAGCCTTGGCCAAGCTTTGGTGGGTGATGCCCGCGGGATCGAGGTCTCCCAACATCACAAGCAGAGACTTGAACTTCTCTTGTGCGACGTGATAGTGCTTTACCCACGCATCGGAAGCACCCAAGCGTCCGGTTCGAAACAGCCCAGCGGACAACGCTGCATCGTCGTCCAGTTGTTTGCGTGTCCAGGCGGGCGGAATACCGTTCATATCGCGAGCGCCTTCAGGCGTGGAATACGCAAACGCTCAACTTCCCTGGGTTCGAACTTGGTCAGCCCACCCGCATAGGTCCGGCCCCCGGCGGTACATACATTGGTGTTAAGCCAGGCAACCAATCCGGCCATGTCAGCCGTGGACAGGTCTTCCCTTGGATAAAGCCCATGGGCAATGTTGATATGCCGGGCGCTGCAAATGTTTAACGTAAATTGTGGTGGTCGTCTGGCCATATAGGTGCAAAGAATGGGTGCCGGCTCTTTCAGTCCAACCGACCACCAAGCCTTGCGGTGCCGGGCAATGTAGCCTTGATCCGCCCCCTGAGCCCGAGCCCATGCCAGAAAGGTGTTGATCAATTGCAACTCACGCTGATCAAATTCGTCCAGCACTGCCGGCAAATCAACAATGCGGCGCAAAGTCCCGGAACTACCCAGTCTGGCACCAGCCTGAATCAGGTCCCGGGCTTTGGTAACCGCGGGAATCTTGACCCGGTCGGGCAAGTCGGCGGCGTGGTCACCCGCTATCCACACACGGTTGGCACCGGTAACCTGACCACGGTGCACTCTAAAAAGCTCCCCCAACTCGATTTCACCATCGGCATGGGGCGCGGATGGGCGCACGATCGCGGACCACCGCCGCTGCGTTTGAAATTGGTCACGCGCAACCTTGTTTCCTTTTGTCAATCCGTTCAGCCGCGCGAGGGTGGGCACGCAGCGCACGCGCATGGGCAAATCTGTCTCTCCAACCCGAAAACAGGTTATCGCGGCGGTTGTCGCGGTGCCGGGGAATGCCTGGACCGTCGGCTCAAGAACGTGCAGCGCCAAACCACCCAGTTCTTCCATCAGCAGACGCCGCAAAGCAGTGCCGTAGTTAACATCGAGCCACTCCGCCGATGTAATGAATGCGCCGAAGTCACCATTTTTCGCCAATAACCTGGTCTTCAGGAAAAAGTGCAGATGTAGACCCGCTAGACCACTCGCCTTGATCCCGAAGTCGGAGAAGCGGTTCGCATACCACTTTTTCCACGCTTCGCTGATACCGTGATGTCGCACGTACGGTGGGTTTCCAATGAACGCCGTAGGGCCGGCGCAATCCGGCAACTGGATTTCCCGGTAGTCCTTGACTACCACACTGGCCCGTGTTGTCCAGCCGCGAACACCAAGGTTGGCCCGGAGCATCAGCGCAGCCAATGGGTCCATTTCGACTCCGACCAGCTGTGCATCCGGGAAACGTTTTCCGGCGGCCAAGAGGAAACGACCCGAGCCCGCTCCAGGGTCAACAATTCGGGCGGGCGCCGTTTCACTCGATAACCAGGCGACCATTGACTGAACGATCGCAGGCGGCGTATATACGGCGCCGCTAAAGCGCCTCTGGGTGGAAGACCGAAACGCCAAGAACATTTCGCCCAATACATCGTCGTCGTCGAGGATCGCTTGGCGAGCCGCGGCAACTTCCTTGAAGCTGATTTTGACGCCTTGCGCAGCCACGGCAAGTTCGCGCTCGGATGCCGACAAAATATCCTGCTTCGCTATCAGCGCCACACAAAGGGCGCTCAAATCGATTTCAGTCATGATTTTTAGCCTGAGGGCGCATCCTTCTCCATCCTGGTCATCGAATAATTGAACCTGTTCGGGCTGCTGCATCTCAGGCACGGCGCATTTGAAGATGAGGGGAATTGGTCTGTCGGTTACTGTACATAATAACAGCCCCAACTCGGTTACTGCATTAGTATCATTGACACGTGTTTTCGCATGCGGCAACACGCGTTCAGATGTAAAAGTTTGGCTGCTTTTTTCTGGAGATGATGCATGAAGAAAATTTCCGCTATTTTTGCCATCGCCGGCCTTGCGGCCAGCCTGTGCGCGACGGCCCAGGGCATAGGCACCCGCCTGATGGGAAGCGCCACGCCGGCGGCGCAAACGGAGCGCACCATCGTTGTCAACCAGGACACCAAATGGGTCAATGTCAAATCGGGCGACGTGGTCAAATTCGTCAGCGGCAATACCGAGTTTGGCTGGAGATTTGACGGCCCGGCGCCGAGGTCATTTGACCTGCAGCTGATTGCCCCGGCCGGCGCAGTGTCCAGGGCGATTACGGTTTACGTCGCGCCCCTTCCGGGACACCGATCGTAGCTACAAGCTGTCGAGCCAACCCCGCAATTCGGGCTTTTGAACCTTGCCCAGCGCCGTCATGGGCAGGTGATCGCGAAATAACACGCGTGAGGGTCTCTTGTAACGCGCCAGTTGGCCTTCAAACAGGCGCATGACGGCTGCCTCATCCAGGGCCGATCCGGTCCGCTTGACAACCACCGCCACCGCCACTTCGCCCCAAATCGCGTCGCCCTGCCCCAACACGGCGGCGTCGACGATGTCGGCACATCCGGCAAGAATGTTCTCGATTTCGGCCGGATAGATGTTTTCGCCACCGGAAACGATCATGTCCTTGGAGCGGCCCACCACCCAGTAATAGCCGTCGGCGTCCAGGCGTGCCAGGTCGCCGCTGTGGAACCAGCCGTCCTGGAACTCCGGGTTGCCGGGATCGTTCCAGTAACACGCCATTACGTTCGGAGCCCGGATCCAGATTTCACCCACCTCACCCGGCGCTACCGCCTCGCCCAGAACGTCCACCAGCCGCACTTCCACATGCAGGCCGGCCCGTCCGGCGGCGCCGGGGTGTCCAATCGCGTCCGCGCGGCGCAGGTAGATCGATACCGGCCCGGTCTCGGTGGCTCCATAAACCTGGCCGACTGGTAGACCACGCGCGTGAAAGGCCGCAATCATGGTGGACGGCACGACCGAAGACCCGGCGACCAGCAGCTTGAGCGACGACAGGTCGGTGCGTTCGAAGTGCGGGTGTTCGAGTACCGCGCGCAGCGTGGCAGGCACCATGACCGACAAGGTGGGCCGACGGCGCTGTACATCGGACAGCCAGGCGCCGGCATCGAAACGGCGCTGCAGCGTGACACTCGCGCCGGCGTGTAATGCCGGCAAGGTCTGGATACACAAGCCACCGACATGGAACAGTGGCAAGACGGTCAACACATGGTCCGCTGGTGTCAGCTCCTGCGCATGTGTAGCGTTGATGCAATTCCACAACAGACCAGACTGGGTATGCAGCGCGCCCTTGGGTTTGCCAGTGGTGCCCGACGTATAGACCAGCAACACCGGCGCATCATCGCCGCCCTTGAGTGCAATTGGGTCGACCTGCGGCGCCGACGCGCGCAAGCCATCGGTCAACATCAGCGCCGGCCCGCCAACCTCGCACAACAAGGATGCCGCCTGCGCATGTGCGTCGTCGGCCACCATCAGGCAGGCGCCCGAGTGCGCCAGAATGGCAGTCTGTTCCATTGCCGCCAGGCGGTAATTCAGCGGCAGCAAAATTGCACCGATGCGGGCCACGCCAAACAGCAGCGCCAGCAACGCCGGGTCGTTCAGGCCGAGGTAGGCAACGCGGTCACCGCACTTGATGCCGGCCTCCAGCAGAGCGGCCGTGGCCTGGTCAACCAACTGCCAAAGGCGCGCATAGGTTATGTCCTCACCCTCGACGTGCAAGGCCACCTGGCGCGGGGAAAACTGGGCGTGCCGCTCGACAATTCGCGAAAGATTGATGGCCATGACCGCACACGCCAATCTCGAGCCAACCCGTTACAGAGCATCCTGCTCGTCGCGCTCACCGGCTTCGTACAGGCACTCTCGTCCCAGGCGGTCGATGCATAACTCGGCGGTCCACGGCAACATCAGCGAGCCGCAGCGCGAATCGCGGTACATGCGTTCGAGCGGCAGCGACTTCAACATCGACTGGCCACCGCAGGTTCGCACGGCGAGGCGGCAAATGTCGTTGGCGTTTTCCATGATGCTGTAATGCGCCGCGTAAAGCCCGAGGCGAATTTCTTTCGATGGGTCGACCCGCGCGGCGCGGGCGTTTTGCAGGAATATGGCGCGGGTCTGCTCGAGCTTGACTTTCATTTCCGCCACCGCGATCTGTTTGGTCGGGTACATGCGGCGTTTTACCGGCGGCGTATTGGGCACTTCGGCACGCAAATACTGCACCGTAAAGTCATAGGCCGCCTGGGCAATACCCATGTAGGTGGGAGACAGGGTGGCAAACATGTGTGGCCAGCGAATCGCCGCCTGGGCGTACAGACCCTCTGGCATCAGCCGCTCAACCTCGGCCACAAATACATCCTTGAACAGCAGGTTGCGCGACACGGTGCCGCGCATTCCCAACGGGTCCCAGTCGCCGACAACCGTCACGCCGGGCAGGTTGCGGTCCACCGCCAGGTAGAGCGAATCACGCTGTGTGGCGCCCGGCTTGTCCAGCGTGCACAAAATGCCGTAATAGTCGGCCGCACCGGCCAGCGACGCGAATATCTTCTTGCCGTTAACGATGTATCCGCCTTCCACCTTGCGCGCCAGGGTGCCAAACGGCGCCTTGCCAGCCGCCGCCGCGCCGCCTTCAGAAAACGGCTGCGAATAGATCTTGCCGTCTTGCACGATGCGCTGGTAATGCAACGCGCGGTGCGCTTCATGGTTGGCGCGTTGGGCAACCGACATGTCCAGGTCGTCGGCGATGAAACCGGTCCACATGGTCGAACTGACGTGCATGTTCAGCGTCAACGCGGTGGCGCCACAATGGCGGCCAATTTCAGCGGCTGTCATCACATAGGTGACAAAGTCGGCTCCCCAGCCGCCGTATTGCTCGGGCACACAAATCCGGAGCAGGCCGGCTCGGTGCATGTCCGCATAGTTCTCGAACGGAAATACCGCGTCGCGATCGATCTGCTCGGCACGCGGTGCAAATTTGCTCCGGCCAAGCTCGGACGCAATCGCCAGCAATTCTTTTTGTTTGGCCGTGGGTTCGCAGTAGTCGCCGGCAATCGAAGGTGGCGTGTAGCGCGATGCGGCGCTGGAAGATTGCAGGACGGCTGACATGGACGATCTCCTCAAGCGGGAAAATGGTGTTGCAGAAACTTCAGCACCGCGGTATTGAAGGCCTCCGGGCGCTCCATGTTGGCCAGATGGCCCACGCCGCTCAGACAATCGAACTGCGCACCCGGTATACGCTGGCACATCTTGCGCATCACGGCCGGGGTGGCATTGTGATCATCGATGCCCGCCAGGCACAGGGTTGGCACGCCAATGCGCGCCAGATTGTCCAGCCGGTTGAATGACACAATTGCCTGCAGCGCGGCCCGGTAGCTGGCTTGCGGCACACGCGCCATGACGGCCAGCGCGGCTGCCTTGGCCTGCGCACTGGCATCGCCGGCCATCATGGCCGGCACCAGTTGTTCGGCCAGAGCCGCCATTTCAAGGCCGGCGTCGAGCGGCGCAAAACGGCTCTGCAGGAACTGCTGCTGCCAGGCGCCGCCGGCCGGACCGAAGGCCGCCGACGTGCCGGATAACACCAGACCGTGCACCTTTTGCGGAAACAGCGCAACCGCCTCTTGCGCCACCATACCGCCCATGCTGTGGCCCAGCAACACGTTGCGGCTTGCTCCAACCTGGTCAAGCAGACGTTCCAGCGCCCGGGCCAGAGCGCCGGTGGTGTATGGGTCGACGATTGCTGAAGCGCCGTAACCCGGCATATCCCAGGCAATGGCTCGAAAGCCGGCAGCGGCAAAAGCCGGCAGGTTGCCGGCCCAGGCTTCCTTGGCCCCACCGACGCCGTGCAGCGCGAACACCGCCGTAGCGCCTTGTCCCTGGTCCAGCGTGGCTGGCAATTGTTTAGCGTCCATCATGCGGCGGGTTTCAAGCCAGGTCGCCAATCAGTCGGCCCGCGTCCACGATAACCTGGCCGTCAAGTTCAATCGTGCAACCCTTTAGCGGCAAATCGAAATGCCCAAGCGTGTGTCTGCCGGCGACTTCGTTGGCGCCGGTCGAATACAGGAAATTGCCGGCAAAGGCACGCAACTCGGTACCGTTGAAGTCGTTCTTGTCGTAAAACGCCATCGCGTCCCAGCGCGCCCGCGGGTTCATGCCCCAACCCACATGCGAGACCGCATAGGCCTCGCGGTCGCCCCAGGCCGAAAAATAACTGCGCATCAACTCGGCGTCGAGGTGTTGGCCACTGATGTCGGTCACAAAATCGTTCTCGATCGTCAACAGCACCGGCTTTTCGAGGTAGCGCTTGAAGGTGAGATTGACGTCGCCTTCATTCAAAACCAGTCTGCCATTGACACTGCCGGTGGCCGGGAAGGCCAGGCACAAGCCGCCGGGCCAATGCGAAATGGTGCCGGGCCGGGCCGTATAACCCCAGCCACCACCGACGCGGGCGCCCGACAACTGGATCGTCAGGTCGGTGCCAGCCGGCGAACCAACCCGCATGGTCCGCGCGTTTTTTAGCAGCTTCATGCCGGCCTTCACCTTGGGTTCCAGCGTGGCATCGGGCATGCAACGTTCGAGCACCTCGGGATGTTCGTTGGATACCATCAACACCCGCGCGCCGCCGCTCAAGATGCGCGGCAACTCCGCCGCGTGTAACAAGCCCTCGACCGTCAGGTCGGCCACAAAATCGGTCGCCGCCAGCGCCTGCACCACCGGCGCCAGGCCGCCGATTGCGTCGGATGCGCCGGTCGAGCGCACCGGCACCGGCGCGCGTAATGCGGGGGTGGCCAGCACAACATGGAACACGCGCGCGCCCAGTCGCAACAGCGCCAGCTCGGCCAACTGGACGTTGAGCGGGCGCGACTGGGTTTCGGACAACACAGCAGCGCTGTCGCCCGCCTTGACTCCGCACAAGGAGAAGGTGTCGGCAAAACACGCGATCCACTTGGCTTCGATACGCTGTTGCAACATGGGTAGTAAGCTCAAAGACGGGAACCGAGCGTGAAGTAGCCACCGGCATGGAACAGCAGCGGTGCGATTTCGGAATTGGTAAAACGCTCGACCTGGGCTATGAACAGGCAATGGTCGCCGGCCGCCTGGTGTGAAATCTTCCGGCACTCAAACCAGGCCGCGGCACCGTGCAGATACGGCAGGCCATGCTGGTTCTCGGCGTGTGCCACGGCGCTGAACTTGTCAGTTGCGCTGGATGCGAACAAACGCGATATCTCGACCTGCGCGTCGGTCAAAACGTTAACCACAAATCGCTGGTTGTGCTGGAACACCGGCAAGCTCGACGAACTCAGGCGCAGCGACCAGACGATCAGTGGCGGGTCAAGCGACAGTGCGCTAAAGGAGTTTGCGGTGAGTCCCACGAACTCGCCAGCGGCGGATCGCGTGGTAACCACCGTCACGCCGGTGGCGAACTGGCCCAATGCCGAACGCAGCGCCCGATTGTCGGCCGGCGCTGTTGCGGCGCTCTGGTGTACGACGGAGTTGTAGGTTTCGCCCATCGGTTGCCATGATAGAGGACTGGCTCGTCATTGGGCTGGCCCGCAACGCGGCGTACCAAAGGTCCGCCCCGCCTTGACGGACAATGTCCGGGCAACGTGGCAGAAAACAACCAATGGAAAAAGGAGCAGCACCGTGACAGCTGGCACAAGACTTCCAGGAACCCCCGAGCCGAAACACGTCTGGCAAGGTGTTGGCGGCATCGGCATCGCGGGTGACGCATGGGGCAACCCGGATGGCCCGTTGGTGCTGCTGCAACATGGCGGCGGCCAAACCCGCCATGCCTGGAAAGGGACTGGCGAACTGCTCGGGGCGGCAGGGTATTACGCGGTTGCCTTCGATGCGCGCGGCCATGGCGACTCGGACTGGGCGCCCGATGGCTCGTACGGGCAGGATGTCATGGTCCAGGATCTGGAATGTGTCATCGCGGCCCTTGGGCGGCGGCGCCCGGTGCTGGTCGGCGCATCCATGGGTGGCGGTACCAGCCTGGTCGCCGTCGGTGAGGGCCATGTTGACGCGAGTGCGTTGATCATGGTGGATATCGCGCCGCGCATCGAGGCCGAGGGCATCGGAAAGATTCATGCGTTCATGAGTCAGAAGCCCGATGGCTTCACCTCGCTGGAAGAAGTTGCCGAGGCCATCGGCAACTACCAACCCCAACGTGTGCGTCCCAAAAATCTCGATGGTCTGGTGAAGAACGTGCGCCTGGGCGCCGACGGCAAATACCGCTGGCATTGGGATCCCCGATTTCGCGCCGGCACGCGCGACCTCGGGCGGCGCCAGCAGCGCCTGGAGGCCTGCGCGCGGCAGCTCACTTTACCGACGTTGCTGGTGCGCGGCGGACTGTCGGACGTGCTCAGCGAAGCCGGCGCCCAGCATTTCCTCACCCTGTGTCCGCACAGCGAATATGTCAATGTGACGAATGCCGGCCACATGGTGGCAGGCGACCGGAACGACATTTTTGGCAGTTCGGTGATTGCGTTTTTGGAGCGTACGGTACCGGTTGGCGGTGCACCCTTGCATCCGCCGCAGCCCGGCGGAGCCCGACATGCCACGCATGGCGAGGATATCAACGACGTGCCGTGAATCGCGGTGACTCGGCCGGGCTGTTCGGTTGCAACGCCATCTCGCACCAACCACAAATCGACATTTCGCAGCGTCAAAACGACGAAATTGCATCTTCCTTCGACGATCTGCTCTCTACCGTCTGCCACCCATCGAACCTACCATTTCCTGAACCAAGGGGCCGTCGCTCTACAGGAGAATCTGAAATGGTCAAGTTGAAAATCAGCAACGTGTTAATACTTGGCGCTGGCAAAGTCGGAACTACGGTGGCCGCAATGCTGGCGCAGTGCTACGGCGTGCCGGTAACACTCGCCGACCAGAAACCGGATGATTCTCCGGCGCATGATGCGCTGGTGCGGCGGATCACGCTGAACGTGGACAGCGATGATGTTTTAGGCGATGCAATATCGTCCCACTCGGTCGTCATCAACGCGTTGCCGTTCTACCTTGCCACGCGTATTGCCACGCAAGCCGCCAAGCGCGGCGTGCATTATTTCGACCTGACTGAAGACGTGGCTGCAACCAGGGCGATTCGCAAGCTCGCAAGCTCCGCCAATTCGGTACTGATGCCGCAGAGCGGTCTCGCGCCCGGAGTGATCGGCATGCTCGGCGGCCATCTGGCCAGCCGTTTCGACGCGCTTTACGATCTCAGACTGCGCGTGGGCGCGCTCACGCGCAACGCCACCAACAGCCTGCGCTACAACTTCACCTGGAGCATCGATGGGGTGATAAACGAGTATTGCAACCCATGCGATGCCATCGTCAACGGGCAACAGGTGTCCGTGCAGCCGCTTGAGGGCCATGAAACATTTACCCTCGACGCCGAAGCGTTCGAGGCCTTCAACACGTCAGGCGGGTTGGGCACGTTGTGCGAGACCCTGCGCGGGAAGGTGCGCAATCTCGACTACAAGACGATCCGATACCCCGGCCACCGCGATGCCATGGCCTTCCTGCTGCATGACCTCCGATTGATAGAACGGCGCGACCTGCTACGCCAGGTGCTCGAACATGCCGTTCCGCACAGCCGCGAAGATGTTGTCATCGTCTTCGCGTCGGCATCCGGACTGCGCGCGGGGCGCTTCGAGCAAGAAACGCGCGTGGCGCGCATCTTCGGTGCGCCATTGCGCGGCGTCGATCGAACCGCGATCGAGCTGACCACGGCCGCCGGCGTCGTGGGCGTCTTCGAATTGCTGCGCGAGGGCAAGTTACCCCGCTCGGGCTTCGTTGGACAGGAACAAGCTTCGCTGGAGGCATTCCTCGCCACTCGTGTCGGTCATTACTATGCCGGGCTTGGAGCGCCCTGCGCGACACCTGAACTTGCGAAGCGCACTAAGCAGCAGCCTGGTAGCAGGCAAGCTCATGCGCTCGCTTGACGGGTCGCCAGGCCTGCCCTCGTCCTTGCCCGACCTGGAGGATCAACACCATGCGTGAATTGCCGTCAATCTTTGAGCGCTGTGGCATCACGCCCGCTGAATACGGCGGTGGCACCCTTGCCGTTCACTCCCCCATCGACGGGGCCGAACTCGCCCATTTGCACCAAACCCCGACCTCGGACATGGCGGCAGTCATCGCCAGGTCCAAGGCCGCTTTCCTGCAGTGGCGCGTCGTCCCGGCGCCCGTCCGGGGAGAATTGGTACGGCTTTGGGGCGAAGAGCTTCGCGCCGCCAAGCGCGACATTGGCAGCATCATTTCGATCGAGGTGGGAAAGATTGTCGAAGAAGGCCTGGGCGAAGTGCAGGAAGGAATCGACATCTGTGAATTCGCCCTCGGACAGTCGCGCCAGTTATGCGGCAAGACAATCGTCTCGGAACGGCCCGGCCATCGCATCATGGAGCAGTACCATCCGCTCGGGCCGGTGGGCGTCATCACCGCATTCAACTTCCCGAGCGCCGTATTTGCATGGAATGCGGCCATCGCTTTGGTGTGCGGCGACCCGGTGATCTTCAAGCCCTCGGAGAAGGCCCCGTTGTCAGGCCTGGCGACCTTCAAGGCACTGCAACGGGCGATCGCGCGTTTTGGCGACAAGGCACCGCAAGGCCTGGCGCAAATCGTACTCGGCAAGGCCCCGCTGGGTGAAGCACTGGTTGACAGCCCGGATGTGGCTCTCGTGTCGGCGACCGGGTCGACCCGCATGGGCCGGGCGGTCGGCCCCAAGGTCGCGGCGCGGTTCGGGCGCCGGATTCTTGAACTGGGTGGAAATAACGCGATGATCGTGACACCTGCCGCGGATCTGGAAATGGCGCTGCGAGCCGTGCTGTTCAGTGCCGTGGGTACGGCAGGTCAGCGCTGCACCTCACTGCGACGGCTGATTGTGCATCGCTCCGTCAAGCGGGCGCTACTCACCAAGCTCGTTGATGCGTATGCGAATTTGAGGATCGGCGACCCCCTGACACCAGGAACCTTGGTCGGCCCCCTGATCGACGAAGCGGCCTACCTCTCGTTCCAGGCCTCGATCACTGCCGCCAAGGCGCAGGGCGGCAAGATTCTTACAGGCGGCGAGCGCGTGTTGGCGGACAAGTATCCCAAGGGCTTCTATGTTCGCCCGGCCATCGTCGACATGCCGGCGCAGACCGACGTCGTGCGGCGCGAGACGTTCGCTCCGTTGTTGTACGCCCTCACTTATGACGACTTCGACCAGGCACTGGAACTACACAACGACGTTACGCAGGGCTTGTCGTCCTGCATTTTTTCCAATGACCTGCGTGAGGTGGAGACGTTCATCTCGGCGTCCGGTTCCGACTGCGGCATGGCGAACGTCAACATCGGGCCGAGTGGTGCCGAAATCGGCGGCGCCTTCGGCGGCGAAAAGGAAACCGGTGGTGATCGCGAGAGTGGCTCGGACGCATGGAAGCAATACATGCGGCGCACTACCAACACGATCAACTTTTCAACCGAACTGCCCTTGGCACAGGGCATCACCTTCGCCTGAGCGAGACCGTTGCGCATTTAGCACCGCTTGAGCCCGTCGAGACACAATAGCCGCCAGAACTCCCAAAATGAAAAATCATGGACGTACGGCTTGACGACATCGACCGCCATCTGTTGAGCCTGCTGCAGGCGAACGCCCGGGAGCCGGCCGCAACACTCGCGCGCAAACTGAAGATTGCGCGAACCACGGTCGTTGCCCGCCTTGCGCGCCTCGAGCGCGATGGGATAGTTTCAGGATACGGTGTACGCCTTGGACGGCGTCTGGAACAAGCCGCGGTTCGTGCATTCTGTGGCCTGAGCGTCAATGCCAAGAGTACCGCGGCAGTCATCAAGGCGCTGGAGCGTCTCCCGGAAGTTGAAGAGGTTTCAGCCGTGAGCGGGCAGTTCGATTACATGGTTTTCCTGCGCTGCGAGACCCATGAACAGCTCGATGCCTTGCTGGACCAACTGGGCCAGATCGAAGGTATCAACCAGACTCACACTTCCGTCGTGCTGAGTCTGAAGATAGACCGCCGTACCGCCGTAGGGAGCACCGACGCACGGCCGGTGTGAATCGGCGGGCTAACTTCGCGGTTATCCCGCTTCGCCACGACTGATGGCGGCGGCTTGCAAACCGGCGCTGGACATCGGATTTTTGTCGCGCCGGTAGGACCACGTCCAGGGGCGCCTTCCGGGACAAGCTCCCGACGTATGCAAGCTCGCACACCAAAGCGACCATCGGCGAATTCATCGGGGAAGCACTGAACACAGCATCAATCTGGCAAAGAACGTTTTCACCGTATGCATGGCGTCGATGAGGCCGGCAAGCCGGCGCTTGTTATGCCAAGATGGGACAAGCGATGAAGCTCGTCGAGACCTCATGCCGTATGTAGTTCTTCGCGAATCACGCGGCGAAGCGTGGACTCAATTTGCTCGCCCGTCATTGCCTGGTAAAGCGCCTGATTAATGAGCGTCTGGTAGCCGCGCTCCCCGGCCTTCGCCTTGAAGAACGCAATGATCGAACCGTCCAACATGATTGAAACACGTTGCTTGCCAAGTCGCTCATTAACCGCAGCGGAGAATTGTTCTCGACTGACGTCTTTCAGGCCAACACGCAAACGTGGCGATTTAGAGGTAGCGGGCAAGGGTTTCGATTTCATGGCGTTCCGCCTTTCGCATAGAGATGATGTGAATTTCGTTTTCTGTTTCCGTATGGCAGCGGGATGAATCTCGAGATCCATACCAACCCGAATCCGGTTCTAGACGCGGCCAATCCGCAGGTCGCGCTGACGATCAAGTACACGGATTTCTTCCAGCCGCTCGTGCCCGAGCACGTCGCGCAGTTCGGCGTCAAGGAGTGCCTGCAGTCACGCCGACCGGGGCTGGGCCGGCACCGGGACCGTCAGCCGCGCCGAGCCGCTTCGATCGCAGCGATGTCGATCTTTCTCATCCCCATCATGGCTTCGAACGCGCGCTTGGCCGCCGCTCGATCAGGATCGGCGATCGCGGCCGTCAGGGCGCGTGGCGTGATCTGCCACGACAGTCCCCACTTGTCCTTGCACCACCCGCATGCGCTTTCCTGGCCGCCGTTTCCGACAATCGCGTTCCACAAGCGGTCCGTTTCGGCCTGGTTATCGGTCGCAACCTGGAACGAGAAAGCCTCGCTGTGCTTGAACGCCGAGCCTCCGTTTAGGCCGAGACAAGGGATGCCCATCACCGTGAACTCGACCGTCAAGATATCGCCCTGCTTGCCCGCTGGATAGTCGCCAGGTGCGCGATGGACAGTTCCCACCGCGCTGTCCGGGAACGTCTCGGCGTAGAACTTCGCGGCGTCCAACGCGGTGCCGTCGTACCAAAGACAAATCGTGTTTTTGCTGACCATCTTGGTTCTCCTAAATTGGGACGGATACGTGCATTCAAGCCGCGCAGGCAGCCGGACTGCATCGGCAACTTGCGTACCATGGGGTGGCGCGCATGCGTGATCGTCCGCCACGGCGCCGATCGAGTGGAATCGTATCCGCAAATGGGATCAAGCTCATTGTCGACGCGCGCTTTTTGCCTTGCCGCGGTGACAGCTTCCAGTCTATGTCTTCTTCATTCGCGAGCCTCTAAACTGGCAAAGCCATCACAAAGCTCCGGTCTACTAGGCCAAAAGCGGCGTCATTTCCGGATCACCCTTGTGCATCGCCCTGCGGTAGGCCTCGCGTTCGCCGATCCGGCGCAGGTACGACCGGATGCTTGCGTACGGCGCCAGGTCGATCGGTACGAAGGCACGCATCGTCGTCAGCGAAAAGACCGTCATGATGTCCGCCGCGGTAAATTCGCTGCCGGCAAGGTAGTCCACGTCGCGCAACCGGGCTTCAACCGCCTCGAGCGCGCGGTCCAGGCGACCCCTGGTCCAAACCAGGGTCGGGTCATCCGGCGCCAGGTCAAGCCGGCGCAGCAGCAAATTGCGCCCCATGTTCGGCTGGAGATTCGCGTTGGCGAAGTGGAGCCAGTACAGATACTGGGCAAAGTCCGGGTGCGCCGGGCCCAGTGCAAGGCGCCCACCGCCGTGTTTCGCGATGATGTATTCAACGATTGCTCCCGACTCGGCGAGAACCAGCGCGCTGTCGGTGATCACGGGCGCCGCGCCCATGGGGTGCAGTGCCTTGAGCTCGGGTGGAGCCATCATGGTCACCGGGTCGCGGTTGTAGCGTTTCAACTCAAAGGGAAGTCCCAGTTCCTCGCACAGCCAAATAACCCGCTCCGACTGAGACTTGCCGAGATGGTGGATGGTCAACATGGTTTGGTCCTTTCAAGCTGTTTGGTGTGTGCGCGTTTCGCGGATTTGGCCAAGGGGGCTTGCGTAGGACACGGACCACGCCAGACCGCGCTGCCATCCCGGCGACCCGGGCCGCATAGACTGCGATGATGCACTATGCGGCCCCGGTGTTCGATTCGAGGATCTTATGCGCAACCCATTCGCGACCAGGAACCCTTTTATGAGCTGGAAGCACAGGCTCTTGCGAACGACATGCTCAACGCCACCCCGCTTTCGCCCGGTTCGGAGACCATGAGCGGGCAGACCATTGCGGTTGCGCCTGGTGTGCCAAACACATCAAAATGGTCGTCGGCAGCCATTTCGACGGCCTGCCCTTCACCGAAGAAAGGAATCCCATGCCATTCGATCCGTCAGCCAAAGTGCAGAATCTCCAGCGGCGCCTATGCGCCTTCATGGACGAGCACATCTATCCGAACGAGAAACGCCACATCGACGAAGCCGAGACGCTGGGGCCGTGGAAGGTGCTTCCACTGATCGACGAACTCAAGCCCAAGGCGCGCGCGCTGGGGTTGTGGAACCTGTTCCTGCCGCAGTCGCCGCACGGAGCGGGGCTGACCAATCTGGAGTACGCGCCGTTGTGCGAAATCATGGGACGCTCCATGCTGGCGCCGGAAGTCTTCAATTGTTCCGCGCCCGACACCGGCAACATGGAAGTGCTGGCGCGCTACGGCAGCGCGGAGCACCACGAGCGCTGGCTGAAACCGTTGCTGGCGGGAGAGATCCGCTCCTGTTTCGCGATGACCGAGCCAGCCGTGGCGTCCAGCGACGCCACCAACATCGCATCGTCGATCGAGCGCGACGGCGACCACTATGTCGTCAACGGGCACAAGTGGTACACCACCAACGCGACCGATCCACGCTGTCGTATCGCGATATTCATGGGCAAGACCAACCCGCTGAACCCTGACCGGCACCAGCAGCAGTCAATGATCCTGGTGCCCATGGACACGCCCGGCGTGAAGGTGGTGCGGGCGCTACCGATCTTCGGTTATTACGGCCTCCCCGACCGGGCGTCCGAGGTGTTGTTCGAGAATGTGCGCGTGCCGGCTTCGAACCTGTTGCTCGGTGAAGGGCGTGGTTTCGAGATCGCCCAGGGTCGCCTTGGCCCCGGGCGGATCCACCATTGCATGCGGCAGATCGGCCTGGCCGAACGTGCGCTCGAGCGCATGTGCCGGCGCAGCTTGTCGCGCGTGGCGTTCGGCAAGTCGGTGGCGCAACAGGGGGTCACCATCGAACGCATTGCGGAGTCGCGCATCCTGATTGAACAGGCGCGCCTGCTGACACTCAACGCGGCGCACCGCATGGACACGGTTGGCAACAAGGTCGCCCAGGCCGAAATCGCAATGATCAAGGTGGCGGTGCCGAACATGGCCTGCAAGGTAATCGATTGGGCGATCCAGGCGCATGGCGGGGGCGGCACCAGCAACGACTTTGGACTGACACACGCCTACGCGTTATCACGCACGTTGCGGCTCGCGGACGGGCCGGACGAGGTGCACCGCAATCAGATCGGCAAGCTGGAGCTGCGGAAGTACCAATAGCGCCAGCCTGCACGGAGTGTCAGCCAATTGTCCCCGGACGGTCTGATGCTGTCCGGTGTTTGAAGTAGTTGCTGCGCATCACGCGTCGGCGGGTACTGCAATGCGGCCGAAATTCAGTTCCTTCTGGCCCCCACCGGCGACGCAAAGGACGAATTTTGTCTGGGACAATTGTCAGGCTGAACAGGATGAAATCACGTCAGTGCCTCAGTCTGCCTTTGGTCCCCGATGATCCGACACGCACGTGAAGGCAAATCAATGAAGTGGCGCGGCCAACAATTAAGTCACCTCGATAAACATGCTTCGAGCCTTCTGGCAGAAGCATCCGGAGGCGGAAAGCGTTCTGCGGGAAAGGCCGCAAGTTCGCCTTGCGCTACACGAAACGCGGGGATACGCCCGGTCTGTTCTTGCGGTAGGTGTCCACAGTTGCCTCGGCGCGATCGCCCAGGCAGCCGCGCACGTGGCGCCGAAGGTCGGTGTCATTCACCGCACCGTACTGCAGGCACTCGCGCGCCCGGCCGTCGAAGTTTTCGAATTTCGCCTGCTCGATCAGGATCGGCATGTCCCGGGCGCAGCCACCTGCAATGACGCCGGGCAGGAAATCGTGCAGAACCAGCCCAGATGGAGCCGCCTGCTTGAAGCCCCGATAACGCGCTAGCAGGCTACAACAACGGCCGCAACTCGCGTGCGGCCTGTTGCAGCACCGGCACCCACCGGTCGCGCGTGCGAAGTGGGTCAACACACGAACCGGGCAACACCACATTAAGCGCCGCCACCGTCTGGCCCAACATGTCGCGCAGCGCAACCGCGAGCGCGTGTACGCCGATTTCATGTTCTTCACTGGCGAGGCAAAAGTCATCGATTCGCACCTGCTCAATCAGCACACGAAACTGCTTCGGCCCGGTGACGGTATGGGCCGTCAAGCGCGGCAGCACCCGAGCCTTCATCCAGATGTTCAAGGCGGCTCTTGACTTGGCGGACAGCAATACCCGGCCGGTGGAAGTTGCGTGCGCCGGCAAACGCGCGCCCAGGTGCAGGCCATACGCCAGCAAGCGGGTAGCGGCGGCTGGCGCCAGATCGAACCCCTGCCCGCTATTGGCAACGATGACTACCTCGTCGCCGTCGAGCACGACGGCCGAGAACGCCGCGCCGGTTTGCTTTGCCAGCCGGTTGAGCGTGGGTTGCAACACCCGTGGCAGCCGCGCCGACGACAGGTAGCTGCCGGCAAACCGCAGCACTTTGGGAGATAGCCAGAAATAACTGCCGTCGGTCTCCAGATAACCCAGGTGCGCAAGCGTCAACAAGTGCCGGCGCGCCGCGGCGCGACTGATGCCTGCGCGTTGTGCGGCCAGGCTGGCGTTGAGTCGCTGGCGCTCAGTGTCAAAACTTTCCAGCACCGCCATGCCCTTGGCCATGCCTTCAATCCGGTCCGCCTTGGAAATCGCCTGGTGCTGGAGCATATTGCGTGCGCTTCAGAAGTGGATCCTTTGTGCGTTTATCGCACAACCCGATTGATCATCGCACAAAGCACGGCGCGCGTACTGGCGCCAGCAGCGCCGGCGGCATAAGCTTGACGCACCTAATTTCAGGAGACAAATCCCATGCGTACCGAGGTCGCGATCATTGGCGCAGGCCCGTCCGGTCTGCTGCTCGGCCAGTTGTTGTACCAGGCCGGCATTGACACCGTCATCATCGAACGCCAAAGCGCGGCTTATGTGCTGGGTCGTATTCGCGCCGGCGTGCTGGAGCAGGTCACTGTTGACCTGCTGGATGAAGCCGGCGTGGGCGAACGTATGCACCAGGAGGGATTGGTGCATGGCGGGTTCGAGATGTTGTTCAGCGGCCGGCGGCACCGGATCGACATGCAGCAACTGACCGGCGGGAAAAACGTCATGGTCTACGGCCAGACCGAGGTGACCCATGACCTGATGGACGCCCGCCAGGCGGCAGGTCTGTCAAGTGTCTACAGCGCTTCGAACGTCACCATCCATGACTTCGATGGCGCACGCCCGCTGGTGCGCTACGAGACTGACGGACCACAAGGCAAGGTGCAACACGAACTGGCCTGCGACTTCATCGCCGGATGTGATGGATTTCATGGTGTTTGCCGCGCCAGTGTGCCGGTGGGGGCCATCACCGAATATGAGAAGGTCTATCCGTTTGGCTGGCTGGGCATTCTGGCCGATGTGCCGCCGGTGTCGCACGAACTGATTTACGCCAACACCGAACGCGGCTTTGCCTTGTGCTCGATGCGCAGCGCGACGCGCAGCCGTTACTACGTGCAATGCGACCTGAGCGACAAGGTAGAACAATGGTCCGACGACGCGTTCTGGGCCGAACTGCGCAGCCGGCTCGACCCGCAGGCACGCGAACATCTGGTGACCGGAGCGTCGATCGAAAAAAGTATCGCGCCGCTACGCAGCTTCGTGGCGGAACCGATGCGTTTTGGCCGGCTGTTCCTGGCCGGTGACGCCGCGCACATCGTGCCACCGACCGGTGCCAAAGGCCTCAACCTGGCGGCCACCGACGTGAAATTCCTGTCCGGCGCCTTCGCCCAGTACTACCGTGAACATAGCGAGACTGGCATCGACAATTATTCAGAACGTTGTCTGCGCCGCATCTGGAAAGCCGAGCGGTTCTCATGGTGGTTCACGTCGCTGATGCACCGCTTCCCCGACAGCGCCGGTTTCGGCCAGAAAGTACAGGAGGCCGAGCTGGATTACCTGATCCACTCGGAAGCCGCGTCGCGTTCGCTGGCGGAAAACTATGTCGGGCTGGCGCTGGATTTTGGCGGCTGAAAGCTGCCTCGGGTTCGATGGGCGAGACCGGACGCTGACGGGATGTGGGGCGCAACCATGCGTTTGAAGCGAAGCATTTCGTCACTTGAACCGGGTTGAATGTCATGTTATCCGCCCTCGGTCAACAAAAACCTAGCGCGTGATAAATTGCGCAACATCGCCACCTGCGATCCGCGGCAAATTGCCCGGCACCATGACCACCGCCACAACCCAATCACCGATCAGGCCGCTGCGCGGCGTTCGCATCCTCAGCCTGGCACTCAACGTGCCCGGCCCGGCAGCGTTGATGCGTCTGCGGGCCATGGGGGCTACCTGCATCAAAGTCGAACCTCCGGCCGGTGACCCGATGGGCGTTTACGACCAGGCTGCCTACAGCATGCTGCATCAAGGCGTGAAGGTGTTGCCGGCTGACCTGCGCAGCCCTGCCGGTCAACGCGCCATACACCGCCAGTTGGCCCGCACCGACGTGTTGTTGACCTCATTTCGACCTTCCGCGCTGCGCAAACTCGGGCTGGCCTGGAAACCGTTGCACAAGTTGTATCCCGGTCTTTCCCAGGTAGCCATCGTCGGCTCGCACGGCGCGCGCGCCGAAGAGCCGGGCCACGATCTGACCTATATGGCCGAGATGGGCCTGGTGACCGGGTTGGACATGCCGCCGAGCCTTTACGCCGACATGGGTGGCTCGTTGATGGCAGCCGAGGCGGTGTTGAAGGCCGTTTTGCACCACAGCCGGACCGGCAAAGCGGTGTATCTCGAAGTCGCGTTGGCGCTCGCGGCAGCTTATCTCGCTCTGCCGCGAACCTGGGGCATGACGCTGCCCGGCGCTGCCGTGGGTGGTGGCCATGCCGGTTACCGTATCTACCCCTGCAAGGGCGGCCGGGTTGCCGTAGCGGCGCTGGAGCCGCATTTTGCGGCCGCATTGTGCAAGGCAGCCGGCCTGCAGATGACTGATCGCCACAGCATGGCGGCGCAGACCACACACGATTCGGTAGCTGTTTTCCTTGCCAGTCAGACCTGCCCGCAACTCGACGCACTCGGCGCCGCGCAGGACATTCCGCTCTACACGCTGCCGGATTGACGCCTGTTTCGTGCGGTGAAACATGGGCGCTGGATACAACGCCGGCACGCTGGCTAAGATCGGCAGGCCACTGTTACGAAAGGCGCAGCATTGTGTCCAACTGGTATGCCATCTCAAACGCCGCCGCCATCAGCTCCCCCACGGTACTGATTTATCCACAACGTATTGAACAGAACCTGCAACGCATGATCGCGATGGCGGGTCACGTTGATCGGCTGCGCCCGCACGTCAAAACCCACAAGCTGCCGCAGGTGATCGCGCTCAAGCGCGCGGCGGGCATCCACAAATTCAAGGTGTCGACGATTGCCGAGGCGGAAATGACCGCCGCCGCCGGCGGCGAAGACATCCTGCTGGCCTACCAGCCGGTCGAGCCCAACATCCGCCGGCTGGTCGCGTTGATGCGGCGTTTTCCGCGGACGCGGTTTGCCACGCTGGTGGACGATGCGCGCAACCTGGCGGCGATCAGCCAGGTCGCCGTCGATGAAAATGTCGTCATCGCGTTGTACGTCGATCTAAACGTCGGCATGAACCGCACCGGTATCGCGCCTGGCGACGCGGCGCCGCTGTACCGGGCGCTTTGCCAGTCGCCGGGTGTTCAGGCCGCCGGGCTGCACGCTTATGACGGCCATCTGCACCTGCCGGACCCTGAGGCCCTGGCGCGGGCGACCGAGCAGACGTTTGCGTCAGTATGGCAACTACGCGACCAGTTGCGCGCCGAGTCCCTGCCCGTGCCGTGCACCGTTGCCAGCGGCACACCCACATTTGCCTTGCTGGCGCAACACGCCGATGTGGAAGTCGGCGCCGGTACCACGGTGTTGTGGGACTTCGGCCAGGCGCAGGTCTGCCCCGAGCATAATTTTCTGAACGCCGCCGTGTTGCTGACGCGTGTCATCAGCAAACCCACACCCGATCGCCTGTGCCTGGATCTGGGCCACAAGGCGGTGGCATCCGAGATGCCACAACCGCGGGTTCGCGTGTTCGGGCTGGAGGATGCGGTGGCCGTGACACACAGCGAAGAACATCTGGTGCTGCAGACGCCGCGTGCCGCCCAATACCAAGTGGGCGATGTGGTCTACGGCATACCGCGCCACATCTGCCCCACCATGGCCTTGCACAGCGATGTCTGGGCGGTGCGTGATGGCGTGGCGGCTGAAAGCTGGCCGGTAGTTGGGCGCACCCGCAGGATCACGATCTGATGCAGCAGGTCCAGCCCACGAACGCTGCCAGGTTTCAGTTCGGCCGGTACGGCTACCTGTGCCCGGTCCAAGCGCTAACACCGACGCAAACAAGCCACTACCGCGACCTGTACCTGGGCTTTCACGAAAAACACAAGGCCAGACTCGAGGCACTGAAAGTCGGTGCGCGCTGGCAGATTAATTCCGACACCCATTTTGTTTTTCAGTGGGTCGACGCGTTGACGCGCGAGCCAAAAATTCTCGACGCGGTGGAGCAACTGCTGGGCCCCAACCTGCTGGCCTGGAGTTCGAGCTGGTTCGTCAAGATGCCCGGCGACAAGGCATTCGTGAGCTGGCACCAGGACGGCGCGTATTGGGGGCTGTCGCCGATGGAGGTGGCCACCGCCTGGGTCGCGCTCGGGCCGGTGACGCCGGAAAACGGGTGTATGCGGGTTATCCCCGGCTCCCACACCAGGCCGAACTTGCCGCAGCGCGAAACCTACGCCGACAACAATGTGTTGTCGCGCGGACAAGAGATTACGGTGGCGGTGGATGAGAACAAGGCTGTCGATCTGACCTTGCGGGCGGGCGAAATGTCGCTGCACCACCTGTGGATCGTGCATGGCTCGAATGCCAATCGCTCCCCCAGCCCGCGCATCGGCATTGCGATTCGCTACGTGTCAACACGCGTGCAACAGGACGGCGCCGACAAACCATTTGCGATGCTGGTGCGGGGGCGCGACGACTACCACCATTTCCGGCTCGCGCAAGCGCCAACCAGCAACGACGGCATGGCGGGGGAAGGTCGGCACGCGCAATTGCTGATGCGCGTGTTTGCGTCGCTTGCGCGGGACAAGTGAACCCTGCCGCCAGGGTCTGCCCGATGGCACGTGTACCGCATGCCCGCAGTGCTCTCAACCGTAATCAATCCGCGGATCGATGTAGGCGTACAGGACATCAACCATCAGGTTGATTAGCACAAAAACCACCAGGATGAAAAGGATGCAGCCCTGAATCAGCGGGTAGTCGCGGGTGCTGATGGCCTGGATCAACAGGCGGCCGAGACCGGGATAGGTAAACACGGCCTCAGTTACGACGGTGCCACCGATGAAGGTAGCCATCATCAGGCCGACGATGGTCACGAACGGCAACAACGCGTTGCGCATCACGTGGCGGCCGATCACGTCGCGCTCGGGCAGGCCCTTGGAACGCGCGGTGCGCACATAGTCGGCCTTGAGTTCACCCAGCAGCGAGGCGCGCAGGAAACGCGCAAAAATGCCCGACACATAGACACCCAATGTCAGCGCCGGCAACAGGATGTTTTTCGCGGCTTGCAGCGGCGACTCCCAAACCGACACATAGGCAGAAGCGGATGGCAACCAGCGCAGTTCAACCGCAAAAACCAGGATCAGCAGGATGCCGAGCCAGAAAGTCGGCACACCGAGCGCCAGCGCGCTCCAGCCGCTCAAAGCGCGGTCAAGCACCGACCCCGGGCGCAAGGCACTCACCACCGCCACCGGAACACCCAGCAACAAGCCGATCAAGGTGGCGGCCAGGCCTAGTTGCAGCGTGGCCGGTATGCGATGTGCGATCAGGTTCAGCACCGGCTCGCGGTTCTGGATCGACAAGCCGAAATCGCCGGTAATGGCACTGCCAAGCCATGACCAATACTGAACCGTGATGGGACGGTCCAGACCAAGCCGCGCAACCGCCGCCTGCACCTGCTCAGGAGTCGCGTTTTCGCCCACCATCGCACCAATTGGGCTTCCGGGCACGGCGTAAATCATGGCCCAGATTCCGGTGGAGGCAATCAACAACACCGGCAACAGTTGCAGCAGGCGGCGCAGGATGTATCCGATCATGGGCCGCTCCGTTCCAGCTCTGGCACCGCGGCCAGTTCGTGCCGGTCTTCCAGCACGGCAGCCAGCGTGCGCCCGAGGGTGTCAAGCGAAAGTATGGTGAGCGTCAGCACCATGCCGGGAAACACGGCATAAGTGGGGGCGTCATGCAGAAACGATTTCCCGGTGCGCAACATCTCGCCCCAGCTCGGCGTCGGCGGCGGTATGCCAACACCCAGAAACGCCAGCGAGGCCTCGATCAGGATCGCGACCGAGCACAGGATCACCACCTGCACCAGAATCGGGCTCCAGGAGTTTGGCAACACGGTGCGAAACATGTTGTAGCTGGAAGTTCCGCCGAGCGCTTCGACCGCGGTGACAAAGTCGCGTTTGCGCAGCGACAACACCTGCGCACGCGTGATACGCGCGAAGCTCGGTATGCCGGTGATGCCGACTGCCACCAACGCGGCGATCTGGCTGCGCCCCAGCACCGCAATCAGCGCCATGGCGAAGAGGATGCCGGGCAGCGACAGCAACACGTCCACAAAACGCATCAGCAAGGTATCGCGCCAGCCGCCAAAGAATCCAGCCACAAGGCCGATCGGCACGCCGATCGAGGCGGCGATCGCTACCGCCCCAGCGGCCGTCAACAGCGAGGTCCGGGCGCCGTACACCACCCGCGCCAGGATGTCACGCCCGAGTTCATCGGTGCCAAACCAGTGCACGCGTGACGGGCCCTGCAAGGTGCTGGCGAAGTCCTGCGTCAACGCGTCAAACGGCAGGATCCAGCGCGCGAACAAGGTCAACAACATCAGCGTGGCCAGGAACACGACGCCAAGCAGCGCGCCCTTACGCTTCAGCACGCGGGTGACCACGTCACGCGAGCGGCGCAGGTTATCGCTCATGGTGTTGGCACCACTTGCGCAGATCGGCTTTGGCCAACGCTGCCAACACCGATCGGCCCTGCATGGTGGCACGCGGTGTGGGTGGGCAAGCCGGGGTAAGGCTCAAACAAAGGGGCCTCGCGCGCGCAACGTTCGCTGGCCTTGAAACAGCGCGGATGAAAATGGCAGCCCGTTGGTGGGAACGCCGGGTTGGGTATGTCGCCCTCCAGGATGATGCGCCGGCGGGTGTGGCGCGCGCTCGGGTCGGGCACCGGCACCGCCGACATCAGGGACTGGGTATAAGGATGCGTCGGTGTGGCGTATAGCGTCGTCTTCGTGCTCTCCTCGACGATGCGCCCCAGATACATCACCGCCACCCGATCCGCTATATGGCGCACGACCGACAGGTCATGGGCGATGAACAGATAGGCCAAAGCGAGCTCGCGCTGCAGGTCCTGCAACAGATTGATAACCTGCGCCTGGATCGACACATCCAGCGCCGCCACTGGCTCGTCCAGGATCAACAGCCGGGGCTTCAGCGCCAGTGCCCGCGCGATGCCAATACGCTGGCGCTGGCCGCCCGAAAATTCCCGCGGAAAACGGTTCACCAGCGTATTCGACAAGCCCACCAGATCGAACAACTCGGCGACCCATTTGGCGCCACCCATTGCGTCGTACAAGCCGTGGATACGCAAGGGTTCAGCCACGATGTCGCCCACGCTCATGATCGGATTCAGCGACGAATACGGATCCTGGAATATGTACTGCATGTTGCGGCGCACCTTGCGCATACCGTCGCGCGGCAGATGCGTAATATCCTGCCCGGCGAAAGATACACTTCCCGCCGACGACGGGACCAGACCCATGATCGCCCGCCCGGTAGTGGTCTTGCCGCAGCCCGACTCTCCCACCAGGCCAACCGTCTCGCCGGCAAACACGGTCAGGCTGACCCCGTCTACCGCGCGCACCCATCCAACGCGCCGGCGCAGCACACCGGCCTTGACCGGGAAATAGACCCTCAGTTGGTCCACCACCAGCAGTGGCGCGGCGACAGATCGAACCGTTGCGTCTGATCTCGGTGTTGCGCCCGCCCGGGGCTCGGTGTCGGCCAGCAGTTGCGCCACCTCATCGGCAAAATGGCAGGCCGCGGAATGCGTATCGCCGACCGGGCTCAAGGCCGGGTCCTGCACGGCGCAAATCGCCCGCTCACGGCCAATGGCGCAACGCGGATGAAAGGTGCAGCCGCTTGGCAACTGCGCCGGTGTCGGCGGCTGACCGATGATCGGCACCAGCCGAGCGTCTACCGTGTCGATGCGTGGCACGCTGCGCAGCAGGCCGACGGTGTAGGGATGCCTGGGCCGTTTGAAGATTTCCTCCACCGGCCCCGACTCGACGATACGCCCACCGTACATCACGGCGACCCGATGCGCTACTTCGGCCACCACACCGAGGTCGTGCGTGATCAGAATCACCGCTGCGCCAGTGTCGGCCTGGCGCTTTGCAAGCACCGCCAGCACCTGCGCCTGGACCGTCACGTCGAGCGCCGTGGTGGGTTCATCGGCGATGATCAATTTGGGACGGCCAGCCATGGCCATCGCAATCACCACGCGTTGGCGCATGCCACCCGAGAACTGGTGCGGATACTGGTCCACACGACCGGCCGGGTCCGGCATGTCGACCTCGCGCAACAATTCAATGGCGCGTTGCGCCGCCTTGTTGGGCGCGATCTGCCGATGCGCAACCTGACCCTCTATCACCTGGCGCCCGATTGGCAACACCGGATTGAGCGTGGTGGTCGGGTCCTGGAAGATCATGCCCACGTCGCGTCCGCGCATCTGGCGCAAGTGTTCGGCGTCAAGCGTGGTCACCTCGATGCCGCCCAGCCGTATGGAGCCCTTTACCACTGCCGTGTCGGGCAACAGGCCGCTGATGGCCAGCGAGGTAACACTTTTGCCCGAGCCTGACTCGCCGACGATGCCCAGCACTTCATTCGCGTAGACATCGAAATCGATGCCGCGCACCGCGCTAACCGAGCGGCCGGAGCCGACAAACGTCACCGTCAACCCACGCACGCAAAGAATCGGCTCAGTCATAAACACGCGCCGTGAACCCGCGGCACGGCTTGACCGAAGTCAACGGAATCCGATGGTGCGTCCCACAAGCATGTTGTCGATCTCGCGCGTGATGCCGCCGACGTTTTTCGCCGCCACGATCAAGCCGATGTCGTAGGTGTTGGTGGGTATCGCGAAGGCCACATCCACCAGCACCTTGTTCAGGTTGTCATAGGCTGCCTTGACATCCGCCCCGGAACCGAAAGTCTGGTTGACGCGGTCAATCGCAGCCACGTAGGCCTGGTGCGGATGCGGGTCTCCGAGCACCGGGTTCTTGGCCGTACGGTAAATGCTGTTGGTGGCGACGCGGGTCGGAAACTTCTGGATGTTGCCGATGCCGCCAAAGGTGGCGGCAAACTTGCCACCTAACATTGCGTCGACCATTTCCGAGCCCTGCTTCAGGTCGAGCTCGATGTTGATACCGACCTTGGCCAGCGTGCTTTGCACCACCTGGCTGATGGCCAACGAAGCCTGATCGCCACCGTTCACCAGCATTTTCCAGCCGTTCATCTCGGCCGCCGATAGGCCGGACTCCTTGAGCAAGGCGCGCGCCTTGTCGAGGTCGAAGGCGTATTTCGGGTCATACGACTTGTCCGCCGCCGGACTGGCCGGGGCCCAAGGCAACGTGGTGACCTCGCCCAAGCCAGCGTAACCCACTTGCAAAATCGCCCGGCGGTCCATCAGGTAGTTGAACGCCTGGCGGAACTTTTCGTTGCGAAACGGACCCTGGGTACTGTTGATGCGAAACACCTGCACCAGCGGGCCCGGCCCCTGAATCAACTGATAACCGGCGCTACGCAGACGGATGGCGGCGCGTGAATCGCCGCCATAAATTATGTCGGCAGCGCCGGACTCAAGTGCCGCGCTGGCGGCGTCGTTGTCGCTGAAGACCGTCAGCACGATTTCGCTTGGCAGCGGCTTCTCGGCACGCCAGTATTTCGGATTCGCCACCATACGCACGCGCTGGCCCAAAACCCGCTCGGCCAATGTGAATGCTCCGGTGCCAGCCGGTTTGGTCTCGACGGTGTCGATACCCGCCGGGTCGATCGGCGACAGGAACTGCAGCAAATCGGTGATCTGCCGGTCCGGCACCGGGCCGGTGAAGTTGAGCCGGATCGTGAACGGGTCCACCACGGTCCAGTCTTTCACCACCGACATGGTGGCATAGACGTTTTTGCCGGTCTTCGGGTCGGCGGCCTTTTTCAGCGTGGCCGACACCGCTTCGGCGTTCAGTGGCGCGCCGCTGTGAAACGTGACGTCGCGGCGCAGCGAAACGGTGACCGAATTGTTGCCCTGCCCGACCGTCCATGCCGAGGCCAGACTGGGAACCGCCTGGCCCTCGGAGGTGTATTCGATCAGACTGTCGTACAGGTTCTTGATCAACGGAAAATTCTGCGAAGAAAACTGCTGCGGGTCGAAGTTCACCACGTCGGCCAGAATCGCCACGCGCAACCGGCCGGCCTTCAGCGCTTGCGCCGCGCTCTGCGAAGGCAAAACAAGGGCCGTGATTGCTACCAGCAACGTAGTGACCAGCGCCGAACGGCGTACAAGATTGGGTTTCATGGAGAAGTTTCCTCGGGTTGAATAGGCATACACAAAATTTGCAACCGGTACGCGATATGCAACCGGCCCGCTCCGCAACACCAGCACGCGTCAATCATGGCCCGCCTGCACGCCAGTCGTCAATAGGGTCAAGTGGGTACATCGGGCGCGGGATACGCTTCCAGGGAAGACCAAAAACGTTCGACTGCCCCGGACCGATGGTGTCGACACGGATCACCTGCGACGAGATGGAAGCGAAATACTGAAAATTGGATGCGGTTTTGAGCACCGCCATCTTGTATTGCTTCGGGTCGATACCATAAGCCTCGTAGACGTCCGGCAAGTTGCCTGCCACACCACGCAGTTCACTGATCAGCAACGTGACCGGGCCGACTTCGAACACCACCGTGCGTCCCATGTCGATCTCGTCCTGATCGTAGTGGCTGACTGGCACCAGCCCCGAGCCAATGCGGCGCACGGTGCCGGTTACCTCAAGCGGGCGGAAAAATTCCGTGGCTGCGTGACCACCAATAGCCAGCGTCACCACGGCCCCAACGCCAGCCTCGAACAGGCGCGCCACGGTCTCGGGTTCAATCAGTGGCATGAGCACGCGGCTCTTGATGCCCAGCCGCAAAATTGCCTCAAGAATCAGGTTGCTGTCACCCGCCGACCCGCCAAACACCGTGTCTCCGGTATCACTGAGCACGACTACGCCACTCGGCGCCTGGTCGGCCAAACGCACTGCGTCGTCAATCGCGATCGCCTCTTTTTTCTGGAATTCGGCCCGCATCGACCAGGCGAGGTCCGCCAGCTCTTCGGCCAGCTTTTCCGCCAGCGCACGGTCGTTGTCCGTCACGACAACGGTCGCCCAACCAGCTTCGGCTACATCCAGCCAGGGTTGCATCGGGTAATTGGAAGCCTGCAGCACCCGCGGGTCGGCCTCCATAGCGCGAGCCCGGTCGAACCAGACCTTCATCGGGCCGTGAGCCGTCAGAAACTGCTCCTGGTGCGACAGCAGGCGCAGCTTGCGCCAGGCCATGACCGGCCGCGCGCCGCCAAACAATATCTTGATGAGTAGTTGCGCACCGATTTTTCCGGTATCAAACGGGTCATGCGGCTGGGTGCGGTGGCCGACGATGGCGGTGCTCAGGTCCACCATTTTCTGCGTCACGTTCCCATGGTGGTCGAGCCCGAGAACGATCGGAATGGCATCGCCAAGTACAGCGCGGCAGGCCTCCAACTGGGCTCCTTCGACATCGTCGATGCCGTCGGCCGAACAGGCACCGTGTAATTGCAGCGCCAGTGCGTCGATCGGGCCGGCGGCCTGCAGTCCGTCGCGTATCTTCCGGTCAAAAAACGCGTACGCGTCTTTCGTGATGCGCCCGCCGGCTACGGCCCAGGCACGGATGATGGGAACCGTCTCAATCGGCAAGCCGGACTCTCCGATCGCCTGGATATGACCACCGATCTGCCCAAGGCCACGGAACTTCTCGATCATCGCCGGCCCCTCGACAATGCCAAACGACTGGTAGTCGCGCATCGTGGTCGGCACCGGGTTGAAATCGTTGGTTTCCTGGCTTACATGAATCAGCGCTATCCTCATTTTTTCCATCATAGTCATTGCTCTTCAGGCTCCGGTCCAATCAGTGTTTCATGCAACGAAACAACTGCCGCTATCGTCATTGGCCAGCGTGACTGCGCTTGACATCGGCCAAGGCCCCACCAATCGCGAACAACACCCGGTCCATGTCCTCCTCGGTATGCATGGCCGAAAATCCATGGTGCGCCGCCGGCTGGAAATAGACGCCTCGCTCGATGCAACCGCGCACGAAAATCAACTCGGCCCCATGGTTCTTGCACGCCGCCTGGCGGTAATTGGTGACCGGGTCGCGCAGACCAAAATACAAGCCAAAGCGCGGACCCAGAAACTGCAGCCGTACCAGCACGCCACTGCGGTCGATGGCGGCCTGGAACCCGGTGTAAAAATGCTGGCAGACTGACTCCATCCTGGCATAGAAACCAGGGCTGCTGTATTGCTCCAAAGCAGCCAGCGCCGCCATCACGGTGGTGAGATGGGCCAGGTAGGTGCCGCTCATCTGGCTCTCGCCCAGAGGTTTCAAGTGCTGCATTACCCTGCCCTTGCCGGCCAAGGCACTGATGGGCATGCCGGCGCCAAATGCCTTGCCCAGCACGCACAAATCCGGTATCACCCTCAGGTACTCCTGGGCACCACCCGGCGCCATGCGAAAAGCGGTCAGCACTTCGTCGAAAAACAGCAAGGCGCCGTAACGGTCGCACAAATCGCGGCACAGGTGCATGAACGCCGGCTGTGCTTCGATACATCCCTGGTCGTAGTTGATGGGCTCCATCAACAGCGCGGCCACCTGATGACCATGCGCCGCAAACGCTGCCTCAAGCGCCGCGGTGTCGTTGAACGGAACCACGATCAGATCGTCGCGGGTATGCACCGGAATACCGCCCGACTCCGGATAAGGCAGCGGCGCGTCGGCCGGCCCGGCCTGGTCCAGCGGCGGCATGACGCTGAAGTTGAGTGCGTCGGCATAACCGTGGAAGTGCCCTTCGAATTTGATGAATTTTTCGCGGCCGGTCGCGCAGCGGGCCAGCCGCAAACCATGCATCACGGTCTCGGTGCCGGAGCCGGCAAAACGCACCATCTCGGCACACGGCACCAGTTCGGTGATGCGTTGCGCGAGCCGGGACTGGTATTCGGTTTCGCAGGCGCACAGAATCCCCAGGTCCAGCGCGGTCTGGATGGCGGCCTTGATCCTGGGGTGGTTATGGCCCAACAAGGACGCGCCATGCGAGGTACACATGTCCACATACGGCTTGCCGTCAAGGTCATACAGATACGCGCCGTCACCGCGCGAGACGTAGAACGGCCGGCCGATCGCGTCGTTCACGCGCGCCGAGGCGCAGACGCCACCGGGCAGGTATTGGCTGGCGAATTGGTACAGGTTGTCGGCGGAGTTCATTACGTGCCCCGGGGTTGACCGCTGCGCAAGCGGACCGATGCAGGCCAGCGGGCGCGTTCAGAGAATACCGAAGCGCTTGAACACCGTGGCCAACGGTTCGCCCCGGCGCAACGCGTCACGGGTATGCGTCTCGCCGGTCACCTTTTCCAGCGCGCGCGCCAGCACGGAGCGTTCGTGCGCGCGCGGAATGACCACCACGCCATCGACATCCCCAAATACGATATCACCCGGATCGATGCCCACGCCGCCACATTCAACCCGCACATCGCGTTCGACCATACGTGCACGGCCTTTGGTATCCAGCGGGCCGATGCCGCCCTGAAAAACCGCGAATCCCATGGCGCGAATCTGCTTCACGTCACGCACCAGCCCGTCGGTGACACAACCGGCGGCGCCGCGCGCCATCGCGGCGGTGGACAACAACTCGCCCCATGGCGCGATGCGCTCGGTCGGCCCGTTGCATGCCAACACCACCACTTCGCCAAGTTTCAGATCGTCCACCAGCGCAATCTCGACTTCGTACGGGTTTTCGCCCTCGCGCACCGCGTAGGCCGGCATATACAGCCCGGTGCGGGCCCGCCCAACCAGAACCTGTGCGTCGTCCAGCGGCCGCACAAAAGATTTCATCGCGCGCTGTGGCAGACCCAGGCTGTCCATCACGTCCGACAACACGGCAGCGCTGAGGGCCTGCAATTGCGAAAGATCGATCGTTTCCATGGTCACTCCTGGCATTGCGTATTGGAAGTTCGAGACGCGGCCAGGCCATGCTACATCTTGCGCCGCACCCCTCGCAGGGTTAGCAGGGGCAGACGACAAGGTGCATATCGTGTATATTGATTTGGCATGAGTCTCGATCGCCGTTACGTCGTCACACCGGTCCACAAGTCGATGCAATTGCTCGACGCGCTGGTTGCGGGCAACGGTCCGATGACGCTGTCAGACCTGGCGTCTTGCACCGCGTTGCCCAAGACCACCACCTTCCGTTATCTCTACACCTTGCGTGCCTCCGGATTCGTTGCCTATGACGAACGGACCGAGCGTTATGCGATTGGTCCACGTGTAGCCGTCACGCGGCCACTACCCGCCTATGCCGAGCGCATCAAGGAAGTCGCCCAGCCAACCCTGCTACGGCTCCAGCGCCAGTTTAACGAGACCGTCAACCTGGGCATTCCTGACGGTGGCGAGATCGTTTACATCGACATGGTTGGATCGAGCCGCTTGTTACATGCCGAAGCCATGATTGGCAAGCGTGACCCGCTGCATTCCACCGCCTTGGGCAAAGCGATCCTGCTCACCATGGGTACCTCGGAACTCGACCGCAAAGTGCCGCGCCGCATTAGCGCCAGGACGCCACACACCATCACCAACCGCGACCGCTTCATGGACGAAATCGCCCGCAGCGCGGCGCGCAACTACGCGTTCGACATGGAAGAAAACGAGCTCGGCGCGCGTTGTGTGGCGGCCGCGATTTGCGAGCCCGGCAGCGGCTGTGCAATTGCCGCCATCAGCATCTCGGGGCCGTCGCAACTAATGCCGCTCGAAACACTGACCCGCATGGGGCGCGAACTGGCGCGCACGGCCAGCACCATCCACATCGCGTAGGCGCTGCGTTAAGTCCCCTCACCCGTCATAGGCTGGTGCGTGGATGTTTCGCGGCACGAAACAATTTGTGGTCACCGAACGTGTGGCGCGGTTTCCTGCTCCGCCTTGACCGCCTCGATCAGCCCCTTCATATAACCAATCGCAAAAATCTGGCCGCGCAGCATGTAGCCCGGCCTGTCGTTGCTTTCGCCTTCCATCGTGGGCGCATGGTCAGGCCGCATCGGGCCGTCAAACCCGACTTCATGGTAGGCGCGCATGGCCGCCGCCATATCGGTCTTGCCTTCATCGTGGAAGGTCTCTTCAAACACTGGCACGCTGCCGCGTATGTCGCGAAAATGGGCGAAGAAAATCTTGTCGCGCGCTCCAAAATAGCGAATCGCCGCAGGAATATCAACACCCGGCATCGCGGCAAAGTTGCCCTGGCAAAACGTCATGCCATTGGAGGGGCTCGGCGCCATGTCCAGCACACGCTTGAACGCGTCCACGTCGCGCATGATGCGCGCCAGACCACGCACCGGCGACATCGGCGGGTCATCCGGGTGCAACGCCAGTTTGACCTTGGCCGCTTCGGCCACCGGCAAAACACGCTGCAGGAAATAACGAAAGTTGTCCCACATCTGATCGTCGGTCGTCACACCGGCATAGGTGTTCGCAACGCCGGCCAGTTGCCCCGCGTCGAACTGCGTCACCAGCGCGCCGCCACGCCCCAGCACGGTGTTGGAGGTGCGCAACCAGTTGAACACCGCCATGAAGTTGTAGCAGTAGATCGGAATGCCGGCGCGACCCATGTTGGTGATGCTTTCGCACACCCTGGCCAGGTCGTCATCGCGGCCCGGCAAACCCAGCGTAATGCGGTCGGAAAGCTGGTACCCCTCGATCACGGACAACGTCAGTCCGGCCGCCTCGACACGTTGGCGCAATTGCCGCAAGTCCTCATACGCCAACGCCGGGCCCTGCTCGCGTTCGGGCGCCATGCTGACACCGGGCACGGTGCTGACCACATCGCTCATACCCATCTGCCGCGCCAGCCGAAGATCGGC
>JANNGR010000004.1:0-14836 GCA_031403955.1 Betaproteobacteria bacterium
ACCCGTTGGGCCGGGGTACCCAGGGGCACTGGGGGGTGTTGCGCCGCTTGCCAAGGCACCAGCCTTGGCTGCGCGACGCGCCTACCCCAGCGCCCCTGGCCACCCCGGCGCGGGCGCATTGGATTGCCTCTCACGCTCTGAACCAATCGCCCCGGTCGCAAACAACAACGTCGCCGACGCGGGGCTTTCGTCTCTCATGATGCCGGCCCGGTTGGTGAGTAACACGAGGAAGTGAATTGGGCCTTTTGAATTGCGGGTGAGCTGGTTTCAAGACCGCTTGCCGAGCACCATCGCCGCGCCCTTCTCGGCGATCATCAGGGTTGGTGTGGCGGTATTGCCGGATACCAGCGTCGGCATCACCGACGCATCGATGACGCGCAGGTCAAGGAGTTCGTCGCTCGTGGCGCCTATGAGGTGGCACCGTCCACGCCAGGCGAGTTGACGGCCGAAATCCGGTCCGCCTACGAGCGTTGGGGGGTGATGATCAAACAGAGTGGGTTTGAGAAGCAGTAGGCGGCGTTGGCCGGCCGGCCTGGCAAGGCGCAATGAATACATAAATATGTACTACACTTATTTGTGTGTTGTCATTTCTTTGGAGTCGTGATGGCGGAAACCGTTAATTTCACCGGGGCTGTGGACCGCGACTTGCTCAAGCGGGCCAAGGTCATTGCCGCCAAGTCAGACACTTCGATCAACGCGTTATTCAATGCCGAACTGCGGCATCTTGTCGAAACGTTTGAGGCCTCGGAGGCGTCGGGCAATCAGAATTTCAAAGTGCTGCTGGATTTTGCGTTGGGACGTGTGAACGACAAAGAGGCGATGGTCAACCTGGGAATAGAGAGCCAGGAAGATTTGTTTTTGTTGATGGCGCAGGCACACCTGCCGATGCCGCGCTTGCCGCAAACCATCACGCGGAACATGGTTGACAGTCTTCACGAATTGGCGCCCTAGACGGGTTGGCGCATGAAGGTCGATGCACCAACCTACCTATTGCCGGATGCGGGACCACTCATCACCTTGGCCTACGCGCAATCGCTCGATCTGCTGTTCAAACCTGGATGGCCGGTGCAAATCGTCGATATGGTGTTGCAAGAGGTCACGCGCAATCAGACACCGACCAGTCGAGTTATCGCGGCCTGGGTCAAAACGAACCAGTTGAGCGTGCTGACCACCAAAACCCTGGAGCACTTCCAGCAGCGGGAAACAAGCGCCGCGACAGCGCCGCGAAAATCCAATCTTGGTGAACTCGCCATCCAGGAGGTCATGAACGGTTTCGCGCTGATCGATCCGCCGCCCACCGGTGTATTCCTGTTTGAAGATCACAAGATTGCCCGCACCAGTTTTCTGTTGCCAGACAATTGCCGCAAAGTGAGCACGCGGGCTTTCCTGCTATTTCTGCAGCAAAAGGCCTGGATCGGGTCGGCGGCGGAAGTGGAGCGCAAGGCCATCCTGCGGGGGCGAAATTTTGCGCAGTTGCGTTTTCCGCCGGCGTGACTTGTAGACCGCACCGCATCACGCAAGTTTTCGGGCTCCAGCACCCCGCGCTAGGCCCGCAGCACTAAAGATTGTTGCAGTGCAGCAAAACAACTTGCAACCCTGCGTCTCTCCCTATAATAAAACCCATGTTGCAGTGCAGCATAAATAAACCGGATCGGCTCTTGCCGAACAGTCGCCAACTAACCCAAGGAAACTGAAATGACCTACACACCTGAACAATTCATCTCCTCCAACAAAGCCACCGTGAAAACGCTGGAAGGCATCTCGAACAATGTTTATGCCGGAATCGAAAAGCTGGTGGAGTTAAACCTGGCTGCCTCGAAGGCCGTGGTAGCTGAGTCCTTCAGCCACTTTCAAGCCGTTCTGGGCGCAAAAGACGCGCAGGAACTGATGGCCCTGCAAGCTGGCGTATTCCAGCCCCTGGCTGAAAAATCGGTTGCTTATGGCCGCCACCTTTACGCCATCATTAGTGAATCCGGTGCCGAATTCACCAAAGCGTTCGAATCCAAGTTTGCCGAAGCGCAACACGGTTTTGCCACGCTGGTGGAAGACGCGACGAAAAACGCTCCGGCCGGAACCGAATCCGCTGTAGCCGTGTTCAAGAGCGCGGTCAACGCCAGCCAGAACGTGATCGAGTCGGCCCAAGGTTCGGCGAAAAAGGCGCTGGAAATGGCTGAGTCGAACTTCACGGCCGTTGCCAACCAGGCTGTCAAAGCCACCGCTACCGGCTCCAAGAAGGGCTAAGCATCGAATGCCTCGCGGCATGTTGCAGACAACGGCACCTACGGGTGCCGTTTTTCATGCTGTCAACATTTTTTCAGTGTGCGGTCAACCCTGGTGCGTCCAATATGACTGCGACTACGCGGCCGGACGCATGTTGGCACTGTCCTCGCGAGCCGGCTGGAATTCTTCGACGATTTCCACAAACGAACGTACTGCCTCGAAGCCGCTCGGCCATACGGCGAAATCCCTGCCATAGTCTTTTTGTTGTTGCGCATGCCGGTTGTATTTTTCAATGATGGCGCGAACCTCGACAAGAACTTTGGCAGCGGCGGAATCCGCTTCGGGTTGTTGCAGCCCGCCGAACAACGGCGAATACCGGGCCAACAGTTGCGGGCAGATTTGGTAGACAGCCGTCAGGCCGACGATCACTTCCTCGGCGATCGACGTTTTCAGAACCGGCTTCGGCTCGGCACGCTGGTCGAAACGATCGATGACCCGGTCAATCCATTTGAGTGGCGCAGAAATAGCACGCAGGCGCATGGCGTAAAAACGCGCCCGGTTCTGGTAGCGCTTTATCTCGCGCGGCACGGCGAGTTCGGGCTGGAAGTCGAGCAACTCCGACCAAATGCCCATCGATTCCTCGAACTGCCGCTCGTCGTGCAACACATAAGGCTCCCGTCGGGCAACGAAGAAAATGCCCGCGGCAAGGATCGCAACCAGCATGAGCCAGTACGGCCAGGTTGCCGGACCGACGTGGTGATCGACCATGCCACCGGACGCGCCGCCGCTGTCGCGTCCGGGTGATGCCTCAGGTGTTGCCCCCGGTTTTGCGGCGCTGGGCCGGGCAGCCATTCCCGCGGCGCCTTCCACTTGTTCGGCTGCATTGCGCGCTTTTGCACCTTCGCGCTCGATGCGACCGAAATCATCGCGGACCTTGGCGGCACTAGCGGCTTCCAGCGCGGTCCGGACATTCTTGTGCTGTGTTTCAATCGCGCGCGCGGCCAGGGCAGTCTGCTTCCAGCAATTGAGAAGCCGCGTGCGGCCGACCGCCTCGGCAGTTGCTGCCAACCCCGGTTTGTCCACGGCAGACGTCGTTGCTGGTGGAGCGCAAATCTCTGAATCGATGGCACCCGACGGTGCACGGCGTTCGACCGGCAGGTTGAACGCCAAGCCCGCCACGGCGATACCGAAATGGTCGAACAGGTCATTCGCGATCTTCTTTTCCGTGCCCCGCGCATAGTCCAGCGCCACGGCGATCCTGCGCTCGCTATCGCCGATCGATGTAAGCGTTGCCTCGGCGATCACGCGGCCCTTTTTTAACGTGTCAAGCCGATTTTTGTTCCATGATTCGAGGCCCGACGTCACCGTAAACACCAGCCAGGTGGCGCCGGCGAGAGCCAGACCCCAGCGGACCGGCACGCGCGCCCAGCCGTGCCACCAGCGGCCGGCGGCGTCGGCCCGCTTGCGCCAGACACGGCGCTCGTCTTGCTGCTGTTGCTCGATCTCCAGCAGTTGCTTGATTTGTTCGGGCCGCAACTGCGGCACGCGAACTTCCAGGTTGATCAGTTTGCGCAGATAACTCTGGACATAGGTGATGCGGTCGTGCTGTGCGGCATCGGCCGTTGCGGCACCGGTAATCGGCATTGGGCTGCCTATGCCTGCGGGACCACTGGCCGACTTTTGATTGCCCGCGTTGCTTACACGCATTACCAGGCTGTAGGCGTCGGCAAGGTCCTTGTAATGGTGCGCGAGCTGCGCCTCGACCACGTTGCGTGCCATGCCCAGCACAATGAAGCAACGCCCACTGTTGACCAGATAGTTGACCGCCTCGAGCATTTCGGCGGTCTTATCCGGCTCACAACGATCGAGATCGTCGATGAAAATCAGCATCGTGCGCGGCCGCAACGCTTCGCATACATCGGCAAAATGCATTTTGAAACGCTGGCGGTAGCCGGTCTGCGCTTCGATGTCGCCTTGATTGGATTTGTTCGCCAACGAGGCCAACAACACCGCCGGCGAGTCGGGGAAGGCGCGCAGGCCATAAGCGAACAGCACGAACAAGACTCCGGCCAGCAGTACCATGCCCAGGCCGTCGAGCAAAACCTCGGGCTTGCCGAGAATAGCGGCCGTCAAGCCGGCGGCGAACTCGGTCAACTTGCCGTCCGCCAGCTTGTCGAACAACTGCTTGTTGGCGACTCCGTTGCCCGCGTCCCAGAAATGTGCCAGGGAGTCGGCCAGATACTCCACCCAACCGCGTCCGGTTTCGGGCTTGTTGGTTATCCATTCGCGCGCCGCATACGCCAGATGCCAGACCGGCAATAACAGGGCGCAAAAACCAATCAGCGCCAGCCAGGTATGCGCGCGCAAGCGCAGCCACAACAAGCGAATGCGAAAACGGACTCCGTCGAAACTGAGCCAGAACGGCAAAGCGCGCTCTCTGATGCTCTGTAGCAACGCCGCTAGCATGACTTTTTCCTTCTGGTGATGCCAGGCGTTAAACCAGACGCTCTTCACCCCTACTTTGGCCATTTCGGTTTCGAGCATGCGCATAACTGAACTTTTGCCGCGTCCCCACGGCGCGCTGATAGCGACCGTCAACGGAGGAAGCGTGGCGGCATTGCGCAAATAACCAGCAAGCCCCAAAGCCAGCGGGCCGAATCCGAGCCGGTCCTGATCGATGCGCGAGATCGGCTCGTCCGACTCGCCTTTGTCAACTATCGAATGGACTTGCCGCTCCGGGCGCAGGTTGCGCAGGTTGCGGTAACACAGCGCCGCCGCACCGGCGAGCAGCAGAATACTGGCGGCGTAGAACCAGGGCGCGGGGTAGCGGCGATAAGACGCCGGTTCCCAGTGCTCGCCACCATCGCGCGTGGAGAGGATGGTGCCGTCATAACCCGCGGAAGCACCGCGCTGGCCGTCGGTCGAAAACGCCACTGATTGGAGTTGACTCTTTGTCCAACTCTTTGTCCCATTCTTCTGCGCCTGCCAGGTATCGCCACCGTTACGCGTGGCCAGGATGGTGCCTTCATTACCTACTGCCCAGCCACGCTGGCCGTCGGTCGCAAACGCTATCGATCGGAGCGCGCTCTTTGCCCCGCTTGTCTGCACCTGCCAGGTGGCGCCGCCGTCGCGCGTGGCGAGGATCGTGCCTTCTCTTCCCGCCACCCAGCCACGCTGGCCGTCCGCCGACAGCGCCACTGAGTAAAGCCCACTCTTTGTGCCGCTGGTCTGCGCCTGCCAGGTGACCCCACCGTCGCGCGTGGCAAGCACCGTGCCGTCATCTCCCACTGCCCAGCCACGCTGGCCGTCCACCGACAGCGCCACTGATAAAAGTAAACTTTTTGTGCCGCCGGTCTGCGCCTGCCAGGTGGCACCACCGTCACGCGTGGCGAGGATGGTGCCTCCATTACCTACGGCCCTGCCACGCTGGCCGTCCGCCGACAGCGCCACTGACCAAAGCCAACTCTTTGTGCCGCTGGTCTGCGCCTGCCAGGTGCCGCCACCGTCGCGCGTGGCGAGTATCGTGCCGCCGTCTCCCACCGCCCAGCCAAGCTGGCCGTCCGCCGATAGCGCCACTGAGTAAAGCCAACTTTTTGTGCCGCTGGTCTGCGCCTGCCAGGTGGCACCACCGTCGCGCGTGGCGAGGATGGTGCCTTCATTACCTACCGCCCAGCTACGCTGGCCGTCCGCCGACTGCGCCACTGATTGAAGCCAACTCTTTGTCCCGCTGGTCCGCGCCTGCCAGGTGGCACCACCGTCGCGTGTGGCGAGCATCGTGCCGTCATCTCCCACCGCCCAGCCACGCTGGCCGTCCGCTGACAGCGCAACTGATTGAAGCCAACTCTTTGTGCCGCTGGTCTGCGCCTGCCAGGTGGCACCACCGTCGCGCGTGGCGAGCATGGTGCCGTCTTGTCCCACCGCCCAGCCACGCTGGCCGTCTGGCGACGACGCCACTGATTGAAGCCTACTCGTTATCCCGCTGGTCTGTGCCTGCCAGGTGGCGCCGCCGTCACGCGTAGCGAGGATCGTGCCTCCTGTACCCACCACCCAGCCACGCTGGCCGTCCGCTGACAACGCCACTGACAAAAGCGAACTTTTTGTCCCACTGGTCTGCGCCAGCCAGGTGGCGCCACCGTCACGCGTGGCGAGCACCGTGCCGTCTTCTCCCACCGCCCAGCCACGCTGGCCGTCCGCCGACAGCGTGACTGATTCAAGCCAACTCGTTGTCCCACTGGTCTGCGCCTGCCAGTTGATCCCACCGTTGCTCGTGGCGAGGATCGTGCCGCGATCACCCACCGCCCAGGCACGCTGGCCGTCTGCTGAAAACGCCACGGATCGAAACAAACTTTTTGTTGCGCTCATTTGCACCTGCCAGTTCGCCCCGCCGTTGCCCGTGGCGAGGATCGTGCCATTACTACCCACCGCCCAGCCACGCTGGCCGTCCGCGTTAAAGAAGACGCCACGCAAGTCCGCACGCAGGGGGTCCCCGCCTTGATCTCCGCCTGCCGCAAGTTCTGTGGTCGTAGCCGTCGTAGTGGGTTCGGTCGCCTCAGGTGGCTTTACCTGCTCAACTGGCTCGCCTGCACTGGCCGCAGCGCGGGGGACGGTGGTCTGTTGAACAGGGGTCTGGCCTGCCTGCTTCGCCACGGACGGGGGTTGAACCTTGTTTGTCACTGGGCGACTCGCGGTTTCTGGCGCACCACGTGTTGCTGGCGCCACCTCCGTTTGCGCATTTCCCGACTGCTGCCTTTGCGGTGCAAGTTGGCGCAAAGCGGCCGGTCCGGCAGGCGGGTTGTTGGCGGTCGACGCGCTTTCGCTGCCCGACAACAAGCCCGCCTTCGAAGCCGGCAAAGGCGCCATCTGGTTGGGTAAATTTGCCGGGCTGTCGCCGGGCGCATTGATCCGGTTCTGGCTCGGGCGCCCACTGGGCGGCGGTGCTGGCGGTGCCTCTTGGGCACGCGCCTGGGGCAACCAGCCGAAGGCCGAGACCTTGCCCGGTTTTGGCGTTAGCGCAGCGGCAGCGGAAAGCGGCGAATTCTGTTCCACCCAGGTCTCGCCGCCGTCATCAGTGTGTACGATCGTTCCGGCTTCACCGACCGCCCAGCCGCGCCGCCCGTCGGCATTGAACGTCACCGCGTTCAGGTTTGCCCTGATCGCCGGCAGGCGCAAAAAGCGGTTGCGCTCGATCGGTTCGATCCATCCGCTCGCCGTTAGCAGGGACGGTGCTGGCGCGAAGGAGTCGCCGCCCGGCGTCTGGTTGGCCGCGCCGAAGACCATGATGGCGAGCAGCACTGCAGCGGCAAGCATGATCGCCAGATTGGAGCGAGCAATGCGGCCGGCGCCGATGGACCGTTCGCCAGCACCTGATCGGGCCGAAACCTTTGCCGTGCCGCTGGATGCACTCTGGGGCGCCGATTTCTTCTGCATTTGCAAGACTGGTCTCCCTGCGGACTCTCTCCGTTACCCATTCAAACCCCAGACCCAGGTGCTGTCAATCCACACAATTGCTGACATCCCGCCTCCTAGGCTGAAAATCTCCCGGCCGCTAGGCGTCAATCGCGCGGATCAACGCGCATTGCTGCATGCATAACACGACCTGCGACATCAGGAACCCAAGAGCCGCGGGCAAAGCAATGTTGCTTGATCCTCTATGCTCTGTCTGCAAATGGAGGCGTCAATGGATTTTCTGAACAAGGCTGGGGGCTGGCTGAAAAACAGTGCGGCAACCGTGTCGATCACCGCCTGCTGCTTTGTATCGGCGCATGCGCAGTCGGTTGGCAGCGCTGAAATCAGCATCGCGATGCCCGTCGGCATGACGCGTGTGCAAACTGTCGAAGGAATCACCGAGTACCGGCTTGCAAACGGGCTCAAGGTCCTGCTCGCACCCGATGTGGCCGACGACAAGGTCAGCGTCAACCTGACCTATATGGTGGGTTCCCGACACGAAGGTTATGGCGAAACCGGCATGGCACATCTGTTGGAGCATTTGATCTTCAAGGGAACACCCGGCACGGCCGACCCAAAGTTCGAATTTCGCAAACGCGGCTTCACCTACAACGGCACCACCAACCCGGACCGAACCAATTACTTCGCCACCTTCGTGTCCAACCAGGACGCTCTGGATTGGTACATTGGCTGGCAGGCCGATGCGATGGTCAACAGTTTCATTGCACGCAAAGACCTGGACAGTGAAATGACGGTGGTGCGCAGTGAACTTGAAATTGGCGAAAACAATCCCGTTCAGGCGCTCACGCGGCGCATGGCATCGGTGGCGTACATGTGGCACAACTACGGCAAATCCACCATCGGCGCGAAGTCTGACATTGAGAACGTCGATGTTTCGAAACTGCGCGCTTTCTACCAACGTTATTACCGGCCTGACAATGCCGCGCTAATCGTGGCTGGCAAGTTTGATGTAGGCGCGACCCTGGCCAGCATCCAGAAGTCCCTGGGCGCATTGACAAGACCTGAAGCGCCCATCCCCAAGACCTATACGCTGGAACCGGCGCAAGACGGGGAGCGAAGCGTCGTGGTGCGCCGCCCCGCAACCAACCAGGTCATCATCGCCAGTTACCACACCCCCGCTGCGTTACACCCGGACAGCATTGCCCTGGCTGTCCTGGCAACCGCCCTGGGTGACGTGCCGTCCGGCCGGCTGCATAAAGCGCTGGTGGAGTCCAGACTCGCACAGTCCACCTTCGTCGCGCCGCTACGGCAACGAGAGACGAGTTCGATCTACTTTGGCACCTATTTCGGACCAGACGATGATGCCAGCACGCGCCAGTCGCGGCTGCTGGAGATTGTGGAGAACCTGGCCCAGGAGCCTATCCGTCCAGACGAGTTCGAGCGAGCCAAGACGATGCTCAACAAGGCACTGGAACAGATATTCACCAGGGCCACGGCGGTGGCCTCCATGGCCATGGAAACCGAAGTACTGGGCGATTGGCGCGCGTTATTCGTGGCTCGGGATCGCCTCAAGATCGTCAGCCTGGACGACGTGAACCGGGTCGCACGAACCTACCTGTTGCGAGACAACCGCACCATCGGTCACCTGATTCCCACCCAGGCGCCGGTGCGCGCACCGGACTCAAAAATGCCCGATGTCGCGGCCTACCTGCAAGGCTTTGCGCTGAGTGAGCAGGGGTTGGAATCGACTGGCTTTGACTTCGGCACCCAATCCTTGCATGACAAGGTAGTGTTTGCTACTACACCCGCGGGCATCAGGACCGCTACGCTACAAAAACCGGTTCGGGGTGACCTGGTGCAAATGAAACTGTCTTTCAAGTTCGGCACCAGGGAGTCACTTCAGAACCAGGCTGCCGCCGCGGCGATGGCCAGTGCGATGCTGCAACGCGGCACCCAGAAGTTGTCGCGCCAACAGATAGCCGATGAACTGTTGAAACTTGGCGCCGCCCTGAACATGAGCTTCAGCCAGACCGGGGGCGAGGTCTGGTTGAGCGCGAAGAAGGAGAACTTCAAAGCGGCGCTGGAACTAGCTGTCCATCTGCTGCGGGAATCGAGTTTCCCGGAAGCGGAATTTGAAGAAATGCGTAACGTCAGGATCAAGGGCATCGAAGGTCAGATCAAGGACAGTTCAGCTCAGGCAGATGACGCATGGTTGCGGTACGGCAATTCCTATGCCAAGGGAGACCCGCGTTACCGTTACACGCTGGAAGAATGGCTGCAAGAATTGAAGTTCGTCACACGCGACCAGGCGCGCGAGTTCCACCGCCGGTTTTATGGTGCGCAAAATGCTCAGGTCACCCTGCTTGGACCGGTAGATGCACGGGAGTACCAACAAGCGGTAGCCTCTGCGCTGGACGGTTGGCAGGCCCCGGAGCCGTGGCGCCGTGTTGGGCGGCCATTGGTGGAGGTTACGCCGACCCGATTGGTGTTTGACACGCCAGACAAATCGAATGCCAACCTGCGTGCTTATCAGCGGGTGCCGCTGTACGAGGACGGCATGGAGCCCGATTTCTATGCGTTTCGTGTCGCAACCCGCATCGTTGGGGGTGGGCCCGGATCCCGCCTGTGGATACGGCTGCGCGAACGCGAAGGCTTGAGCTACAGCGTGGGCGCCAGCTTCAATGCCAGTAGCCATGAACCCAACGGCAACCTCAGCCTGGCGGCCGAGGTTGCCCCCGCGAACGTCTCCGCGGCGGAACAGGCGCTGCGTGAGGAACTGGCGCGTTCACTCAATTATGGGTTCACCGCTACCGAGGTCGAGACCTTCAAGCGCCAACTTCTTGCCGACCGCCAGCGCGAGCGCTCCGGGGATGGTTGGGCGATGGGTTTCATGAACACCCAACTGGAATTCGACCTTCCAAGAGACCGGCGCGAAAAGAATGATGCGTTGATTGAATCGTTCACGGCGGAGCACATCAACACCGTGTGGCGGAAATACCTGCGCCCGGGAAAAGTGGTGTGGGGAGTTTTTGGGGACCAACTGAAAATCAGGTGACGACCCTTGCTTGAAGCGCATGATGGATTGAAATCAGGAGTGTCATGGACGAGCAGGTGGCCCGCAAAGTGGTTCTGGTTCAGACCATAGAAAACACGGATGACGAGCGTCAACTGCTGAGCGACGACGACCGGATGTATGCCAGCCGAAGCGCCATGGCGGCAGCGCAATGGGACGCTTCCGACCACCAATCGGAAGTGACGCCGGCTTTGTTTCTGCACCAACGCGCGCAGCAAATCCTGCAGAAAATCGCCGAGCGCCATCCCGGTTTCTCCCCATTTATCGCCAGCAGAAACTGGGCTAACGGAATTGGCATCGCGCTGCCGCTACTGGCGGTTGTTTGCGGCGCCTTGCTCGACCGCATAACCGATCCACACCGGGTGGATTTGTTGTCCGCCCCGCTGTTGTTGATCATTCTGTGGAATCTTCTGGTGGTTGCGGTATCGCTGATTCGGCTTGTCATGCCGGCTTCCAGGAAGCGCCGGATTGGTACCGGTTTATTGGGGCGCCTGACAAGCTCAAGCATTTTGGCGCCACGCAAGTTGCCGAACAAGCTGGCGGCGGCGCTGAGCAGTTTCGGCGTGGCATGGGTGGAACTCAGCGCGCCACTGACAAGCGCGCGGTTGAATCGCATGTTTCACTTCAGCGCCGCCGGATTCGCTCTGGGCGCGGTCATTTCCCTGTATCTGCGCGGAATGTTCTCCCAATACCTGGCGGGATGGGAAAGCACGTTCCTGAATGCCGAACAGGTACACGCAATCCTGGCCACGTTGTTCACGCCGGCGATCGCCGTATTTCAACTGCCCGGGTTTTCGATCGCGCAGGTGAAGGCATTGCAGTTCGCGCAATCGGCTTCCCCGAGCGGCGGCGCGTTGTGGGTTCACCTGTATGCCGGCAGCTTGTTTCTGCTCGCCATTTTGCCGCGCCTGCTGCTCGCGCTCACGGCCGCCTGGAAGGAATACAGACTCGCCAAGAACTTTCCGATCGACCTGAGACAGCCCTACTTCCGCAATCTCACCGCAAATATCGGCTCCACCGGGCCGGTGCTGTTGCGGGTTTTTCCGTACAGCTTTGCGATCGACGAACTGAGAGACAAGAACCTGAACGCCGTGGCCCGGATGCTGCTGGGCGAGCAAGCCCGGGTGATGCTGCGCCCGTCGACTGCTTATGGGCAAGAGCCTCAAGATGCACTCCAGGGCGCCACGCTGGACGACACCGGCATGCCACTCAGCGTGGTCCTGTTCAATCTCAGCGCAACGCCTGAAAAAGAGAACCACGGCGCTTTTCTCGACCATCTCCAGCGCGGCACTGCGCGCGGGATTTCGGTGTTGATCGACGAGTCCGCTTACCTGGAACGCGTCGGCGCCCAGGCCGGCGGCGAAGCCCGGGTGCGCGAGCGCATCGCCTTGTGGCAGCAGTTTTGCGAGTCGCACGATGTTGGCGCCACGATTGTCAATTTGCTCAGTCCACAAACCCGCAAAGACGACATCGACCGCTTTTTGGCTGCATCCGGGCGCGCGCCATGAACGCCAACCCGGTCAAGATTCAACTGGTTCTTGTCTCACACACCAACGCAGGCAAGACAACACTCGCCCGAACGCTGATCGGCATGGATGTGGGCGAGGTGCGCGATGCGCCGCACGTTACCACCGTGGCGGAATCACATACGCTCTTGTCCACCCCTTCAGGAGACGAATTGGCGCTGTGGGATACACCCGGTTTCGGCGACTCGGTGCGCCTGTTCAAGCGTCTGCGCATGTCCGGCAATCCAATCGGCTGGTTCCTGCGCGAAGTGGTCGACCGCTACCGCGACCGCCCCTTCTGGCTCAGCCAGCAAGCGGTCCGAACCGCGCGTGATGCGTCCGATGTGGTGTTGTATCTGGTGAACTCGGCCGAAGACCCGAACGACGCCGGTTACCTGGTGTCCGAAATGAAAATCCTGCAATGGCTCGGCAAGCCGGTCGTGGTCCTGCTGAACCAGATGGGCCCGCCGCGCCCGTTGGCCGAAGAGCAACGCGAGCAGGCGCGCTGGAAGGAGCACCTGAGCGTCTACCGATTGGTGCAAGCTGTCATCGCGCTGGACGCGTTTGCCAGATGCTGGGTGCATGAACGTGTTTTCTACCAAGCCGTTGGCCACCTGATTCCCGCCGCCAAGCAAGACGCATATGCCCGGCTTCTCGAAACCTGGGAACGCGACAACCAGACGCGTTTTCATGAAGCGATGGAGGTGATAACGCGGCAGATCGGCACCGCCGCGCGTGACCGCGAGGCGATCGAGATCGCGGACGGCGCCGTCCTGGCAAGCGTGCTAAAGGCAATCGGGCTGGGCCGGCAGCGCGACCAGGCGCGCCAAGACAAAGCGATGCAGGTGTTGATGCAGCGGCTTAACGACAACGTCTTGGCCAGCACCGCCAGTCTGCTTCAACTGCATCGCCTGGATGCGGGTGCGGCGGCAAAAATCAACCAACGCGTGCAGCAGGCATTCGTCGTTCGCGCGCCGGTCGACGCGAAGCAGGCCGGCTTGCTCGGCGCAGTGATCTCCGGCGCGGCCACCGGCTTGTCAGCGGATCTGATGGCGGGCGGCCTAAGCTTCGGCGCTGGTGCCCTGGTTGGTGGCATCGTCGGTGCCATAACGTTTGCCGGCGCCGCCTGGGCTTTCAACGCAACCACGGAGCGCAACCAGCCCAGCGTGTTTTTCTCGGACGCCTTCCTGCGCACGCTGGTGGTCGCCGGCTTGTTGCGTTACCTGGCGGTGGCGCACTTCGGCCGCGGCCGCGGAGATTTCGTGCAAGGCGAGGCGCCGGCGTTTTGGCAAGATGAAGTGGAAGCGGCCGTGGCGCCAAACGAAAGCGCGTTGGCAGATGTCTGGCGGGAGGCGCGTTCGGATGTTACGGGGCACAACGCCAATGCTGTGTTGGCGGCGCTGTTGGCAGAGATGGCAGCGCGGATTTTGAACCGGCTGTATCCGGGCAACTGATAGACCCAACGATGTCAGCGGAACGATCACGCGATGCCGGGTCTTATGGAAATATCTCCATAAACGGCGATTCCGGACACCAAACGATTCGCTCGACAACTGACAATCGCCAGGCGTTCGCGGACCAATGCCGCCCGGGCCATGCCGCGCCCCGCTCTTCAGAATGTGCCCGGCAGCAAGATCCCCTGGTCCACGTTATCGATAAACGTGTGCCCGCAAAACGCCATCGTCAGATCGAGCTCCTTGTGGATTATCTGCAGCACCTTGTCCACGCCCTCTTCTCCCATCGCACCCAGGCCGTACAGAAAGGCGCGTCCGATATAGACGCCCTTCGCGCCCAGGGCGCGGGCCTTCAACACGTCCTGGCCGCTGCGGATGCCGCCGTCCATGTGTATTTCGATCTGCTTACCGACCGCCTGGACGATGCGCGGCAACGCACGGATGGATGATTCGGCGCCGTCGAGCTGGCGACCGCCGTGGTTGGACACGATCAGTGCGTCGGCACCGCTGTTGGCCGCCAGTTTCGCGTCTTCAACGTCCTGGATGCCTTTTAGGATCAGCTTGCCGCCCCAGTGTTTCTTGATCCACTCGATATCGCCCCAGTTCAGGTTGGCGTTGTACTGTTTGGCGGCCCAGTCCGACATTCCATCTATGTTGTCGACGCCTTTTGCATGGCCGACGATATTGCCGAAGCTGCGCCGCCTGGTGCCCAACATGCCCAGGCCCCAGCGCGGTTTGGTCAGCATGTTGGCGATGTTGGCCAACGTGAGTTTTGGCGGCGCGCTCAGGCCGTTTTTGATGTCTTTGTGACGCTGGCCGACGATCTGTGCGTCGAGCGTGATGACGAGTGCCGAACAGTTGGCGGCTTTGGCGCGATCAATCAGACGTTCGATGAAATTTCGGTCCTTCATCACATAGAGCTGAAACCAGAACGGGTGAGCGTCCGTGCCGCGCGCCACGTCCTCGATCGAACAGATGCTCATGGTCGACAGCGTGAAAGGGATGCCGAAGCGCTTGGCCGAGCGCGCCGCCAGGATCTCGCCGTCGGCGTGTTGCATGCCGGTCAGGCCGGTCGGCGCCAGCGCGACTGGCATGGCCACGTCCTGCCCCACCATCCGTGTACGCAGGCTGCGGTTTTCCATGCTGACGGCAACCCGCTGGCGCAGCTTGATGCGCTG
>JANNGR010000005.1:0-8994 GCA_031403955.1 Betaproteobacteria bacterium
TTGGCTGGCTTCTTCGCCAAACGGCACCAGGCGCTCCTTGTTGCCTTTGCCGAAAACCCGCAGCACGTTTTCCTGCAGGCTGATGTTCAGCGTGCGTAATGTCACCAGTTCACTGACCCGCAGGCCGCTGGCATACATCAACTCCAGCATGGTGCGGTCGCGCACACCCAACGCGGTGTCGACGTCCGGCGCCGCCAGCAACGCTTCCACCTCGGCTTCGGTGAGTGTCTTGGGTACACGCAGGGCCTGGCGGGCGGACTGCAGTTTAAGCGTCGGGTCGCGTTCAATACGATGCTCGCGCATGGCCCATCGGAAATAACGCTTGAATACCGTCAGCCGGCGGTTGGCCGTGGTGGCCTTGGTACTGGCGTGGCGCTCAGAGAAATAGGCAAACAACTGATGCTCCAGCGCGACGTCAAGCGGCACGCCCTGCCCGCACAACCACTGCGCCAGTAGCGACAGGTCACGGCGGTACGCGCCGAGCGTATTTTTTGACAACCCCTCCTCCAGCCACAAGGCGTCGATGAAATCGTCAATAGCCTGGGTGCTGGCGGGATGCATGGGCGACAAGATAACGCGGCGTCACTCCAATCTGAGTTTCGCCGTTTCCACCACCTTGCGGTAAACCGCCAACTCGTCTTTCATCTGCTGCGCGAACTGCTCCGGCGTGTTGCCGAGCACCACCGACCCGGTGTCCTCGATGCGTTTGCGCACGGCCGGGTCTTCCAGCGCCTTGCGGGCCGCGGCGTTAACCTTATCGACCACCTCTTTTGGCAGGCCCTTGGGCCCGACAATGCCGTAATAGGCCATGCGGTTGACGGGCTCCAACCCCAACTCCTTGAATGTCGGCACGTCCGGCATCGACGCCAACCGCTGCGGCGCGGCGACCGCGAGCGGCAGCAAACGACCGCCCTTGATATGTGGCAGCGCCGACGGTACGTTGTCAAAAATTATCTCGACTTGCCCTCCAACCGTGTCGCGCAACGCCGGGCCGGCACCGGTGTACGGAATATGCGTCACGAAGACGCCTTGCAGGGTTTTCCACAATTCGGTCTGCAAGTGGCCGATGCCGCCGGTTCCCGACGAGGCGTAAGAATATTTACCGGGCGACTTCTTCAGCAGCGCGACAAAGTCCTTGTAGTTTTTGGCCGGAAAATTGGGGTGCACCGCAATCACGTTGGGTGTGGCCGCGATATTGATGATGGGCGTGAAATCGGTTTCCGCGTTGTACGGCATTTTCGGATTGATGGCCGGATTGGCCGCCGTCGTCGACACCGTCGCCATGCCCAGCGAATAACCATCCGGCACCGCCTTGGCGGTTTCATTGGCGCCAAGAATGCCGCCGCCACCGGCCTTGTTCTCGACGATCACGTTTTGACCGAGCGCGCGGCCTAGCGGCTCGGAAATGACACGCGCCACGATGTCGGTGGTGCCGCCGGGCGCAAACGGAACCTGCAGCTTCACGATCTTGTTGGGGTAAGCCTGCGCGAGCGCCGCGCCGGCCGCCACGGAAAAACTCAGCACGAACCATGTACGACGTTGCATGTAAAAAATCCTCCCGGTGATGGTGCAGATTGCAGGGTCCAAAAGTATCCAGCATCGATGGTAGCCGCAATGGCCCAAGCCTGGCACTGTGGATTACCCATGGGAGCAAACCCGCCACAGCCACTGGCCACAGAGCGCATCGGGCTGCTATTCTCGCCAAAGTGAACTACGCCCAGCTTCTGTTTCCCGATTTTTCGCTGATCCTGTGCGGTTATCTGGTATGCCGCTACACCGCCCTCAACCGCACGGTATGGGCGCAGGTTGAGAGCCTGGTGTACTACTTTTTGTTTCCAGTGTTGCTGTTTCATTCGATTGTGAAAAGTCCGCTGGACCTGGCCGCCGCGTCAAGCCTGATAACGGCCGGCCTCGGCCTATGTATCACCGGTATCGGGCTGGCGTATGTGTTGCCTGCCCTGCCGTGGATCGGCCGCCACATAGACCGGCGCGAACACGCGGCCAGCGCGCAGGTGGCGTTTCGTTTCAACTCCTTTATTGCGCTGGCATTGGCCGAGCGGCTGCTGGGCTCGCAGGGCCTGGTGCTGATCGCGGTGCTGATCGGAGTCTGCGTGCCACTGCTCAATGCCGGCGCGGTCTGGCCGATGGCGCGCCACGCACAGCGTGGCATGCTGGGGGAAATGGCACGCAACCCGCTGGTCATCGGCACTGTCAGCGGTCTGGCGGCCAACCTGCTCGGTTTTTCAATTCCGCTTTGGCTCGAGCCGGCTGTCACACGTATTGGCGCGGCGTCACTCGCGCTGGGTTTGATGGCCGCGGGCGCCGGCCTGCAGCTCGGCGAGATGGCACGTAGCAAAACGCTGGCCGTGGCGCTGTTATCGATCCGGCACTTCTGGTTGCCGCTCACCGCCTGGGGTCTGTCGCGCCTGTTGGGCCTGTCGGGCGAACAGAGCACCATTTTGCTGATTTTTTCGGCCATGCCCACCGCTTCTAGTTGTTATGTGCTGGCTGCCCGCATGGGTTACAACGGCGCTTACGTCGCCGGCCTGGTCACCCTGTCCACGCTGCTCGGAATGTTCAGCCTGCCGTTTGCGCTGGGGGTTCTGCGCGGGTTGTGATCGGTACGCCATTCATCCCATGCGGACCTTGACCTGTTCACCCATCTCTTTGGGTGGCTTGCCGGTGATCGCGGCTTTGGCCATGTGAAATAGCTGCACGATGGTGCTTTCTTCAACATCCCAGTAGTTGGCGTGAATTATCTTGACCTCCACCAGCGCGAGATTGGGGTCGGCGGCACCGCCGGGGAACCACGCTTTGGCGGTCTTTGACCACAACCTCTTTTTTTTCGCCAGGTCTTCAACAACCGCAGCGGTGCCGGAGACCGACACGTAACGGTCTTCGCCGGGATCGGCATAAACAAGGTTCACGATCGGGTCTGCGATCAGGTCAGCAACCGGTTCGTCGTCGCGCGCCATGAAAAACCACAGACTCGCGTCTTCATCGAGCTTGGAGTTTTGCGTCGTCATCGGCCTGGAGTGCAGGTGACCATTGCCGTGCCGGGTGGTGAACATCGCGAAGCGGATGTCCTTGATCAGATCCCAAAGCCTGCTGCGCGCGTGGTTGTCGTCGGCTGCCGCGTTTTCGATCGTGTCCATGGTTGATCCTTTCAATGAAAGCCAAGGCTAATTTCAAACCTATTTGCCTCACGCGGCGATCAGGCGTCACGCGCACTATGTGTAGGACTTGTCCTGTCGGGACCGGGGCGCGCGCCGCTGCAGGGCCATCAGCGCGCCGGCGCCACGGCGCCCTCGCCCGCCAACGTCATGCGCCTGCGAATCCGTGCTGCCTCGCTCGGTTCGCCGGCCTGCTCGGCGCGTTGTGCCTGCACGCCCAGCCAGGCCAGCAGCGGCCGTCGCCAGCCTTGCGCGGACGCGGTGTCGATTGCCACGCCGATGACGGACGGGTCGGCACGGCCGGTCTGCAGCAACACACCGGCGGCCACCAGCCGGGCCAATGGGTCGGCGACCGATTTCAGGCCCGTACCCGGCGCGGTCGCGCCGGCAAAGGCACGGTGTTGCGGCGGCAACAGGGCGGCATCCTGGGGCTGGAGCCTGCCAGTCAGGTAAGCGGCATAGACGCGCTCCGGGGCCGCCGCGTCCTGTGCCAACGCGGTAAATCCGGCGCAGTCTTCAAACACCAGGCTTGCCACGCGTGTGGCGCAACGCGCGAGCTCTATGCGGGCCAGCAGGTCGGCACGGCCGGTGCTGGCTACCTGTGCGCGCGCCCTGGCAAACTCCGCCGCTTCCACGCGCGTATTGCCCGACAGGTAAGCTTCCTGCGCACGCTCCATCGCGCCTTTGGCGTTCATTTGCCATTCCGGCGGCGGTGGCGTGTTGGCGCAGGCGGTCAAGCCCAGCGCGGCCAGCAGGGTGATCAGGCGCATGGCGGGTGTCATGGCAGTTTTATCTCGGTATCGCGCGCAAACGGCCATTTGCGGTTGATCTCGTTGACCAGATGTTGCACCTTGCGCAGGCTCGCCTCAACCTCGGAGCGCAAGGCGCTCAGATCGGTCGTTGCCTCCCTGGTGTTGGCGCCAATCGCTTGCGCCTCCACCAGCACTTCATCGACTTTCTTCAGGCTGTTGCGCGCATCGGCCAGCAATCCGTTTAGCTGCACCACGGTGGCACGGGTCTCGATCATCACACCCGATGGCCCGAACACCTGGGTGTCGGCCTTTGCCACCATGCCGTCGGTGCGTACCGCAATGCCGTCGGCCTTGATTACCAGGCCGTCGAGCCGGGCCAGCAAGGCGTTGGTGCGCTCCAGCGCCAGCGTGATCTTCTTCGCGTCGGCTTCATTGCCCAGCAACACGCCCAACGCGCCGCCCGGGCCGTTTAGCCGCTCGGCAGCGGTCTGCACATTGCGCAAGCTGGCATTAAGCGGTGCGTCCGCACCGGTCAATGCGCCCAGATTGGCGACCAGTTCGCGCACGCTGGCGATCATCCGCGGAATCTCGGCAGCGGCGTCACCGCGCAGTACCTTGCGCTCCGCTCCGTCGGGCAACTGCGGGTCGGTCAGAATGCCGCTGAAGGCCCGGATTTTGGTGCTGCCCACCAGGCCGTTTTCGATTGTGAACACACTCGATGTCCGCAGCCAACGCGCGTCCTTGCGCGGCACGTTGACAACAATGCGCGCATTGCCGTCGTTCGACAACTCGATACGGCCGACGCGGCCAATCGGGAAGCCGGAGAACGTCATGTCCATGCCAACCACCACACCTTCGGAATCGTCGGCCACCAGCACCAGTTCCTGCGTACGTTCGAAGGCACCCCGCGCGTACATCAGGTAGGCCACGGCCAGCGACACCAGCAGCAGCATCAGCAGCAGCAACAGCCTGGCCTTGCGCTCCAGGTGCGGCACCGGCGGCGGTAGTTCTGGTTCCGAAGCCATGGGTTGGGGTGTGACCGGGTCAGTAATAGTTGCCAACCAGTGAAATCACTTCGATCATCAAAACCACGACAAACAGGCGCCCAAGTTGCCCGATGTTGTCGAGTTTGCGCCCCAGAGTGCCGCTGCGCTGCCGCGCATCCGGCGCGATCGGAAGGATAGCCACGGCAAGACTGAAAAACAGCGCCTTGAACCCAAAAATAAGTGTCACCGCCGGGTTGAACACTTGTCCCACCAAGTGCGTATAGGCGGCAAGACCCCAGGCGGTGAAACCATAGACCATCACGTAGGTCAGCACCAATGCCAACAGGCAACTCAACGGCGCCAGCAGGGCCACCGCAAACACGCCCGCCAACACACGCGGCAGCAGTTCGTCGCGAGCCGGGTCGCCACCGGCGAGCCACAAGTCGCGCAAGTGGCCCTTTGCACGCAAGGCGGCTACCTGTTCGCCCGCCGGCATGCTGTAACGCAGCGCCACATACAAGGCAACCAGCAAGGGCAGCAGTTCGATCACCAAGGTGCGTACCAGCACATCCAGCGCATAACGCGACAAACCGTAACTCGAAGCGGTCACCACCACTATGCGGATGATCACCAGGCTAACCAACGCGGAAATCACCACGAAGCTTGCCAGCGTTGGCACCGTGGCGGTATGCAGGTGGCGGTAAATCACCTGGCGCTGGCTGCGCCGGTAACTTGACGGCGACAACATCAGCACCAGCATCTGGGCACCAAAATTGAGTACCGTCCACCAGCCTGCCACCCAACGCAGCAGTTCCCGCGCCGCCTGGCCGGGCATCAAGTGCAGCACCGGCTGGCTGTTGTTCATGCGCGCAGTGAATGGATCGCGTCCGTCGCGGTCATGGTGCGTACACCATGCTCACGCAGGCGTTGCAGAAAGTTCTGACCCAGCGCCTCGAATCCGGGCACCGGGCTCATGCAATCGGTCAGGAACAGCGTGTTGCGCAACCGGACTACATCCATTTGCGCCAGCATGTCTGCTCCCGAGGCTGCTACACAGTGGCTCAGCGCTTCACCGGCGACCACCAGCACCTGCTCGCCCGCGCCCAGACGGCGCATCAGCGCGGCATTGTTGTGGGTGCGGTCATCGTCGGCGCGCGGCACCTCGGCCCGAAATGCGCTGTATTGCTCGGTCATGGCATTTTGGCCTTTCAGCACCTTTTCACAGGCGCGGCCGCTCGCATACTCCCAATCGGCAATACTGCCGGCCAGCCGCTGATGGATGTTGTGGCCCCAGGTGCCCAGCACGCAATGCACCGGCCAGACGATCAGCTTGCGTTCACCGCCGGATTCCAGCGCCACCAGGTAGTCGATTGCCTCCTGCCTGCGTGCCGGGTGGCGCGAGCGGAACTTGCCACTGCGGGCGTCGGCGGCTGACACTTCGGTGAATGGCGCCACCGCGGCACCATCGGCGCCAACCCAGAAAGTGGTCCTCTCGATGCCGACACTGGCGTGCGAATCCAGCGTCAGCACCAGGTCGTCGATATGCGCTGCCATCACATCCAAAAAACCGGCCAGACGGGCCATGTCATCATTGGCGCCGGGCACCGGCAAGGCAGCACCGGGAATGTCCATGAAATCATTCTGGGGGTCGATAACAAGCAATCGAATGCGCTTCATGGGTCGATGGTGCGGATGGTGCAGCGGGCAGGCCGGGTTTCAGTTTGCGTCGGTGTTGCGATGGTAGCCCAAGGCCCACTGCACATGTTCGCGCACCAAAGCACTGTCATCCAGCGCGCGCTGGCGCAAGGCCTGCTCCAGCGCCGGGTCGGGTTGCAGCCGCAAGACATTGCCGATCGCAACGGCGATATTGCGCAGCCAGCGTTCATGGCCGATGCGCCGTATCGCACTGCCTTCGCTAAAGTGCAGGAATTGCGCTTCGCTCCAGCCGAACAACTGCACCAGTTGGGCGCCGTCCATGCCCGCGCGCGGGTCGAAGTCCGGCAGCGCGCTGCGCCGAGCGTATTTGTTCCAGGGGCAAATCAGCTGACAGTCATCACAACCGTAGATGCGATTACCGATCAACGGGCGCAACTCCACCGGAATCGACCCGCCGTGTTCTATCGTCAGGTAAGCGATGCAACGGCGCGCGTCGAGCCGGTACGGCGCAACAATTGCCTGCGTCGGACAGACGTCAATACACGCCGTGCAGGTGCCGCAATGCCCGGTGGCGGCGCTACTGGCCGGCAACGCAAGATCGAGGTAAATTTCGCCCAAAAAAAACATCGAACCGGCCGCGCGATCAAGTACCAGCGTGTGTTTGCCGCGCCATCCCAAACCACTGCGCACCGCCAGTTCGGCCTCCAGCACCGGAGCCGAGTCGGTGAACACCCGGAAGCCCAGGTCAGCTACCGCGTCATGCATACGGTCGCACAGGCGCTGCAAGCGCTGGCGCATGAGCTTGTGGTAGTCGCGCCCACGGGCGTACAGCGACACGATGCCTTCGCCTGGCCGGCCCAGGCGCGCAAACTCGATCGCCTGCCAGCCATCCGGAGTGGATGCGCTCAGGTAGTCCATGCGGGCCGTGACCACACTGAGCGTGCCCGGCAACAACTCCGCCGGCCGCGCGCGTTTTAACCCGTGGGCCGCCATATAAGCCATGTCGCCATGGAAACCCTGCTCCAACCAGGCCAACAAGCCGGGCTCCGCGCTGGACAAATCAATACCGGTCACGCCAATTTGGGAGAATCCGAGTTCCCGGCCCCAGGCCTGAATCTGAGAGACCAATTGACTGCCATCGACCTGCCTGCGGATGTTCATCACCTGCCGATTGTAAAAAGTCTGGTCTGGAACGACGAGGCGCAGACGCGTTTGTTCGCCTGCGCGTTGGCGGCGCAGCCGGCACTGCGCGATTGTTATGTGGAATTACACGGCGAACTGGGCGCCGGCAAGACCACGCTGGTGCGGCATTTGCTGCAGGCGTTGGGTGTGAGCGGCCGTATCAAGAGCCCGACCTATGCGGTGGTGGAGCCATACGAACTGGCGCACACGCCCTTGGGCCCGCAGCCGCTGCAGATCTGGCATTTTGATTTCTACCGTTTCAATGATCCGCGCGAGTGGGAAGAGGCCGGGTTTCGTGACATCTTCTCCAGCCCAGGCCTGAAACTGGCCGAATGGCCAGACAAGGCCGCTGGATTTACCCCGCGTGCCGATCTGGTGCTGCGGATTGACGTGCAGCCGGATAACGTGCGCCTGGTTCAATTGATCGCACAGACCCTGGCAGGCGCCGCGCTGCTGGCGTCGGTCGCGCCATGAAACGCCGCGGCGTCCTGCAATCCGGCGCGGTGGTGCTGCTGCTGGGGGTGGCCCACATAACGCGCGGCGCCAACATCGTGGCGGTGCGGGTGTGGCCCGCACCCGAGTACTCGCGGGTCACGATCGAATCGGACGGTGCCCTGAAGGCGCGGCAGGTTTTTATCGCCAATCCGCCCCGGCTGGCGGTCGACATCGAGGGTATCGACCTGAATCCCGCGCTAAAGGAACTGGTGGCCAAGGTCCGTTCCGACGACCCGACGATAGCAGGCATACGCGTCGGTCAAAACGCACCCAACCTGGTTCGGCTGGTGATTGACCTAAAACAGCCGGTGTCGCCACAGGTTTTCAGTTTGTCCCCGGTCGCCGCCTACCAGCATCGGCTGGTGTTCGACCTGTATCCGAGCACTGCCGCCGACCCTTTGGAGACGCTGATCGCCGAACGGCTCAAGGACACTGGCACGGCCACCTCCGCGGCCAGAGCGGCGTCAGGCCCGGTAGCCGCGGACTCGGGCGAACGCGACCCACTGGGTGAGCTGATGGCCCGGCAGGACCGAAAGGCAGCGCTGCCACAAACAGCCGCCAGCCCCGCCTCGGCCGGCAGCGCTGCACCGGGCGAGAAGCCGCCCATCGTAGCCCGCACCGACCGCCTGATCATCATCGCGCTGGACCCCGGGCACGGTGGCGAAGACCCGGGCGCCATCGGCCCAGGCGGCACACGCGAGAAAGACGTGGTGCTGCGCATCGCCCATCTGCTGCGCCAGCGCATCAACG
>JANNGR010000006.1:0-4469 GCA_031403955.1 Betaproteobacteria bacterium
CCATGAATATCTGATCCGCACGCCGCTAAGGGAACTGCTGCCGCAACTCGATCAGCATCAGTTCTGGCAGATACACCGCGCCACCGTAGTGCGTGCACAAGCCATAGAAACGGTGACCCGTGATGAAGCCGGAAAACTCTGGCTGCAACTGCGCGGCCGGGCCGGGAAACTGGCGGTGAGCCGCCTGTACGCGTACCAGTTCAAGGCGATGTAGCGCAAATGGGTGACGCCCCTGCACGCCGGATTCGGCGCCGGAAAAAGCCTCGCCTAGAATCAGTCATCGCTTTACAGGGAGACCGTCAATTGGCCTGGTTCCGGCTTCCCGCAATCGTTGTCCTGATGCTTATGCTGTTGGCAAGCGGCGTCTCGCATGGGCAGGATGGCGGGGCGACGTTTGCGATCCGCGGTTACCAGGTCGAAGGCAACACGCTGCTGCCGCAAGACCAGATCAGCGTCGCTGTGATGCCGTTTACCGGCGACAAGGCATCCTTCGAAACCATACAACTGGCGCTGGAGGCATTGGAGAAAGCCTATCTCAAAGCCGGTTATGGCTCGGTGAAGATCGAAGTACCGGAGCAGGACCTGCAAGACGGCATGGTCAAACTGCTGGTCGTGGAAGCCCGGCTCGATCGCATCGTGGTGCAAGGCCAGAAGTTCCACGGCGAGGCGAACATCCTGAATTCTTTGCCGGCGTTGCAAACTGGTCAGGTGGTCAATGTCAACGCCTTGCAACGCAATCTTGACCTGGCCAATGAGAGTTATGCGAAACACACCGCAGTGACGTTTCGCCAATCGGAATCCACCGCCCAGCTTGATGCCGTCGTGCGCGTAAGCGACGAAGACCCGTTGCGATTCATTGTTTCGCTGGACAACACCGGTAGTACGTCCACGGGGCGCTACCGGCTTGGCCTGTCGGTGCTGCATGCCAACCTGTTCAACCTGGACCATGCGTTGTCGGCACAACTGCTGTTGAGCCCGACCAAGATTGACAAAGTGGCGATACTGGGCCTTGGTTACCACGTTCCCCTGTACCGGCTGGGTGATTCACTGGATTTCACGCTCGGTTATTCCAACGTCGACTCGGGCCGCATCGACCTGTTTTCGGTCAGCGGCAGCGGCCTGATTGTTGGAGCGCGCTACAACCACAACCTGCCACCGGCGGGCGCTTGGCAACACAAGTTGTCGTATTCACTCGACCAGCGCTCGTACGGCAACAGTGTGGTCCCAAGCACCGGTGGGGCCAGCCTGGTGCCCAACCTACGGGTGCGCCCGCTCGGACTGACCTACAGCGCCAGCCTGCGAAGCGCGCAGCGCGACGTGGCGGCTTCGCTCACGCTGACGCGCAACCTGGCCGGTGGCCGCAAAGGCGACACGGCAGCTTTCAACCAGCCCGGCGGCCGCGACGGCGCCGATGCATCGTTTACCACACTCAAGCTGGCGTCGAACATCACCGAACGTCTGTCACCGGACTGGTCGCTGCGCGGCGCGTTATCGGCGCAGTACACCCGCGACCGGTTGATTTCGGCGGAGCAATTCGGCGCTGGCGGGGCCGACTCGGTGCGCGGTTTTGCCGAGCGCGAAATCGCCGCCGACCGTGGTATTCGCACCGGCTTCGAAGTCTGGGGGCCAGACGTCGGTGGGCGCAGCGGTGTGGCGGGCCTGCGGCTGCAGCCAATCGCCTTTCTGGACGCGGCATGGGTGCGCTTTAACGTAGCGCCGGGCAGCATCCTGTCGCAGTCGATCTCCAGCGTAGGCGTGGGTCTGCGTGGCTCGTTCGAGCGCAGTGCGAGTTTCCGGCTCGATTACGGTTATGTGTTGCGCGGCGCCCAGAACCCGTCGGGTACCAGCACGGCTACCGCCAAAGGCTCCTGGCGGCTGCATGGCACTGCCTTGTGGTTCTTTTAGCAGCCTGACAAACTATAGAGGTCCAATTGTGACAATTTTCACAACCACCGATGCTTAAGCCCAGGGCCGAACAAGCGCAAACGCCGTTGGCGCAATAGCATGAAGCGACAGAGCGCACCGACCATCCAGGAAGCACCATGGACACGTACCAACGTCCGCTGAGTCAAGGCAAGTACGCATCGGCACACCGGCGCGCCACGGTATGGCTGGCTGCGATGGCGGCCGCTGGCGCTTTGGCCAATCCGCAGACACCCCAGGTGGTGAACGGGCAGGCCACGTTTCAAAACAATGGCGCCGCGCTTACCGTCACCAATACGCCGGGCGCCATAATCAACTGGCAAAGTTTTGGCATCAACCGGGGTGAACTGACCCGCTTCGTGCAACAAAACGCGGCCAGTGCGGTACTCAACCGCGTCACCGGCAGCGACCCGTCACGCATCCTGGGCGCTCTGCAGTCGAATGGGCGGGTTTTCCTGATCAACCCCAACGGCATTGTGTTTGGCCAGGGTTCGCAGGTCGATGTGGCCGGCCTGGTAGTGTCTTCCCTCCGGCTCAGTGACCAGGACTTCCTGGCTGGACGCCTGCGTTTTGGCGAAACACCGGGCGCGGGCGAGGTACGCAACGAAGGCCATATCCGAACCGCCTCGGGCGGCCAGGTGATCCTGGTTGCGCCGCGGGTCGAGAACTCCGGCCTGATCGAGGCACCGGACGGAAAGATATTGCTGGCCGCCGGGCGCAGCGCTGAAATCTTCGACATCGACCGCCCGTCGATCCGGGTTGAGATCACCAACAGCAATGAAGAGGCAGTCAATGTCGGCACGCTGATCGCCAAACACGTCTCGATCTACGGCGGCCTGGTGCGCAACAGCGGCACGATCCAGGCCAACACCGCCGTAGTGGGGGAGAACGGCAAGGTCACGCTGCGTGGCAAGCAGTCGGTGGTGTTGACTGCGTCGAGCGTGATTGAAGCCAGGGGTCCGATTGGCGGCGAAGTGTTGGTGCAAGCGGACACCGGTGACACGCTGGTGCAGGGCATTATCTCGGCGCGTGCGGAACTGCCGCCGCCTGCTCCCGTTGCCGCACTGGTGCAGGGCCAGCCTGTGGGCACGGGTCCGTCAACGCCGACGCGCACGCCAGCGCCAGCCACGGCTGCCCCGAGCGCGCCGGTTCAGGCCAGCGCCGAGGTGGCGGCCGAAGCAGCACCAGCGACTGGGTCTGCACCAGCGTTGGTTGTCTCAATGCTTCCCGCCAGCAGCGCGGCCACCACCCTGCCGGCCGCCAGCAGCATCACACGCAACGCGCCCGCACCCGCCACCTCTTCCGCGCCCCAGGACCCGCTCGTGCCCCAGCGACCGGAGCCGCAAACTCCCGCATTGCCGGCGGCTCCCGCGCCGGGCAGCCCATCGGCACCGGCCTCTGGTTACGGTGTAGGCGGCAGCATCCGCCTTCTCGGGCGCTCGGTCACGGTGGGCGACAACACCGTGCTTGACGCATCAGGCCCCTTGGGCGGCGGCGAAATCCTGGTCGGTGGCGACTGGCAAGGGCTCAACCCCAACATCATCCATGCGCGCTTTACCTACCTGGCCGCCAGCGCGCAGTTATTTGCCAACGCCGACCTGCGTGGCAATGGTGGCAAGGTGGTGGTGTGGGCTGATGACACGGCGCGGGTGTATGGAAAAATAGCCGCGCGCGGCGGTGCGCTGGGCGGCGACGGCGGCCATGTCGAGACTTCGGGCAAACACATGCTGGAGGTGTCGCAAGCGGCTGACGCCAGCGCACCCAAGGGCAGGGGCGGCTTGTGGTTGCTGGACCCCAACAACATCGCCATCACTGCCGGACCAGACGCCAACGTTAGCGGCAACCCGAACTTCACCACTACCAACGACACAGCAGTTATCGCGGTGGGCACCATTCAGACCGCGTTGAACAGCGGGACCAACGTCACCATCACCACCGGCAGCGCCGGAACCAACTCACAAATCGGCGACATCACGGTATCAACCGCGATCAGCAAGACTGCCGGCAGCGCTGCCACGCTGACCTTGTCCGCGCACAACAACATCAATATCAATGCCGGTATTTCGTCCACATCCGGCGCTCTGAGTCTGGTGCTGAACGCGGACTCGGACGCCAGCGGGGGCGGTATCAATAACATTTCGGGCACGATCAACAACAATGGCGGCACGACTACGCTGAATGCGCCAACTACGCTTACCGGCACGATTCAAAATGGGACGCTGGCGAGTGCGTTTACCCTTACCGGCGGCACACTCGATGGCGTGACGCTGGGCAATACGCTCAACCAATCCTTCACCACCAACGGCACCATCACTTTCTCCAGCGGGCTCGCGCTGGCCAATGGCGTGACGGTCAACAAGGGCTCGGGCCAATGGAACTTTGGCGCCGCTGTGCCACAAATCATCAGCACCGCGGGCAGCGCCACCATCACCAGCACGGGCGGCACCATCTTCGCCGCAGTGGGTGGCAACCAGACGCTGAACATTGGTAGCGGCGTCACCATCCAGGGCAGCGGCAGCCTGAGCCAAAGCTCGGCCGCCACCATC
>JANNGR010000007.1:0-9563 GCA_031403955.1 Betaproteobacteria bacterium
GTTCCACCGCTACGACGCCAAACACGCCTTTGCCAATGAGACCGCCGATACGAAAGGCCTGGCGTTCCTGAAATATGACCCGGTGGCGGCGCAACTCGCCTGGAGCCGGACGGCTGGCTTTTTCGCCAAGCATCTCAAGTAACACGCAGCGCATCCACCGCGCTCGGGTCTATTTGGCAATTTCGCAAGAGGCGTTGGCCAACCTGGCTACGGTGTCCCGACAGCCCTGCAACCAGAGGCCTGGTGGCGATGAGGCGCGATGGACTGCTGCGCCTGGACTACAGCGCGGTGATGGTTCTCGGCATCGAGGCCTGGCAGCAATTGGCGCAATGACCGACCGCGCTGGTGGCGGCCGTGCCGGCCATGCAGTACTTTCAGCGCGCGGTGCGCCCGGGCTGAACCCTGCCGGTGAACCGTTCGGGCTTTTGAGCCAATCCAGTGCCGCGTGGCCGTCCCCAAACACCTCGGCGGCGCGCTCCACCACGCGTGCCGGACGCACCAGTTCGCCAGACTCGTCACGCCTCAAGACACCCTCTTTTTTGCGCTGAGCCAAGGTGCGCTCCGGAATAACCAAGGCTCTGGCCAATTCAGCCTGACCGATGTCCATCGCTCGCACGGCTGCAACACTACCCGCTACTGGCGTGGAATGGTTGCGAAGCCCAAATCGGCGACCTACAATTCAACCATATTTCTGTATGCCCTTTCTGATGAAAACCACCCTCGACATCCAGGACGATTTACTCGCCAGGGCCAAGGCGCTGGCAGCACACGAGCGCAGCAGCTTGACCGCGCTGATCGAAGACGGATTGCGGCTCCGGTTGCGCAAGCCAGGGCGCCCTGAATCCGCCAAGCCCCCAAGGCTTCCAATCCATCGGGGCAAGGGAGGGTTGATGCCAGGCGTCGATCCAACTTCCAATCGCTCGATGCTTGAGGCCGCGGACGGTGACGCCTGATGTCAACGTGCTGGTCGCCGCATCGCGCACTGACACAGGTAGTGGGCCGCTGAGCGTCTGGCGGGTTCGGGCACCAATGGTTTAACAGGCGCCGGATGGGCCACTGGGCCACCGAAGACGCTTTTTTGCCAGGCATCTCAAGTAGCACGCAGTGCATCCGCCGCGCTCAGATCTTCCAGACCCGCGGCAATACGCAGCAACGTCGTGCTGCGCTGGCGCAATTCCGGGTTGCGCGTCGGTACTCGTCCTGCCAGCCGGGCCGCGATCAACTCGGGCGCCAGCCGCCGGGCGGTGTCGAATGCACCACGCGCCGCTGCCATGTCACCGAGACCGGCATGCGCCATGGCAGCGTACATGTGCAAAGCGCCAAGCTGCGGCGCGTCGCTCAACCCGAGTGCGATCTGCTCCAGTGCCGCGGCATAGTCCTTCAGCGCCACCAAGGCCATTGACAAATTGAGATGCGACAGGTGCCGTTGCGAATCCCGTGGACTGATGCGAATCGCCCGGCGCAGCGGTTCCAGCGCGGCCTGCGCGTCGCCAAGCCTTAGCTCCGCCAGCCCCTCCAGCGACAAGATCGTCACGTCGTTGGGATTGAGTTCCTGCGCGCGGCGCAGGTTGATCCGGGCTTCGTCGATACGGTCTGCGTCAACCGCGTACATCAGCAACGCCGCCTTGCGCCCGTAACCCTCGCTGTTCGCCGGGTCGGCTTCGATCGCCCGTGTCGCGGCCGCCATGCCTTGCTGCCAGGTGGCAGCCGGATCTGCCGCGCTACCATGAACGATGTCCATCCAATGCGCCTGCGCCAGCGTATTTAGGGCAATGGCGCTTCTCGGGTCGATAAGCAGCGCTGCCTCGGCCGCCTGCATGCCCAACACGCGCAGTTCGCGATCGGTCTTCAAGTTGGCCTCCGCCACCATGGCCCGCGCGCGCACCGCCATCTCATAGGCGCTCAGGCTTTCGGGCCGGCGCAGGCGCACCTTGTCCAGCTCCGCCGCGTCGATCTGAGGCGCAATGGCGATGACGATGGCTTGCGTCAGCTCTTCCTGCAGCGCAAAGATATCTTCCAGCACCCGGTCGTACTTTTCGGCCCAGATGTGGTTGCCGCTGAACGCGTCGATAAGCTGTGCCGTGACCCGGATGCGGTTGCCCGCCCGGCGAATGCTGCCTTCCAGCACATACCGCACGCCCAGCTCCCTGGCTACCGTGCGCACATCAACCGATCTTCCCTTGTAGGTGAAACTGCTGTTGCGCGCGATCACGAACAGCGAATGAAAACGCGACAACTCGGTGATGATGTCCTCGCTGATGCCTTCACTGAAGTATTCCTGCTCGGGGTCACCCGACATGTTGGCAAACGGCAGCACGGCGATCGAGGGTTTGTCGGGCAGCGACAGGTCGATGGCGCCAGGTACCGCAGGGGGTATGCCAGCCGCCGCCGGTACCGGCTGACTGGGCGCGGCGCCTTGCGCGCGCACCGCGAACGCGCGCACCGGCTCGGGAATATTCTTGACGCTCTGCTCGCCCTGGTCGACAAAACTCGCCGTCACCTTGCCGCGCACGGCGCCGCGCACGGCGTCGGAGATCGTTATCCCGCCCGGCTCCGCCAGGCCTTCCAGCCGCGCTGCGATGTTCACGCCATCACCGTAAACCGTACCGTCGGCTTTCTCGATCACGTCGCCCAAATGCACACCAATGCGAAAACGCATGCGGCGGTTTTCCGGCGTTGCGCCTGAGGCCGTATTGAGTTCCTGTTGCACCGCAAGTGCCGCCGACACCGCGCCGGTGGCGGTCTCGAACACCGCCAGCACCGAGTCACCCGCCATGTCGATTACCCGGCCCTGGTTGGCCTCGATGTGCGCCCGGAAGACAGCGCGCGCCGCGTCCAGCGCCGCCACCGTGGCCCGGTCGTCCCCCGCCATCAGGCGCGAATAACCGACTGCGTCCGCGGCAAGCATGGCTGCCAGCCGTTGCCTGAGTCCGGAATTGTTCATTGGCCTGGTACCAGTGGGAGATAAAGCGTCATCGGCGCATCGGGGCTCTGGCGATCATCGTTGCGGCTCCTGGGTAACACACATTACATACGGGAAACTACCGCAATGCAAGGCCAAGTCGGCTTGCCAAACGTCCGACAATCGATAACCGAGCCATCTTCCATATTCATCCCCATGCCCACCCCGGTAGTCCCGCGTCGCGCCATTTTTCTGCTGGTGGCCCTAACCCTGGTCTGGGGTACCAACTGGCCCTTGTTTCCGTACGCGGTGCGCGAAGTGTCGGTGTGGACCTTTCGCGCCGTGGCCATGACAGGCGCCGGCCTGGTACTGATCGTAATTGCCCGGGCACGTGGCGAGTCGTTGCGCGTACCACGCAAGTACTGGCCCACGGTGGCCCTGGCCACGTTCTTCTTCCTGGTGATCTGGAACATTACCAGCACCTACGCGTCCATCCTGATCCCGTCCGGGCAGGCAGCCGTGCTGGGCTTCACCATGCCGCTGTGGTCAGCGCTGATTGCATGGGCGGTGCTGGGCGAGCGCCTGGGCCCGCGTCTGCTGTTGGCTTTCGTCCTGGGGGCGGTCAGTGTTGCATTGCTGATGGTGCCCAGTTTCGCGTCCTATGCGGCGGCTCCCCTTGGTCTGGCGCTGGGCCTGACATCCGGCATTTGCTGGGCCATCGGAACGTTGATACTCAAACGCGGCAAAGTGGCGGTACCGGTGCTGGTGCTAACCGGCTGGCAACTGCTGCTGGGCGCGGTGCCAATCGCGATTGGCGCATGGGTGCTGGGCGATGGGCGCTGGTTCGTGCCCTCGTGGCAGTCGATCGCGGTGATCGCCTGGATCATGCTGGTACCGATGTGTATCGGCAACGTCTGCTGGTTTGCCATCGTGGGGCTTTTGCCGGCCAACATTGCCGGTCTATCGTCGGTCATGGTGCCGGTGGTCGCCATGGTTTCCGGCGCCATCGTGCACGGCGAGCCGCTCGGCCCGCTGCAATTGGCATCCATGGCGGCGTGTGTCGCGGCGCTGGTGCTGGCACTAGGCCAGAAGACGAAATAGGATACGGCATGTTATTGCCAACCGTCATCATTCTTGCGTCCGGCCGCGGCGAACGTTTCATCGCCTCAGGCGGCGGCACCCACAAGCTGCGCGCCATGCTGCGTGGCAAGCCGCTGTTGCAGCATACGCTGGACGCGGTGAAGGCCAGCGGACTGCCCTGGCATCTGGAAGACGCCGGGCATCCGGGCATGGGGGAGTCGATCGCCGCTGCGGTGCTGGCCACGGCGGGTGCCGCGGGCTGGCTAATCCTGCCGGGCGATTTGCCGCTGGTGCAGCCACAAACACTGCGTGTTCTGGCCACCGTCTGGCCGCAGCATGACGTGGTGGTGCCGGTGTACCGCGGCCAGCGCGGGCATCCAGTGCGCTTCGCGCCGCGGTTTGCTGCCGCCCTGATGGCGCTCACCGGAGACCGCGGCGCCGGGCAGATAACACGCTCGGCGCGCGCCGCCGAGTTCGACGTGACGGATGCCGGGTGTGTCACCGACATTGACACCTTGCAAGACCTGCGGCGCGTAGCTGCGGCAGGATGACAACATGCACTTCATCATTCTGGGTGCCGGTGCGATTGGATGTTATGTCGGTGGCCGTCTTGCCGCCGGCAGACGCAGCGTCACGCTGGTCGGCCGCCCCAGAACGATTGAGGCCATCTCAAGCAGCGGGCTCACGGTGACTGACCTGGAGGGCTTCAAGGCCCAGGTGCCGGCGCACCAGCTCACGCTGGCCACCTCGTTGGCCAGCGTCAGCATGACAGCGCCGTGTGTCGTCTTGTTATGTGTCAAGGGTGGCGCCACCGAATCGGCCGCGCTTGAAATTGGCGCCTGTTGCCCGGCGGGAACCAGCGTGGTTTCGCTGCAAAACGGCGTTGACAATGTGGCACGCATCGCTGCCATCGCGCCGCGCATGCGCGCACTGGCGGGAATGGTTGCGTACAACGTGGTGATGCCCTGGGCTGGCCACGTACACCGGGCGTCGGCCGGCGCTCTGCATATGGCAAGCACCCATATCACGCACGAAATGGCCCTGCTGCTCAACGCCTGTGGCTTGGAGACGCAATTGGCCGCCGACATGCGCCCCTGGCAATGGGGCAAGCTGCTGCTGAACCTCAACAATCCGGTCAATGCACTGTCGGACCTGCCGTTGCGCGCGCAACTGATGGACCGCGACTACCGCCTGGTGCTGGCGGCATTGCAGCATGAAGCGCTGGCGGCCATGAAACGGGCCGGCATCGAGCCGGCCAAAGTCACCGCCGCTCCACCAAGACTGCTGCCTTATATCCTTCAACTGCCAAACTGGGTGTTCAAGCTGGTCGCGGCGCGCATGTTGCGCATCGACGACACGGCCCGCTCTTCTATGTGGGACGACGTGCAACACGGCCGCGCAACTGAAATCGACGACCTGTGCGGAGCCGTGGTGCGGCTAGCCGCGCAACACGGCACGGCGGCCCCGCGTAACGCCGCCATGTGTGAACTGGTGGCTACACACCGCAAGGGCGCGCGCCTGAGCGGACCGGACATGCGCAAAATGGCCTTGTCGTGAGCCCATGGCAACAGCAGTTCAAGACTGAAGCGATGCAGTCGAATTGCAGTCGCGATTGATAAACTTCCGCAAATGTCTGACACGGAGAAATCACATTCGCAAGTGATGATCCAGTTTCAGGTTGGCCAGATGCGCATGCGGGACACGCGAGACTGATTTTCTTTTGACGACAACTTGACGGCATTTTGAGGGCCAATCAAACAACCTGCTTGTGGTAATCTGCCACAAGCAACCGCCCAGTGGCTCTCCATGTCCAAATCCCTTCGAGTTTCCGATGCCCTCTTTGTTGCCGCCCAGAATGCCGGCACCGACATGACGCGCTCCACCGCGCAGCAGGTCGAGCATTGGGCCCGTATCGGCCAAACGCTTGAAGCTCGCGGCATTACGGTTGCGCAGGCCATGTCGCTATTGAATGACACACTGGAAACAGCCGTCAGCGACGAGGCCCTGTGGGAAGACAAGCGCGAACGGCAGGCCGCTGATCGTCGATCAGTTCGATCCGGCTCCCGGACCGCCGACCATTTGAATTGGTTCCGCTCCGGTGCAGCGCGAAAGGTCAAAGTGGTCAATGGCCCGCTCTGAAAGCGCCACCAAACCGCAACTGTCGAGTGACGAAACCCCCTTGTCCGGGGAGGATGTCGCGCACATGCTGGATGCGATGCCGCCGCAAATGATTCTTGTCGGTGGCCAAGCCCTGGCCTTCTGGATGGAGCACTACGGCATCAAGGCCAGCGCCGGCGCCGAGATCACTTCCGACGGTGATGTTCTGGGTACGCTCGAAGAAGCGCGCCTTTTTGCCCGGCGGCTCGACGGAAAATTACGGATACCACCCGCACGTGCACTGACGTCACTCGTCGCCCAGGTGAGACTCCCCCTTCCATCAAACAGGCTTGAGCGCAATATAGACGTCCTGCACAAGCTCTACGCCCTGGGTGGACTGCGCAAGTCAACCGAATTCACGCGACGCGCCGTTGCACGCGCGAGGTTGATACAGATGGAGTCGGGAGTGCAGTTTCGGGTGTTGCACCCACTGGACCTGCTGGCGTCCCGGGTGAACAATGCCGCCGGGCTACTCGACGTCAAGGGGAGGCATGTGCTCACACAGACGCGATGGGCTATCAAGGTAATGCGGCAAGCGTTTGTGAGTGCGGCGACGTCCAGCGAACCGGCCCGCCTGGGCGCGATGGTCCAGGAGATTCAGCGGCTCGCAAAAGCCGCTGCTGGTTGTGTTTTGTTCGAGCAACACAACATTGAGGTATTCGACGCGATCCCCGTGAAGGCTCTGACACGACTGCGCCCCGAACTCAAGGAACAATGCAAGCGGATGGCACTGGCGATGACCGCCCAGCGCAACATCGACGTGGCGGCGAGCGTGAATCGGTCGAACGCGCGAGTGCGGCATGTAAGGAACTCCGATTAGAGCGATGTTCCTTGCGCGATTCAGCACACGCGCTACCGGATCCGAAATAAGGTCCGGAACAAGATTGATAGGCTTCAAAAAATGACCGACCCCGCCCCGCAACACACCCCCATGATGACCCAGTACCTGGGCATCAAGGCCGATTACCCCGATACGCTGGTGCTGTACCGCATGGGTGACTTCTACGAGTTGTTTTATGCCGACGCGCAAAAGGCGGCGCGGCTGCTGGACATCACGCTGACACAACGCGGCCAATCGGCCGGGGCGCCGGTGGTGATGGCTGGAGTGCCGTTTCATGCGGTTGAGTCTTACCTTGCCAAGCTAATCAAGCTGGGCGAGTCGGTGGCCATCTGCGAGCAGGTGGGCGAAGTCACCGGCAAAGGCCCGGTGGAACGCAAAGTGGTGCGGATAATTACCCCCGGCACGTTAACCGACTCCGAGCTGTTATCCGACAAGGCTGAATCGGTGCTGATGGCGGTCCACCAGGGCCCACGCAACCAATGTGGGCTGGCCTGGCTCAGCGTCACGCATGCCGAGGTGCAACTGGCGCAGTGCGCGCCTGAAGAAGTCGGCGACTGGCTCGCGCGCACCCGAGCCAGCGAACTGGTGTTCAGCGCCACACTCACAGCGGGCTTCGAGGCCCAGCTCAAAGCCTGCTGTGCCACAAGCGGCGTGGCGATGACCATGCGCGCGCAGTGGCAGTTCGACGCCACGCTGGGCCAGCGCAAACTGCTGGAATTGCTCAAAGTCGCCAGCCTGGCGGCCTGGAACGCGCAGGACCTGCCCTTGGCTCACGCAGCCGCGGCGGCGCTGCTGGCCTACGCCGAACACACCCAGGGCCGGCCCCTTTCGCACGTCCAGAGCATTGGCGTACAACACAACGACGAGTTGGTCCATTTGCCGCCCACCACGCGGCGCAATCTGGAATTGACACAGACGCTGCGCGGCGAAGCGGCCCCGACCCTGTTCTCGCTGCTCGACAGTTGCATGACCGGCATGGGAAGCCGGCTGTTGCGGCACTGGCTGATCGAGCCGCGGCGCGACCGTGCCGCGGCGCTCCAGCGCCTGGACGCGATCACCGCCTTGCGCGGCGGCCCCTGGCAGAACCTGCGTGAACACATCAAGGGTTGTACCGACATCGAACGCATCACGGCGCGCATCGCGCTACGCCAGGTGCGCCCGCGCGAACTGTTGGCGCTGCAACTGACACTGCACAAGACCGGGCTGCTCGATTCGCCCCTGCAAGGGCTCGACAACTGGCTGACCGAATTGTCCCAGGCTCTGTGGCCGCCAGTTGGTTGCGCGGAGTTGCTGCAAAGTGCCATACATGAAGCGCCTGGTGCCCTGGTGCGTGACGGAGGTGTCATCGCCACCGGCTTTGATACCGAGTTGGACGAGCTGCGCGCGATTCAGGAAAACTGCGATGGCTTTCTGCTCGATATGGAACAACGCGAAAGGGCCCGCACCGGCATCACGAACCTGCGCGTGCAGTTCAACAAGGTGCACGGTTTTTATATCGAAGTGACCCAGGGGCAAGCCGACAAGGTGCCGCCCGACTACCGGCGCCGCCAGACCCTGAAGAATGCAGAGCGTTTCATCACGCCCGAACTGAAGGCGTTTGAAGACCAGGCGCTGAACGCCCAGGAGCGCGCGTTATCGAGGGAAAAATGGCTGTATGAGCGTTTGCTCGACGACCTGCAGCCGCATGTGCCGGCACTCACCAAGGTGGCGCGCGCGCTGGCGGCCCTCGACGCCTTGTGTGCCTTGTGCGAGCGTTCATTGACGCTGGACTGGTGCGCGCCGCGGTTCGTGAACGAGCCTTGTATCGATATCCGCGCCGGTCGCCACCCGGTAGTGCAGGCGCGCCTGAGTGAGACCAGCAGTGGTGTCTTCATCGCCAACAACACCAGCCTGAACACACGCCAACGGATGCAAATCGTCACCGGACCGAACATGGGCGGCAAGTCCACCTACATGCGCCAGGTGGCAATCATCGTGTTGCTGGCCAGTGCCGGGAGTTACGTGCCGGCCGCTAGTTGCCGCCTGGGCCCGATCGACGCCATCCACACCCGCATCGGCGCGGCGGACGATCTTGCCAACGCGCAGTCAACCTTCATGCTGGAGATGACCGAGGCGGCGCGGATTCTGCACACCGCAACCAGCAACTCGCTGGTGTTGATGGATGAGATCGGCCGTGGCACCTCGACCTTCGATGGCCTGGCGCTCGCCTCGGCGATCGCCACCCACCTGCATAACAAGAGCCAGGCCTTTACCTTGTTTGCCACCCATTATTTCGAGTTGACCGAATTTCCGGCCAAGCACCATGCGGCCGCCAATGTGCATGTCAGCGCCGCCGAATCCGGCCGCGACATCGTATTCCTGCATGTGGTCCAGGCCGGTCCTGCAAGCCGCAGCTACGGCATTCAGGTGGCGCGTCTGGCCGGCATGCCGGCAGCGGTTCTCAACCATGCCCAACAAGCGCTGGAAACGCTGGAACGCAGTGCCACCGCGAGCCAGGCGCAGGTGGACTTGTTTGCCCCCGCGCCGGCGCAGGAGTCGGTCACGCACAGCGCTGTAGAGATGGCGGTGCAGGCCCTGAACCCG
>JANNGR010000008.1:0-4654 GCA_031403955.1 Betaproteobacteria bacterium
TGCGCGACCGCACGCAGCAGCGGCCAGAACTCGAGCGGCATGCGATCCGCGATGTTCTTGCCCAGGCCGCCGATTTCAAATTCCACCATGCCCTGGGCCTCGCTGTTCTGGATGCCCTCGATGATTTTCGTGCCCAGCTCATGGGCTTCCATTCCAAGGTCGCGCGTCACCGGCAATGCGGGCAGCGCGACGGCATGGGGCGACTGAAAAGTCCAGACATAACGGCCGGTTGCCGGATTGCCGTCCGGTTTGCTGATCGTGACCGTCAGGTCGACTGCTGCAATTCCAGGCCGGACCGTGACGGCGCCGCCGGGTGCGCCGGCACGGGTCCAGAGTTGTCCGTTGCCGTGGGTTGCGCTGAAAGCTTGGGTGCCCGCGGGAACCACGGCGATCCTGCGTGCCGCCGTGCCACACGGCAGGTTGTCGAAAAAGTAGATCACACTGATCGTGGTCAGCAGCACCTCGTTGCCTGAGTCGGGCGCGACCAAAACCACATCGATAGTCTTCGCATACGGGTCCGCCCGATCCACATCCAGCCGATGGCGGCCGCCCGCGGGCATGTCAAATCCGTCCGCGACCACCAGCACATCCAGCGAGAAGCGCGCAACGCTAGCGGCCAGGCCGATGCTGAAAGGACCACCAGCAGTTCCGGCATCGGGCCGCGACGCCAGCCCAACCGTCAGCTTGAACTGCTGGCGTGGAGAAACCGTTGCCGGGGTGTCGAGCCTGGGGTAGGCCGTGAATACAGTGGCGATCTGCGAAGCCGCTGGCGTCCCGGCCAGCGTGTCTCCCCAAGGCTCGCCGGTGCTCGCTGGCGCACGCCCGGTCCAGAGCGAGCGCAACTTTCGCACCATGCGCCCCAGCGAACCAGGGCCTGACACACTTGCGGCCATGGGCGGTGGCGGCGCCGCTTGCGCGTCCGCATGGTCCAGAGAATCGGGCTCCGGCAAAGCGCCAGCCAGCCGCACACCGATAAACCTGGGACCGTCGACGATCACGGTGTTGGTGTTGACCGGCGCGGCATCGGCGGCGCCGGCGTCCTGCACTGGATTGGCGTTGGGCTCGTGAAGATTCAGGGCCTGCCGCACGGATGCCTTGTCGTCATGCCCCTTGAAGCGCGCCAGTACGTCCTGCGTGTCGAAGGCATACCAAAAAACCACTATGCCTTCGGTGCGGCGCACTGCCACCTGTGCCAGGCCGGATCGAACCACTTTGGCCCGCGCGCTAGCCACATCCTGGCGCGCATCGAGCAACACGGCGCGGGTGATCGGTATCATGGGTTGGACTCCTTGCCGCGACGCTTACGGTGTTGGCTACTCCACGACCGGCAGTTTAGGGTTCAAAGACCGGTGGCGCAATGCCCCAGGCAGCGGTTACGGCGGCAACACCAGCGGCACTGGCAGCTGGCCCAACGGCCAGTTCCATATCTTGCCATCGGCCGTCAGGGCAACGGTGTCGTTTTCTCCGCCACTCACCGCCAGCACCTGGCTTAACACCGGTTTGGGCGACAAGCCTTCGTCCGCGCCCCATATCCACAAGCTGCCATCGGGCCGGATCGCCAGCGAATGCCGGCTGCCGGTGGCAATCATGCTGGCGCCCTCGAACACAATGCCCCAGGCATCGGCCTTGTCGCCGTAGCCGTGTTGGCCCAAGGGCCCAAAACGGTTGCCACCGGTGCCCAGCACGGCGCCATCGCGGCGCAGGTACAAGGCGTGGCCGGTGTGCGCCACCACGGCTACGGCGTCGCTGGCCACACGGGTCCAGCCCGGCGCCTGGGTCAACTTGCCGTCGCCGTATTGCCCGCGGTGGGCCTGGCCGCGCGCGAACAGGCCGCCGTCGGCGTCGATATAGTAGTCTGCACCGTCGCCAACCCAGGCCTGCACGACCGCCCCGGCCACCCGCGTCCAGTCGCGCGCCGACGCATCGCGCTGCCACAGGCTGCCGTCGCAACGGATGGCCAACAAGCCGCTGTCACCGGCCGCGAGCCACGCCGTGTCGTCGAGCAGCACCTCGGTCTGGTCCGCACCCGCGTTCCATCCGACCAACTGGCGCCGCGTGTCAATCGCATACCCGCGCGCCTTCGCCACCGCCACGTGCAGCGCGCCCTGCAACACGGTACGCGGCGGCCGGTTGTTACCCCACTCAATGACTTTGCCGCCGACCAGCGCCAGTTTCAGTTCGTAGTAGGCGGCAACCCGCGTGCGCCGCTGCATCGCCAGTACGGCGGCTGCATGGCACGCTGCTTTGACCTGCGCGTACGGGTGGAAATCGCGCCGGCGCACCACGGGACCTGCGTCCGGTCAGAGTTTGACGCCGGCGCCCTTGACGGTAGGCGCCAGCGCGTTGACCTGGTCGCGTACATAACTGGTGAACGCCGCCGGTGTGCCGGGTGTCACGGTGATGCCCAGGTCGAGCATGCGCTTTTTGATTTCGGGTTGCGCCAGCACTTCATTGCAGGCGCTGTTGATACGCGCCACTATGTCGGAAGGCATTTTTGCCGGGCCCGAGATGCCGAAGAAATTGTCGAGCACCAGTTTGCGGTAGCTGCTGAGTTCCGCCACGCTGGGCACGTCGGGCACCAGCGGCGAACGTTTGGCCGAGGTCACCGCCAGCGGAACCAGTTGCCCGGTCTTGAAGAACGGCAAATAGGCCGTCAACACGTCGATGCCGATCGGTATCACACCGGCAATCAGGTCGGTGGTCATCGGGGCGCCGCCGCGGTACGGTACATGCACCAGGTTCAGGCCCAGTTCCTTTTTCATCAGCTCGCCATAGATATGGCCAATTGACGCCGGACCGCCGGAGCCAAAATCAAGTCGGCCCGCCTTGCGCGCCTGCGCCTCCACGTCGGTCAGCACGCGCAGCCCCGAGGCCGGGTTGGCCATCACGACACACGGCGCGGCACCCACCGACGCGATATGGGTAAAGGCTTCGATCGGGTCATACGGCAATTTTTCGAGTGCGAACGGCCCGATCGACACTGGCGTCGAATTGGCCAACATCAGCGTGTAACCGTCGGCAGGTGATTGCGCCACCAGCGAGCCACCGACACTGCCACCAGCGCCGGGACGGTTGTCCACCACCACCGGCTGCCCCAGCTTGCGGGCCAGTTGCTCGGCCATGACGCGCGCCACGATATCGCTGGCGCCGCCAGGCGGGAAGGTCACGACTATCTTGATGGGTCGTTCCGGCCAGGCGGCATAAGCCGGCAAGGCGAGAGCAGCGGCCCCGCTAGCCAGCAACTTGAGTGTGGCGCGGCGCGTCGGCATGGTTGAGATTTCTGCAGTGTGCATGGATGTCTTTCGGTGCTTCAGTGGCTGATGTTTTCCCTGGGGCGTGTCAGGCAATCAATAGTGGCTGACGCCCCAAAGCCGCTTGGGCGCGTCGGTCAGGTGCCGCAAACCGCTGCGCTCCAGCATACGCTCGCAGGCGATTTGCGCGTCTTCCAGTATCGCGGTCTGATCGACCGACAACACTTGGTAGTTGTCCATCAATACGCGGCCATTGACGATGGTGGTGCAGACATCGGCGGCGTTGGCAAAACAGGTGATGCGATAGACCGGCATGTTGAGCGGCATCAGGTGCGGTTTGAACAGGTCGATCAAGATTATGTCGGCCTTCTTGCCGGCCTCCAGCGAGCCGATTTCATGCTCCATCGACAAGACGCGCGCCGCGTCTATGGTCACCATCTCCAGAACCTTGCCATGCGGCAACACGCCGGAGTCGCGGAAATGCCGCCGGTGGTAATGCATGCACTGGAACATGTGGCGAAACATGTCGTAGCCGCGGTCCGGCGCGGCGCCATCCGAACCGATGGCCACCGTGACGCCGGCGTCTATCAGTTCGGGCACCGGGCAACGGCCGCGGATCGACATGATGGCGCTCGGGTTATGCACGATGCGGGTGTCGGTGTCGCGCGTCAGCGCAATGTCTTCCTGGTTCAGGTCGATGCTGTGCGACATGAACGATTTCGGCCCCAGCAGCCCGAGCGCCTTGTGCGCCAGCGCCAGGGTACCGGTCTGGTGGCCGTCCTGGGTAAGGGTCAGGCCGCGTTGCTGGACGATTGGAAAATAGTCGCCCGCCTGCTGCCGGTAGACGCCCTCCAGCGCGACATGTTCATTCTTGTGCATCGGCGCGAACACCGGCAGCGTGATGGCGATCTGCAAACGGCCATCGGCACGGGCATGGTTTTCATCGATTATCTTGTGGCACACCGCCAGCATGGTGGCCGCGTCGACCTCAGAGGTGGTGGGCGGCTGGGTCGCGTAGTCTGTGTAACGCGTTGGCCCCGAGGGCCGGGTTGGACCGACTGCCACCACCGACCGGGTGCCGGCCTTTTCCACCGCGTCGCAATGGGCGCGCGCGTATTTCGGGTCGTCAACACGCATTACCGAGTCGCCACCGCCAAACAGCGATACACCGGTGGTCACGCCGGCCTTCAGGCGTTCCAAGGAGGCCAGCGCCGACTCCGCGTGCCAGAAGTGTTCATCCGATGCCCCGGTGTAGATGACGCCGCAGGCCAACATCCACGCATCGGCGCTACCCGCGCCCATGGTCCGCAACATGCCGTGGCCGGCATGCGCATGGCTGTCGATCAAACCCGGCAGCACCGCCTTGCGATGGGCGTTGATGGTGCGCGCCGGCGCGTAACGCC
>JANNGR010000009.1:0-4775 GCA_031403955.1 Betaproteobacteria bacterium
AGCAGCCAGTCGCCAATCTCCGCCTTGTAATTTGCCGGTATGCGCTCCAGCGCCGCGCCCAGGCGCAGCATGTCGTCGTCGCTGCCTTTGACGGGTGCAGCAGTGTCCGGCGTCACACCCTGTTCATTGCGCTGCAGGTTGAATGCAAAGGCATCCAGCAGGCGAAGTTGCTCTGGCGCGGCCAAGCCGCCGGCAACGCGGCGCCACAGCGTCCACCACTCGGCGCACACTTGTTTGTCGCGGGCGTTCTGCACGCCGCCAGGGTATTGCGTCCACAGCTGCTCGACGCGCCAGCCCTCCAGCGGGTCGCCCAGGCCGGGGCGCAGGCAGTAGCCCGCCAGGTTGAGCCACGCGCGTTCGTGCTCCACCGAGCGGCGCCGGGCACGTTGGCGGATCCACAGGGCGTCAAACAGCGCGTGCAACTCGGGCGTGGCCCAGTGATCGCGCTCTTAGGTCGATGGAGCCGCCCATGTCATGACGCCGGACCTGATTTATGTGTTGGACTCGGTTTCGGGCGACGCTATCGGCACGGAAACCCTGCGGTATGGTCGGCGCGTTACGGTCATCGCATTGCCTGCTCCGGCGGTACTTTTGAGCCCAAAGGGATTGCAGCACGTCGGCGCCCGCGCGTTTGGCCACGACCTCGACTTCAGATCGATGTTTGCGCAATGAAGCCCATCGGCATCGATGTCGGCGGCACGAATACGAAGGCTGTTCTGGTTCAGGACGACCGGGTATTGGTGGCCGTGAAGTCACCCCACCACACGACATCATGGGCGGTGTGCTCGACAGCCTGCGCAAGCTGCTGGCCGGTGCAGGTGCTATAGCGCACGGCGTCGATGGCGGTCATGATCGGCACTACCCATTTCATCAATGCAGTGGTCCAGCGGCGCGACCTGGTACGCGTGCCGGCAATTCATATCGGTTTGCCGGCCTCCGCTTCGCTGGAACCGATGGTGGACTGGCCGCGGGATTTACGCGTGGTTGTCGATCCGCTGATTTTTATGGTTGAGGGGGGCCATGAGACTGATGGACGCCCCTTTATGCCGTTGGATAAAAAAGCGGTGCGTGCGGCGGCATCGAAAATCCGCGATTCGGGTATCCAAGCGGTCGGCATTTCGTCGATGTTTTTGCCACTGACGGCGAAGCAGGAAATACGGGCAGCCGAGCTTGTTTCCGCGATTCGTCCGCAAGCCAACGAGTGGGTGGCACCACGAGCGACATTGGCTACCAGGTACACGGTTTTCCGCGCGAGGCTAACAAGGTGGTGCAGATTGGCGGTGTGCGCACACTGTTTCGCATGCCCGACTTGTTGTCGATAGGGCTTGGAGGCAACACCATGGCGGCGGATTCGCCCTCACCGTGGGTCCGCGCAGTGTCGGCTTCCGCCTGCCGGAGCAGGCACTGGTATTTGGCGGCAACGTGCCGACATCGGCGTCGCGGCAGGCCTGGCCGATATAGGGGACAGGACGCGCGGGCGCCATTTGCCGGCATCTCCTATCGATGCCGTGTTGAAACGCGTCGCCGAGATGCTTGAAGAAAATATCGACCGCATGAAAACACAGGCCGAAGATGCGACCCTGATGGCGGTCGGCGGTGGAGAGTTTCTAGTGCCCGAAAAGCTGGCTGGATGCGGGCGGGTCTTGCGCGTTGAACATGCTGACGTGGCGAATGCGGTTGGGGCCGCGATCGCGCAGGTTATCGGGCGAGGTGGACCAGATTTTCAGCGGGCTGACGCGTGAGCAAGCGATGGACCAGGCCAAGTCATTGGCCCAGGAGCGCGCGGTGCAGGCCGGTGCCGACCGTGTCACGCTCAAGCTGGCCGACATTGAGGACTTGCCGATTGCCTACCTGCAAGGCAATTCCATGCGCGTACGCGCCCGTGTGATCGGTGACATCGCCAATACGGAGCGCAAGCAAGATCAGGTGTGATCGGCCTGAATGCTGCGCGGACATCCGGCCGTTAGACTCCAGCCAACTTATGTGGTTCGAGATCCTTCGGAAGAACTGCCCATTCCGGTTCTTCAAATTCTCCAATGGCCTTGATCTCACAATTGCTCGCATGTTTTTCCAGAATTGCACGCACGGTTTCATCGGTGCGGTCGTCTTTTGCATCCCTGTGCGCTTTCGATTCCCAAGTCGCAATCGCCAACAACACGTTGGCATCCCCGATCTTCCGGTGCAGGTACGTCCCCCTCGCACCGGGCGTCTGCTGAATGATGTGACTCGCCCGAACCCAGGCCTCGGCGTACTCCTCTACTGTGTAACCAGGCTTCATGCGAACCTCAAAAATAAACTTCATATGCGGAGTCCTTGTGTTTGCAGGTGAGATAAATCGGGTATAGAACTATCGAAACCGCTTGCTCCATGCGAGACCCGAGCGTCGCACTTGATTGGCAGCAATGTGACGACTATTTCAAGGAGCGCTGCACCCGCTTTCGACCAAGTGCAGTCCGTGGCGAATGGCCGGTTCGGAGAAGCCCCAAAAATCGACCAGGCGCTGTAAACGCCCAATCGATCCATGGCATTCAGATTTCAGGATGCTCGGAATGCAGTCACCGACTTCCGGCAAGTCCTTGCCCACGAGAGTCAGTGGCGACCGTCCGCTATCAGACCATCTAAAGTCACCTCGGGCGAAGGAAACACGGAACACGGACGCACACTTACAGCTTGATTGTGAAAGTCATAGCGAGCTAAGACTTTCTCGTAGAAGCTTGGTACTCACCGGTACTTTCATTCCCTCAGTGAGATACCACGCCCGGAACTTTTCTGTTTGCTTGATACGATCCGCATACAGTGCGATCTTGTCGGACGGCGCCATCACACGCGCCATTCTCCTGGCATCTGATTCATTGATTCGCAACGCCAAGTAGCTGGCCACATTAGTAAACAGCGAATCGTCGAAGTCCTTAACTTCCTGTGAAGCCACCACCAACGCCAAGCCATATTTCCTGCACTCTTTGGCCATTATCGGGATCAGTTTGAGCTTTGCTGCCCGGTGCGCCTCGTCGAATACGATAGCGTGGGTAATTCGATTCTGCGTACCACGCCTGAACATGGCTTGATACAGGTTGTGCAAGACAAAGGAGGCAAAGGCCCTTTGCAACAGTTCGTTCTGTGTCCCATGGATCTTGACAATGGCTGCGTCTTCGCTGTCAAGAAGGCTGGCGCTACCGCTGGTGGCCGAAAAAAAGCCATAGTCGGCCAGTTCATTCAGGCGAAGCATGACTCCTCTATCCGGCTTAACCTCTGCCCGAAGGATGTCAAAAAAAGCGCTGAATGGAGGGATGGTGCCACTACTGACATTACTCCATCCTCGATCGGTGTAGCTCTGCTTGAGCGCTTCACGAATGCGCCCGAGCTGCACATCACCCAAGTCTGGGAAAATAGTAGCAAAAATATCCCGCAGCATTGCCACGTTATCCATGTACGCCAACGGGCTAGAACCAACTACTTGGAGCGGGTTAAAGCCCAATCCAGCGTAGTTGACCGCCTTTAGTTTTCCCGGAAGTAACACATCAAGTTTTTCGTCAATATCTTCATGATATGAAAACACAATCGGTGCGATCCCTGCCGCCACCAACTGACTACACAGTTGAATGAGGCAAGTAGTTTTGCCCATCCCTGGCAGGCCAACGATTAGCAAATGCGGATTGCCTTGTGTGCTCACTCGCCAGATCACTTTTTCGTCATTCGCCAGTTGCTCGCCCAGAACGATATCGGCTCCATTGGAGTAGACACCAGGGCTGGCCTGATTGAATGGTTTCACGGGTTCAGTCGTCGGTGAAGGACTTGCCGCTGTCGGCACAACATTGGTTGTCTCAGAAGTCGCTTGACTGCTCGGAGTTGTATGGGATGGTGCCAGCAATGCCCCAGGCCCGAATATCCAGATTTCCGCTTTGCCATCGGTGTCGATTCGCGTTGCTTCCGGTGCGGCGTATTCGGGGCAAAGCACGAAACCAATACTGGGGCGCGCTTGCTCCACCATGCTGATTAGTTCATAGCTCAGTGCCTCTTTGCTCAAGCAATCAATCTCGGTGCCGATACGCTCGAAGGCGTCTTGTGAAAGCTGATGGCGCCTGGCTTTGCGCAGGTAAAAGCGCAGCACTCGTGCCAAACGGGTACGCTGAATAGTCTTTTCCAGCGACCCAGTCATTTGCCCGTAGAGTACCTCCCACTGTTTGCCGGAGGCGTCAAGTTGCTGCGTGATTGAATCGGTCACATCGGTACTGCGCGCGGTCTTCAAATAACGCCGAAATTTCACTTCTACCATGCTAAAGCGCAAGCCACCGCGCTTGGCGGCACTTGTCACATACAGCAAATCGGCGCGCTGTCCGGTGTTGGGCCGGGTTTCGCCTACGCTTCTCAGCAGTTCAGGAACATCGTCAAGTGGCACAAAAAAGCCGCTGCGCAAGGATGGGAAGGTGCCGCCGGATTCATCGGCATTGGCGCAATGGTTCTGAACCATGGCCAGCGCCACCAACTCCGGAATCGTCGTGCCGGCAGCGGTCAGACGCAGCGCCAAGCGCCCGCTGAGCGATTTCAAGGCATTCAGCAAAAGCTCGCAATTCCTTGGGCTGGCGGACAGACCCATCTCACCCAATGCGCTATCAAGCAAATGCCTAATTTCGTCCAACGAGCTAGTCGACGTAATCAGTTGCAGAAATCCAAGGTCATCGCGTTCCGGCACGCAATCAATTAGGTACGCGTCGTACGGGCGTGGCAAATCACGCGGCGAATCGAAATACTCCACCCCAGCGTGACGATCAACTGAT
>JANNGR010000010.1:0-30584 GCA_031403955.1 Betaproteobacteria bacterium
GCGCAAACAACCTGTCCACGTCATCAAGCCAGCCTTGCCATTGCGCGCGCACACCGCCTATCAATTCGCGCGCCTGGATCACGCGGTCTTCCATCAACTCGGCCGAGGCGACGGCAAGGGGGTCGTCCTGTTTACCGAGCGGCAGATTGCCCTGGGCAAAAAATACCTGCAAGGCGTCGCACACGGCCAGCTTGTTGCGCAAGCTGAGTTCGATGTTCATGCGCTCTATTCCGTCGCTGTATTCGGCCAAACGCGGCAGTGGAATCACCACATCCTCGTTGATCTTGAAAGCATTGGTGTGTTTCGAGATCGCGGCCGTGCGTTTGCGGTCGAGCCAGAACTTGGCGCGCGCCTGCGGGCTGATGGCGACAAACCCTTCCCCGCCGCGGTTATTGGCCAGGCGCACGACCTCGGACGTGACGCGCGCCACGGCATCGGCGCCGTCCCCGGCAATATCACCCACCAACACCATCTTGGGCAGGCCCGAGCTGTTTCCCGGCGCCATGGCGCGTTTGGACTTGGTCGCGTAACCCACTGCCTTGAGATAACGGTCGTCCAGGTGCTCCAGCCCGGCCAGCAGCACCCCGGAACGCTTCTGCTCGGCGAACATGAAGTCGATGATGTCCACAATGCCCGGCACCGCGTCCCTGGCGTTGCCGAAAAACTCCAGGCATACGGTGCGTATGTGTGCCGGCATCTGGTGCACCACCCAGCGCGCGCTGGTGATGAGGCCGTCGCAGCCTTCCTTCTGGATTCCGGGCAAACCACTCAGGAACTTGTCGGTCACGTCTTTGCCCAGGCCCTGTTTGCGAAAACTGGCACCGGGAATGTCCAGCCGTTCGGTGCGCTCCAGTGTCTTGCCGTCGGCCTTGAAGTAGTTCAGCTCAAAACTGGCCAGCGCGGCGTCATGGATCTTGCCCAGGTTATGGTTGAGCCGGGTCACTTCGAGCCAGGTCGCCTGCGGCGTCACCATGCGCCACGACGCCAGGTTGTCCAGTGCAGTGCCCCACAAAACCGCCTTCTTGCCGCCGGCATTCATCGCGATGTTGCCGCCAATACAGGAAGCTTCAGCCGAGGTCGGGTCGACGGCAAAAACAAAACCGGCGCGCTGCGCGGCGTCGGCCACGCGCTGGGTTACCACCCCAGCTTCGGTCCAGATCGTGGCTACCGGCCGGTCCAAGCCAGGCAAGGTCAGCATCTCCACCTCGGTCATGGCCTCCAGCTTCTCGGTATTGATGACCGCGCTTTTCCAGGTTAAAGGACATGCGCCACCGGTGTAACCCGTACCACCGCCGCGCGGGATGATGGTCAGGCCCAGATCGATGCAACCCCGGACCAGACCGGCCATCTCGGCCTCGCAGTCCGGCGTCAGCACCACGAACGGGTACTCCACGCGCCAATCGGTTGCGTCGGTAACGTGGGAGACCCGGCTCAAACCATCGAACTTGATATTGTCTCGGGCAGTCAGTTTTCCGAGCAGGCGCAGACTCTTGCGCCGCAGGTCCTGCACTCCCACAAACCCGGCGTCAAATGCGCCAACCGCGCGCCTAGCCGCCGCCAACAATTCGCCGACCAAACCGTCACGCTCGTTATCCTGCGCGGGCGTACGCCGCTTTTCAATCTCGGCCAGGCGATGTTGCAAGGCGTCCACCAGCAAACGCCGGCGCTTCGGGTTGTCCAGCAAATCGTCCTGCAGGTAGGGATTGCGCTGCACCACCCAGATATCACCCAGCACCTCGTACAACATGCGCGCCGAGCGACCGGTGCGACGCTCATCACGCAAGTGCTGCAAAGTAGCCCAGGCCGATTGACCCAGCAGACGGATCACGATCTCGCGATCGGAAAACGAGGTGTAGTTGTACGGTATCTCGCGAATGCGCTCATGCGACGGCGGCATAAAGCCAGCAGCGGGCGCAAGATATTCGGGTCGAGTCGGGGCGTTCATTGGTTTCTCAGGTGACGGAAGTCACTGTTGGCTACCCGGCTGGGCCGGCGGAGCGCCGTATTGTTCGCGCCGACGGAAGTAACCGCGCGCCACCGGATAGTACCGCAGCGCAGCATTTTCCCGCCTCCGTGAAGGCCAAAGCAATGCTGCCTGGGTCCGAACCTATGGAAATCCCTCTATCGGGCAGCAACGTCACCGGTGTGTAATCAACCGGTCATTTGTCCCGGGTAAGCTTTAACCCAAGTTAAGGAGAGAACATGAAATTGAATATTGCAGCCGTCGCCGTTGCGGCAGCGATTTCCCTGTCGGCACAAGCGCAGAGCGAAATCCAGTGGTGGCACTCGATGACCGCGGTCAATGGCGAAGTGGTCAATGACCTGGCCAAGAATTTCAATGCCAGCCAAAAAGCCTACCGAATAGTCCCGACCTACAAGGGCACCTACGACGAGTCTTTTACCGCGGCGGTAGCGGCCTTTCGCGCCGGCAACGCGCCCCATATTCTTCAGGTTTTTGAAGTCGGCACCGCAACCATGATGGCCAGCAAGGGTGTGTCGGTGCCGGTGGGCAAGGTCATGAAGGACTCTGGCGAGAAGTTCGATCCCAAGGCTTATGTGTCCGCCGTGGCCGGTTATTACACCGCACCGAACGGCGAGATGTTGAGTTTTCCGTTCAACAGTTCCACCACCGTGTTTTACTTCAACAAGGATGCGTTCAAGGCAGCCGGTATTGATACCAACAAGGCTCCGGGGACCTGGCCAGAGGTGGCGCTGGCAGCCGCCAAGCTAAAGGCGAGTGGCCACAAGTGCCCGTTGTCGATCGCCTGGCAGGGTTGGACCCAGTTGGAGAGTTTCTCCGCCTGGCATAACGTCGAGTTCGCGACCAAAGGCAATGGAATGCAGGGCATGGATGCCCGCATCAAGGTCAACTCTCCGTTGCACGTGCGCCATATCGAAAATCTGGCCAACATGGCCAAGCAGGGCCTGTTCATCTACAAGGGCCGCGCCAACGTGCCGGAAGCCAGCTTCATTTCCGGCGAATGCGCGATGATGACCACCTCCACTGGCTTCTATGGAAACGTCGCCAAGAATGCCAAATTTGCCTGGGGACTGGCTCCCCTGCCCTACTATCCCGATGTACCCGGTGCGCCGCAGAATACGGTGATCGGTGGCGCCAGTTTGTGGGTTATGGCCGGCAAGAAACCTGACGAATACAAAGGTATTGCGCAATTTTTCAACTATTTGTCCAGCCCTGACGTCCAGGCGGCGACACACCAGCGCACCGGCTACCTGCCGATCACAACGGCAGCCTTCCAACTTACCGAAAAGTCCGGTTTCTACCAGCAAAACCCGGGTACGGAAGTTGGCGTGAACCAGATGATCCGCAAGACCACTGACAAGTCGCGCGGCATCCGCCTGGGCAATTACGTGCAGATCCGCACCATTGAAGACGAAGAACTCGAACAGGTGTGGGGTGGCAAGAAAACCGCCAAGGAAGCGTTGGATTCGATCGTGCAACGCGGCAATGAGTTGCTGGAACGCTTCGAAAAGGCGAACAAGAAGAGCTAGGTGTTGTCGGCAAACAGTTTGTGGAAAAACGCGTAGTTTTTCGCTCCGGCTGGCTGCCCTGGGTGCTGATTGCTCCCCAGGCGGTCGTGATTGCGGTGTTCTTCTTCTGGCCTGCCGCGCAAGCCCTGCTCCAGTCGGTCCAGCAGTCAGACGCGTTCGGCACATCGGTGGAATGGGTCGGGCTGGAGAATTTCCGCAATCTGTGGAACGACCCGACCTACCTCGCCTCTTTCTACACCACCGCCCTCTTCTCGACCCTGGTGGCGGTGCTGGGCATCGGCATTTCGCTGCTGCTGGCGGTTTTTGCGGACCGCATCGTCAAGGGTGCCCTGGTCTACAAGACCCTGCTGATCTGGCCATATGCGGTGGCGCCCGCGGTCGCTGGCGTGTTGTGGTTGTTCATGATGGCACCCAGCGTGGGCGTGGTGTCGTACTGGCTGCGCGTAATGGGGGCGGACTGGGATCCTCTGCTTAACGGGGCGCACGCGATGACCCTGGTTATCATGGCAGCGGTCTGGAAACAGATTTCCTACAACTTCCTGTTCTTCCTGGCCGGTTTGCAGAGTATCCCGAAGTCACTGATCGAGGCGGCTGCCATCGATGGCGCGCGGCCCTGGCGGCGCTTCTGGACGATTGTGTTCCCCTTGTTGTCGCCCACCACCTTCTTTCTGCTGGTGATCAATATCGTCTACGCCTTCTTCGACACCTTCGGCATCATCGATGCCGCAACACAGGGCGGCCCCGGCAAGGACACTTCGATCCTGGTCTACAAGGTCTATTACGACGGTTTCAAGGCCATGGACCTGGGAAGTTCGGCCGCGCAATCGGTGGTGCTGATGGTGATCGTGGTGGTGCTGACGGTGGTGCAGTTCCGGTTTGTCGAGAAGAAAGTGAACTACTGACATGGTCGAACGCAGCCCGCTGCTAAACGCGCTGACGCACATGGTGCTGATCCTGGGCGTGCTGGTGGTTGCATTTCCGCTCTACCTGACTTTTGTCGCCTCCACGCATACGGCCGAGGAAATCGTGCGGGCACCGATGTCCCTTTGGCCTGGCTCGCAACTGGTAGAGAACTACAGCGCGGCCTGGAATGGCACACGTGGTGGTCAGGGGTCCAAGGCGCCGGTTGGGCAGATGATGGTGGTCAGCCTGGTGTCGGCGCTGACAATCGCCTTGGGCAAGATCGCGATCTCGCTGCTGTCCGCATTCGCCATCGTCTACTTCCGGTTTCCGTTCCGGATGTTCTTCTTCTGGGCCATTTTTATCACCCTGATGCTGCCGGTGGAGGTACGCATCCTGCCGACCTACAAGGTGGTGTCCGACCTGGGCATGCTCAACAGTTATGCCGGCTTGACGGTTCCGTTGATTGCGTCGGCTACCGCGACCTTTTTGTTTCGACAGTTTTTCCTCACGGTGCCCGACGAACTGGTGGAAGCAGCAAGGGTGGACGGCGCCGGGCCGATGCGTTTCTTCAAGGATGTGCTGGTGCCGCTTTCCAGCACATCGATCGCGGCCCTGTTCGTGATCCAGTTCATCTATGGCTGGAACCAGTACCTTTGGCCGTTACTCGTCACCACCAATGAGAACATGTACCCGGTGGTGATCGGCATAAAACGCATGATTTCGGGTGGTGACGCACAAACCGAGTGGAGCGTCGTGATGGCCACCGCGTTGTTGGCCATGATCCCACCGGCGCTGGTCGTGATGCTGATGCAGAAATGGTTCGTCAAAGGCCTGGTGGATACCGAAAAATAATGACTTTGCGGGACAGACCGACGCGAAGCGGAGCTCTGTCGCCAACCGATTAGATTGACCTTGCGGGACAGACCGAAGCGTAGCGGAGCTCTGTCGCCAACCGATTAGATTAACCTTGCGGGACAGACCGACGCGTAGCGGAGCTCTGTCGCCAACTGATTAAAACTATGGCAGCAATACAACTCAAGAACGTCTTCAAGCGTTATGGCGCGGGCAAGTCGGCCAACCAGGTCATACACGGAGTCAGCGCCGAAATTGCCGACGGTGAGTTCGTCGTCATCGTCGGACCATCGGGTTGCGGCAAGTCGACGCTGCTGCGCATGGTCGCCGGGCTGGAGGAAATCAGCGCCGGCGAAATCTCGATCGGCAACCGGGTCGTGAACGACCTGGAGCCAGCCGAACGCGACATCGCGATGGTGTTTCAGAACTATGCCTTGTACCCCCACATGAGCGTGTTCGACAACATGGCTTACGGGCTGAAGATTGCCAAAGTGCCGCTGGCTGAAATCAAGACCCGTGTCGACAAGGCCGCCAAAATTCTCGAACTTGGCCCGTACCTGGCGCGCAAGCCGCGCGAGCTCTCAGGCGGGCAACGCCAACGCGTGGCCATGGGGCGCGCCATCGTGCGTCAGCCGCAGGTATTTTTGTTCGACGAGCCACTCAGCAACCTGGACGCCAAGTTGCGCGCCCAGACCCGCCTGGAAATCCAGAAATTGCACCGCGAACTTGGCATCACGTCGCTGTTTGTCACCCATGACCAGGTCGAAGCCATGACGCTGGCGCAGCGCATGATGGTGATGAACGCTGGCGTGATGGAGCAGTTCGGCACGCCGGAACAGGTCTACACGCGACCGGCAACAACTTTCGTGGCCAGTTTCATTGGCTCACCGCCGATGAACCTGCTGCGCGACGCGCCGGATGCCAAACCCGGCACCATCGTCGGCATCCGTCCCGAACACCTGGACGTCTCGGCCGGCGGCTGGGCATTGCGGGTCGAAGCGGTGGAGATGCTGGGCGCGGAGCGGCTGGTATATGGCCGCTGGTCGCATGGCGCGGGCAACGAGATGGTGATCATCCGCACAGAGGAGGCCCACAGCGTGCCGACACTAGGGGCCACGATTCACGTCACGCCGCGGCAAGATCGAATGCACTGGTTTGACGCCAGCACCGGCAAACGCCAGTGAAGATGGTCGATTGGCCGTATCCGCGCTGGATCGCCCACCGGGGCGCCGGCAAACTGGCCCCCGAGAACACGCTGGCCGCATTTCGGCTGGGCGCCCAATACGGCTACCGGATGTTTGAATGCGACGTCAAGCTCAGCCAGGATGATGTGCCGTTCCTGATGCACGATGCCGACCTGAAGCGCACCACGAATGGCAAAGGCGTTGGCGGCGACCAGCCATGGCATGTGTTGTCGCGCTTGGACGCCGGCAGCTGGCATTCGCGTGGTTACGCCGGCGAACCACTGCCGAGCTTCGAAAACATCGCCCGTTATTGTCTGCACAACGGTTATTTCCTGAATATTGAGATCAAGCCCAGCACCGGCACCGAAGGCCATACCGGTGCCGTGGTGGCCGGCCATGCAAACCGGCTCTGGAAGACCGCTGCCGTGCCTCCGTTGCTGACGTCGTTCGATATGCAGGCGCTGGAGGGCGCACGTGCGGCACAGCCGCACTTGCCACGCGGACTGTTGCTCGATACGCTGCCCAAGGACTGGCTCGAGCGCGCCGTGCGGCTGGACTGTGTGGCAATTGTCTGCAACCATGCCCTGTGGGACAACGTCAGCGTGGCACAGGCAACCAACGCCGGCTTGAAGTGCCTGAGTTACACCGCCAACGACGATTGGGCCGCCCAGCGGCTGATTACCCTGGGTACACACGGCATAATTACCGACCGGGTGGACCTGTTTTCGCCCGGCTGAAAGCGCAACGCGCCAAACCCGGGCGCAGCGCCTGGTTCAGGGTGCGAGGGCAACTCTGGCAATGTCCCCGATCACACGGGCGCGCACGCGCATCGCATTGCCCTGCAGGTAAGCAAGCGGCAGGTCCTCGATGTCCACCAGCTTGAGCGTGGCGCGATCGGCACCGGCCGATACAGCACGCTGCTCGGCCAGCAACTTCGCTTGGTCCATCGCCCGCTCACGCGTCAAGCCACTGAAAACCTGATCCGATTCCCCCGATACCTGGGCAATCGCGGCCCCCACCGCATTCGCCACGTCGGCGTGTTCGACCCGTAAAACACGATCACATCCGGCCAGTGTTTCCGGCACCAGGAACGCGCCACCACCGACCGCGATCAGGGTCGCATCGGAAGCCTGTGTTTTCATGCGGTCGATGTTTTCTTCGAGCATCTGCGTGACGCGTTGCAGCACGGCATCGACCTCGGCGGCCGGCAAGTGGCTGACACGGCTCCGGTCGCCGATATCCGCCAGACCAGCCGCCACGCCGATGTCGGTCAACGTGAGCACCTGGCCGCCAAATACCAGCGCCTGTTCGGGCAGGCGGAATCCGACACTACGCGGGCCCACCATGAGCGGATGGTCCGACACCATGCTGCCGCCGCCCAGGCCGATGGACAACAAGTCAGGCATGCGAAACAGCGTGCGAACACCGCCGATTTCAACCACATTGTTGGCCTCGCGCGGGAAGCCGTTCACCAGGCAACCGATGTCGCTGGTCGTGCCGCCCACATCGACCACCATCGCGTTGTCAAGTCGGGTCAAAAAGGCCGCGCCACGCATCGAATTGGTGGGTCCGGACGAAAAGCTGTAAACCGGGTATCGAGCCGCCACTTCGGCCAGCATTACGGTGCCGTCGTTCTGGGTCAGATAAAAAGGCGCGTGAATACCAACCGCGCCCAGGGCCTCGCGAAATGCGCCAATAACGTGTCGACCGAGCTCGGCCAGACAGGCGTTGAGCAGGGTGACGTTTTCGCGCTCCAGCAAACCAATGCGCCCGAGTTGGTGCGACAAGGTAATGCTGGCCCGCGGACATACTTCACCGACGATTTGCCCCGCGCGCAATTCGTGTTCGGCGCTAAGCGGCGAAAAAATGGACGCGATGCCAATCGAGGTTATGCCAGCATCGCGGATGCGTTGGGCCGCCTCCCGCAGCGCGGCTTCATCCAGTGACATGAAAGGCCGGCCGTCAAACTCATGGCCGCCTTCGACCATGAAAGTCATCGGGTCCACCATCTGGCGCAGATCCCGGGGCCAATCCACCATCGGCCGCAGCGAGGCCGACGCCGGCAGACCGATACGGATCGCGGCCACGCGCACCAGGTCGCGCCGCTGCACTACCGCATTGACGAAATGGGTGGTGCCAATCATCACCGCGTCGACCTTGTCGATACGCGCACCGGCAGCGTCGATCAGCTTGCGCAGACTGCCCAGCACACCACCCAGCACGTCCTGGGTCGTGGGCGACTTGACCGCCATCACAACCCGGTCATCTTCCACCAGCACGGCATCCGAATTGGTGCCTCCGACATCGATACCGATTCGTTTCACGATGCGAACACCGATCTGAATTCAAGGTCATGGCCAAAAGCGCGCGGACCCACATGTTGCAATCCCTTGGCCGTCAGCAGCACCGGAGCCGCCGGCAGCGCAATGACGCTGACCCGTTGGCCGTAGCGCAAGGTTTCAGTGCCGACGGCCTCGCCCGATACGGTATCGAGCACGCAAATCAGATCGGGCGTCATCACCCGCGCCACACCGTCCACCGAGCAGACCGTGAACTCGTTCTGGAACTCGATCGTCATGCGGCCGCCACGGTAGTGGTCCAGGCCTTCGACCGCCGCGGTCCCGCGCAGAAAACCTTCGGTAGCGCGGCGCTGCACGTCGGATATCTTGCCCTTGAAGATATGTTTGCCATGCTCAAGCTCGAGTACCGCCGCAATCGGATCGCGGTGCGCCTTGCGCGCGGCGAGCACCGCATTGCCGATACCGATGGCTTTGGTCGTGGTGTACAGGACACCCCAGTCCTTGACTTCCCGGCCGCTGCGCGGGGCCTTGCAGGTTGCGGCCGTCGAGCCGTATTCGGTACAGACTTTTCGGGCCACGCGCTCCATCCATTTCCAGCTCGGCACCTTGGCCACTACGGTCTCCAGCCCGCGCACGTCGCAAAGTGTCTGCGGAAACATGGGCAAATCGCCAATTGCGAAGCTGTTCATCTGCGCCTCCGGAAAGGCGCGTCCCATCGCGTCGGCGTCGACCACCGGCAGGCCCATCAGCGCCGCGACAAGAAACGGCTGCAACGCATTGCTGCCTCCCACTTCGACGCTCATGACGGCTCGGAACTCGCGGCCCAGGTATTCCTGCATCATGGTGACCGCGCGCATCGCATTGCGGGGATCGACCAGCCGCTCCTGGCCTACCAACGGCGCACCCATGGTAGACACCACGGCTACCAGGTCATCATCAGCAAGCGCCATCGGATTCATCAACCGTACCGTGTGGCCCGCGGCGTACAGACTCTTGAGGTTGAGGGTGCCATGGTAGGGACTGCCACCACCGCCGGTACCCAGGATCCAGGCACCGATGGCCAGCGCGTCGATCTCGCTTTGCATCACGTCACGCAACATCGCAATTCTCCGGCGGTTCTTCAATCGGTCGGTCCGCAAGCGCGGCGGACACGATCATCAGAGCTTGTTCGGCGTGCTGTTTTTCATAACGACCGGCCGCGTCCAGAATGTTGACGACGGCCACCACTTTGCCGCCACATATGACCGGCACACTGATGGCGCTGCCAAGCCCCAATGCCTCAATGTCTGCCGCGTCCGCAAACATGCCGCGCAACGCATCGACGTTGCGGCAAAACACCAGGCCGGCCTGTTCAAAGATTCGCCGCTGCCAGCCGGAGTTGCGCAATGGCCAGGACTCGCCCAAGCGGTAATTCCGCGGTGCCGACGTATACCAGCGCGTGAGCGTCGTGTGTTCCGGGTCTATGCCCAACACCGTGAACAATCCGAACCCGATCCGGCTCTGGATGGTCTGGGCCAGGGTGGTCATGGTGCTTTCCGAAAAATTCTTCAAAACGATTTGCATCCTTAGTAAAAAAAGTTTAATATTTACTCAATTATTTAATTCTATGCTAAACAAGTTGGATTCCGAACGATGGCCGAAAAAGGTGGTTCGGCCCGCGCGTAGCGCTAAAACGCGGCTGCCGGTTGCACCAACCGGCGCTCCGGATACCGGCTCCGCAACCACCGCCAGTGTGCCGGGTTTCGAAGTCGGCGCAACGATTCGCGGACGGCGCCGGGATATGGGTCTGACGCTGGCGCAAGTTGGGCAGCGCAGCGGCTTCACCACCGGCTATTTATCCCAACTGGAGCGCAACCTTGCCACTCCTTCGCTGCTAGCGCTGGTAGGCATCAGCCGTGCCCTGGGTGTGGAGCTGGACTATTTTCTGGGCACCCCCAATGGGCGCGGGCACCACTTTCCGGTCAGCAGCCGCGATTTCTTTTCAATTGGTCGCCAGGGCATGTTGTACGCACGTGTGAGCGGCGAGTTTCCGGCCCACGGCCTCAACGCGCTGGTGGTGCGAATTCCACCGCATTATTCTTCCCCGGAGCCGATGACGCTCAAGGGCGACGAACTGGTCTACGTGATCGAAGGCCGGCTGCGTTACAGCATGGGCGAGCGCCAATTCGACCTGACGCCAGGTGACGTCGTGCACTTGCCGTCCAACATACCGCATCGCTGGGAAAACCGGTCGAACAACGAAGGTTCCGTGTTGTGGATCGGTACTGACCAGATTTTCAACCTGGGAGCGAACGCGGTCGCCGCCGAACCGGTCGGCGCGGCAACCGCCCGTGCTGCAGCGGCCGGTCGCGCACTGATAAAGAAACCCGCGGCGCCGACGAGGAAAAAGGCATGAGAGTGGCGACAGACGTCGGTGGAACTTTTACCGATCTGGTGTGTTACGAGCGTCTGGCCGATGGCAGTGGCCGGGTGCACACCGTAAAAACCGACACCGTCGATCCGGACTTCGAGCAAGGTGTGCTCAACGCGATGGAACGCAGCAAGATCGCGGCGACCGATATCGAGTTCTTCGCGCACGGCAGCACCATCGTCATCAACTCCCTGCTGTCGCGGCGCGGTGTTCCCACCGGTCTGATCACCACGCGCGGTTTTCGCGACGTGCTGGAGATTGCGCGCGGCAACCGGCCCGACCTGTTCAATTTTCTGTTCAAGAAACCTGCGCCATTCGTTCCCCGGCATCTGCGTCTGGAAGTGAGCGAACGGCTGGACCACCATGGCCGGGTGATAACGCCGGTGGCGCTGGCCGATGTTGCGTCCGCGCTGGCCGTGTTTCGACCTGAAGGCGTGCAGGCCATTGCCGTATGTTTCCTGCATGCCTATGCCAATCCGGCACACGAGCGGACCGTGGTGGCGGAGATAAAACGTTTGTGGCCCGAAGTAGCGGTGGTGGCTTCGCATGAAATTTCGCGCGAATGGCGCGAATACGAACGCACCAGTACCACCGTCTTGACCGCTTACGTATTACCGGTCGCGGCGCGTTATCTGGACCAACTCGACGCGCGCTTGCGTGGTGCAGGCCTGCGGGTGCAGCCTTACATGATGCAGTCCAACGGCGGCATCGCGACCGTGCAGTCAGCCAGGCGCAATCCAATTTCGCTGGTCGAGTCCGGCCCGGCTTCCGGCATGTTGGGCGCGGTGGCTTTGGGGCATGCGATCGGCGACCTAAACTTGCTGGCGCTGGACATCGGCGGTACCACCGCGAAGTGCGCCTTGATCGATGACGGCGCGGTGAAAATCACGACCGAATACCGGATCGAATACTCACGCAAGCAGCCGGGCTATCCGATCAAGACACCGGTTATCGACCTGGTCGAAATCGGCAACGGCGGCGGCTCTATCGCCTGGGTCGATGCGGGTGGCAAATTACACGTCGGCCCGCAAAGCGCCGGCTCGACACCGGGGCCAGCGGCTTATGGCCGCGGCGGCACCGAACCCACCACAACCGATGCCAACCTGGCAACCGGCCGCATCAACCCTGAACTGTTCGCGGGCGGCGACATTACACCCGACATGGCGGCCGTGCAGCGTGCCTTGTCCAAAGTGGCGCTGCAACTGGGAACCGACATAGCCGGCGTGGCACGCGGCATTTTGCGCATCGCCAACGACAACATGACCAACGCGCTCAAACTGGTGTCGGTGAATCGGGGTTACGACCCACGCGATTTTGCTTTGGTGGCGTTCGGCGGCGGCGGCGCCATGCATGGTGCCGCGCTGGCGCAGGAACTCGGCGTGCGCAAGCTGATCGTCCCGGTCAACGGCGCGGTGTTTTCCGCCTGGGGCATGCTGGTGACCGACTTGCGGCGCGACCATCTTCGCACCCAGTTATTGCCGCTGGTAGACACCAGTCTGCCGGCGCTGCGGGGACTTTTTGCCGAACTCCGGGCCGAGGCGCTGGCCGAATATGCGCGTGATGGCGTTGCATCGGAGCGCGTGGCCTGTGAGCAGCAGGCCGAGGTGCGTTACAAGGGCCAGGAGCACACTGTCAGCGTGGGTTTGCCCGACGCGGAACTGACGGTGGAAGAAATCGCGCGGCGCTTCACCGCCGCCCATCAAAAAGCCTACGGGTTCACGCTCGATTCGCAAATTGAAGTCGTCACGGTGCATCTGGTCGCATGGGGAAGAATCGACAAACCCCTGCTGCCGGCGCTGGCAGTCACCGGCCGTAGCCTGGACGCGGCGCGCAAAGGCACGCGGCGGGTGGACTTCGACGCCCAGGGCGAGTTTGAAGCCGCCATCTTTGACCGTGCGCTGCTGGAGCCCGGCATGGAATTTGCCGGACCCGCCGTCGTCGAAGAGCCGGCAACGGTAACGTTGGTTTTACCGCGACAACAGGTGCGGGTTGACAAATTCGGCAACCTGCACATTGCGCTGGCCAAGCCCGCGGCAACGGCGACTTCGCCATGAATCGAGTACCCCATGGAACACCAGGACGACTATTTCACCTACGAAATCATCCGTAATGGCTTGCTGGCCCTGGGTGACGAAATGTTCGACGCGCTCAAGCGCACCAGCAAAAGCCCGATCATTTACGAGACGCTGGACTTTGCCGTGGGCCTGACGGATGCCCAGGCCAATCTTGTCACGCAAGGCAATGGTGTCACCGGCTTTCTCGGCACGCTGGACGCCGCGGTGCGCGAGGTGCTGGGAAAACATGGCAATCACCTGGAGCCGGGCGACATCTATCTCACCAATGACCCATACGGCGGTGGCGGGACCCACTTGTCGGACGTGACCTTGATCAAACCCGTATTCGCCGCGGGGCACATCGTCGCTTTTGTGGCTTGCAAGGCGCACTGGACCGAAGTCGGCGGCAAGTCAGCCGGCAGCTTCACCTCGGACTCTTCTGAAATCTACCAGGAGGGTATGCAATTCCCCTGTGTGCACCTCATGCGCGCCGGTGAGCTGAACCAGTCCTTGCTGGACATGATCGCGGCTAATGTGCGCTTGCCAGACATGACGCTGGGCGACCTGTGGGCCGGGGTGGCGGCTGTGCAGGTAGGTGAAAAACGTCTGCGCAGTCTGCTGGACAAGTATGGCTCGGCCACCGTGGAGGCAGCCATTGTGGGTCTGCTGGACTATGGCGAGGCGATGGTTCGCGCCGCCTTGGCCAAGTTACCGCACGGCATTTACACCGCAAGCGATTTCATCGACGACGACGGCCTGGGACATGGGCCGTTCCATACCCAGGTCAAGGTCACCATCGGCGAGAAGTTCATCGCCGACTTCACTGGCAGCCATGCCCAGGTGGCCGGGCCGATCAATACCACGCGTACCGGTGTTACGTCGCGCATCCGGGCTGTATTTCTGGCTGCTACCGTGCCCGACATTCCCGCCAATGGCGGCATGTTTCGCCTGCTCGAGGTGGTGTGCCCGGATGCCACGTTATTCACCGCCCAGCGCCCAGCGCCGACATCGATTTACTGGGAGACCGGAATCTTCGCGATGGACCTGGTGATGAAGGCGCTTGCTCCGGTGATGCCCGAGCGTATTCCGGCCGGCGGCTTTGCGTCGGTCTGCGGCACCATCATCTCGGGTGCCCACCCCGACACCGGTGAGCTCTACGTGCTGGTGGAGCCACTCACCGGCGGCTGGGGCGCCGGTGCTGGCAAAGACGGCGAACGCGGCCAGTTCGGACCCGGCAACGGCGAAACCTACAACATACCGGTGGAGGTGGCCGAAGCGCGTTACGGCGTGCGCGTGGAGCAATATGCTTTTCACACCAACAACGCCGGCGCCGGCAGGCAGCGTGGCGGCAACGGCACGGTGCTCGACTACCGCATCATTGGCAAACAAGCACTTTTCACCGGAACCTACGGCCGCGACAAGTTCTTGCCATGGGGTGTGGACGGCGGCCAGTGCGGCTCCGGCAACTATGCGGAGATTCGGCGCGGCGACGGCAGCCTGCAGCGCGTCACCAAGATCGCACAGGCCCGGCTAAGCCAGGGCGACCTGGTGCGCCTTTATACAGGTACCGGCGGCGGCTGGGGCAAGCCGGCCGAACGCGCGCGCGAGCAGGTATTGCAGGACCTGAAAAATGGCTACATCACAGCCGCGCAAGCCACCGAGCACTACGGCATAACAGGTGCATGATGGCATCCCACAACAGCCAGAATTTCCAGCTACCGTCCCCAACCTACCGGAGAAAACCATGCAACACTTCCGCTTCACCCGCCGCACCGCCACAGCCCTGATTGCAGGCTGCCTGGCTCTGAGCAGCGTCACCTTGCCCGGCATGGCGCAAGCGCAGCCGCGCAAGATCATGGTGCTGGCCAGCGGCCAGGACATACCCAACTTCGACCCCCATGTGGCCTCCGGTTATTCGTCGGTTTGGCTGTTGCGAAACACCTACGACGCACTGGTGCGCATCGAAGGCAACCCGGCCAAAGTGGTGCCGCACGTGGCCGAGAGCTGGGCCCAGTCGGACAACGGGCTGGAGTACATATTTCGCATCGACCCCAAGGCGAAATTTACCGACGGCACGCCGGTAACCGCCGACGCGGTCAAGTACTCCATCGACCGCATGGTGCGCATCAACAAGGGTGCGGCCTGGATGTTCTCGGGCATCATGGACGCCAGGAGCGTGGACGTGGTCACGCCCAGCATAATCAAGATCAAGCTGACCAAACCATTTGGCGCGTTCCTGCAAGTCATGCCATGGCTGTTTATCGTGAATCCGGCCAAGGTCGAGGCCAACAAGGGCGCGGACGACGGGCAGACCTATCTGCGCACCAACATCGAAGGCTCCGGTCCATTCCGCGTCAAACGCGCCGAAGCCGGCAACCTGTACGAACTGGAACGTGTGCCGGGCTACTGGAAAGCCGGCGGCGGCAACCTGACCGGCGCGATCTGGAAGATCACGCGCGAAACCACCACCCAGCGCCTGATGCTGCAACGCGGCGAAGCCCACATGGCGATGGACCTGTCCTCGGAAGATATCCGCGCGCTCAAGGACAAACCCGGCGTGGTGCCGATCGTGGAAGCCGAATACCGCACCTTCTCGATCAAGATGAACACGCAAAACGGCCCGCTCGCGGACGTCAATCTGCGCAAGGCCATCTCCCATGCGTTTGATTACAAGAGCATGGAGACAGCCGCCGATTTCGCACAAATCATGCAAGGCCCCCTGCCTACCGGCATCCTGGGGCACGACCCCAAGCTGGCCGTGCCACGCACCGACATGGCCAAGGCCAAACAATACCTGGCCAAATCCAAGTACCCGAATGGGGGCGTGAAACTCACGATGACCGTGGTCAACGGCCTGGAGCAACAACGCCTGTATGCGCTGGTGCTGCTGGATGCCTTGAAGAAACTCAATATCGAACTCGACATCAAACCCACCGTATGGCCCGACATGGTGGCCATGACCAAGACGCCGCAGACCACGCCCGACTTTTTCCCGGTCTACCAAACCGCCAACTATGCGGACGCGGACAACATCGCTTTTGCGGCCTACCACGGGTCGCGTAATGGAAACTGGCAGAACCCGGTCTACAACAACAAGAAGGTCGACGACCTCATCATGCAGGCACGCGGCGAACGTGACGAAGCCAAACGCGTCGCGCTCTACAAGACGATGCAGGAAGTGATTGTCGACGACGCTCCGGACATCTTCGGCGTGGTGGAAAAACGCAAGATGGCAATACGTTCGGACCTGCAGAACTACAAGTTCACGCCGATTGCCGGAAACGCACCCGAGTTGTTCCCGCTGACGCTCAAATAAGCGGCACCACAATCTCAACACAACGCTGGCCCGGATTGAGACATGCTGAGATATGTTCTGCGCCGGCTGGTGTTGCTGCTGCCGGTGCTGATCGGGCTCTCCCTGTTGACGTTTGCAATCGCGCGCATGTTGCCGGGCGACCCGGTACAACTGGCGGCGGGTCCGCAAGCCAGCAAGGCGGAAATCGAACTGCTGCGCACCGAACTGGGCCTGGACCGGTCGATGCCGGTGCAATATTGGCACTATGTCAGTGGTCTGGCGCAGGGCGACTGGGGCCAGTCGATCCTGACCCGCAGGCCGGTGGTGGACGACCTGCGGGTCTATTTGCCGGCCACGCTGGAACTCGTTTTCGCGGCCATGTTTCTGGCCATTGCGATCGGCATTCCGCTCGGGCTCGCGGCGGCGGTTTACCGTGACCGCTGGCCCGACTATCTGCTGCGCGTGGTGTCGCTGGGGTCGATTTCCATGCCACGCTTTTTTCTCGGGCTGCTGCTGCAACTGGGCTTTGCAATGTCGCTGGGCTGGTTGCCGCTGGCCGGGCGTTACCCGCTGACCGAAGACCCTCCGACGCCACTGACCGGGTTCCTGATCATCGACGCTTTGGCGAGCGCCAATTGGTCGGCAGCGTCGCTGGCGGCGCAACACCTGATACTGCCGGCGTTTGCGATGTGCCTGTCACCCATGGCGACGCTGATCCGCATGATGCGTGCGAGCGTGCTGGAGGTGCTGCAACAGGACTATGTGTTGACCGAACGCGCGCTGGGTCTGTCGCAACGCCTGATACTTTTCAAATACGTGCTCAAGAACGCCATGACGTCGAGCCTGACCGTGATCGGCCTGTATTTCGGCTGGCTGCTCGGCGGCACGGTGTTGGTCGAGACGATTTTCGATTGGCCCGGTGTTGGGCTGTATGCGACCAAGGCAATCGTCACGCAGGATTTTCAACCGGTGATGGGTGTAACGCTGGTAATAGGCATTGTTTTCTTGCTGGTCAACATCGTGATCGACCTGTGCTACGGTTTGCTCAATCCCAAGGTTCGTTACCAATGAGCACTGCCGGGCCGTTCCCAAAGTGCTCGGCCTTGCAGGCCGCGGCGTTGCGTGACGCAACGCTTCTCCGTGCCGTCCATGTCGGCGCGGGCCGATATGGAGCCGCGGCACTTAGCCCCCTCGGGCGGCTGAGCCCCGCGGCTCTCAGTCTGCCTGCGCAGACTGGGACGGGGCGAAGAGCCACTGCCTCTGGCAGTGGCCCGTCCGGCGCGCAGCGCCGCAGGGGGCAGCAATGACCGCCATCAACAAGGCCGAGGTGGTCGCGGCCGCGGTCGTCGCCGCCCGCTCGTCGCGTATGGAGTCGTGGCGCCGCGCTGGCTACCGCTTCCGATCGAGCAAGTTATCCATAGTGGGCCTGGTAATCGTGGTCGGATTGTTGATCATGGCAGCCGTGGGGCCGTGGTTCGTTCCGTATCCGGAACACGTCACCGGAAGTGTCGACCTGGCAAGCAAATTCCAACCCCCCTCGGCGCAACACTGGTTTGGTACCAACGAGGTTGGCCAGGATGTGTTTTCGCTCACCGTGGCGGGCGCCCGCATTTCACTTTTTGTGGGATTGCTGGTGGTGGTGCTGGGCACGCTCATTGGTACCGTGCTAGGTGCCATCGCGGGCTATCTGGGCGGCTGGGCGGACGACGTCATCATGCGCGTCACCGACCTTTTCCTCACGCTGCCGGGACTGATTCTGGCCATGGCCATTGCAGCCGCATTAGGCCCCGGCATCGTCAACGCGATGATCGCCATTTCGCTCGCGTGGTGGCCGGGTTACTGCCGTCTGGTGCGTGGTGAAGTGGTGGTGCGCAAGGAGGATCTGTATGTCACGGCCGCGCGGGCGGTTGGCGCGAATCCGATGCGTATCGTGTTTCGGCACATCCTGCCCAATATCGTCTCGCCACTGACAGTCAAGATGTCATTGGACATGGGGTTTGCCATTCTCACCGCTGCGTCGCTCGGCTTTGTCGGCATCGGCGTGAAGCCGCCCACACCGGAGTGGGGCGCGCTGTTGTCCACCGCGCGCAGTTACATGCCCGATTTCTGGTGGACCGCGATTTTCCCGGGCCTGGCTATTTTCCTGGCGGTGTTCGGTTTCAATTTGCTCGGGGACGGCCTGCGCGACGTGCTGGATCCCAGGGCACGCAGGTAAGTACCATGGCGCTGCTGGAAATCAGGAACCTGCATCTGATGATGCACTCGTTCGAGGGCCGGGCCCACATTCTCAACGGCATCAATCTGGCGGTCGAGCGTCGCGAAGTATGGGGGCTGGTGGGTGAAACCGGCTGCGGCAAGTCGGTCACCGGGCTGTCGGTCTCGCGCCTGCTGACTTCGCCCCCGGCGCAGTACCTGCAAGGTGAAATCCTGTTCGACGGACAGGACCTGCTCAAAGCCGACGAACCAACCATGCGGGCACTGCGCGGCCGGCGCATCGGCATGATTTTTCAGGACCCGACCACGAATCTGAATCCGGTGTTTCGCATCAGCGAGCAGATGATCGACGTTGCCTTGCATGTAGCCACCCATGACCCAGGCCTTCTCGGCGTGGCAGCCAATGCGAGTCAGCGTGACAAACACGCGGCGGCACGCAAAGTGGCGATCCAGATGCTGGACAAGGTGGGCATTCCCGATGCGGCGCAGCGGGTTGACTTGTATCCACACGAATTCTCGGGCGGCATGCGCCAACGGGTGCTGATAGCCATGGCGCTGATCGGAAAGCCTGACCTGTTGATCGCCGACGAACCCACCACTGCACTGGATGTGACGGTGCAGGCGCAAGTGCTGCGCCTGATTCACGGCCTGGTGCAGGAATTCAACCTGGGCGTTGTTCTGATCACCCATAACCTGGGCGTCGTGGCCCAGGTCTGCACCCATGTGGCGGTGATGTACGCGGGCAACATTGTCGAGTCCGGACCGGTACGCCCGATCTTCAAAAGCCCGGGCCACCCCTATACCCGGGCCTTGTTGAGCGCCATCCCTTCAGCCCACATGAAACGCGGCGACCTGATCGGCCTGGCCGGCACGGTGCCCAATCTGATCTCGCCGCCCCGTGGATGCCGCTTCGCGCCGCGTTGCGAATTCGCGCGGCCAGAGTGCACTGAGCGTTTACCCGCGCCGATCGAAGTGGCGCCCAGCCACCAGGTTCACTGCGTATTGGCCAACCGCACTGCAGAGATGGCTTGATGCTCTTAAAGCTTGATCGCGTCACCAAGGAGTTCAGGCAGGCGGGCGGATGGGGTCGCTCGCCCAAGGCATTTACCGCGCTCAAGGATGTCGACCTATCGATCAAGGAGGGCGAGAGTTTCGGCCTGGTGGGCGAATCCGGTTCCGGCAAGACAACCTTGACGCGCTGCATTTTGCGTCTGGAAGAGACCACTTCGGGCAGCATTTATTTCGACGGTGCCGATCTGACCCGGATGTCGGCTCCCGAGGTGCGTGCGTTGCGGTCCCAGATCCAGATCGTGTTCCAGGACCCTTATGCTTCACTCAACCCGCGCATGACGGTGCGCGACATTGTTGCCGAACCGATGGTGGTGCACCGCGACGTGCTGGGCTTGTCTGGCGAGCGGCAGACCGACCGGGTGATGGAGTTGATGGAGTTGGTGGGCCTGGGAGCACAACATCTGTACCGATTCCCGCACGAGTTCTCGGGCGGCCAGCGCCAGCGTATTGGCATCGCACGCGCGCTGGCGCTGAACCCCCGGCTGCTGATACTTGACGAGCCGACCTCGGCGCTGGACGTGTCGGTACAGGCACAGGTGTTGAACTTGCTGGACCAGTTGCAACAACGCATGAAACTGACCTACCTTTTCATTTCCCATGATCTGGGCGTGATCCGGTACATCTGCGACCGCATTGCGTTGATTTATCGCGGCGCAATAGTTGAAGAGGGCGTCACGGCGCAGGTGTTTGACAATCCCCAGAGCGACTATGCCAAAACCCTGATCGCTGCCGTACCCGAACCCGACCCCGATCGTTCGATGTTTGCCGTGCTTCCCTAAAACTCCTAACGACCATGGCACTGAAACAGGCACTGGAGATTTTTGAGCTGCTGTCGAGCGCGCGCGTAACGGGAGCGCAGGTGGCCGACTTGCTGGGCGCGCGCGGCGTAACCGAACTCAAGGTAGAGCAGGTGCGCGGCCATCAAGGCATGACCGAGTTTGTATCGGGAGCCATTGTCGGCGTGCTCGGCGGGCCGGTGCTGGGCATTATTGGCCGGCTCGGTGGTGTCGGCGCGCGTCCCGCGGCGATTGGCCTGGTGTCGGACGCCGATGGAGCCATCGTCACGCTTGCGGCTGCGCTCAAACTCGCGGACATGGCGCGGGGCGGCGACGTGTTGCCAGGCACGGTGCGTTTCGCCACCCATATTTGTCCGGATGCGCCCACTATCGCCCATGAACCGGTGCCCTTCATGAGTTCACCGGTTGATATGGACACCATGAACCGCATGGAAGTGCATCCGGAAATGAGCGCCATCCTGTCGGTTGACACGACGCGCGGCAATCGCCTTGTCAACAAGCGCGGCATAGCCATTACCCCGACCGTCAAACAAGGCTACGTGTTGCGTGTGGCCGAGCCACTGCTGGATCTGATGAGTTGGGTAACGGGAGAGTTGCCGTGCGTGCTGCCGATTACCACGCAAGACATTACGCCGTACGGCAATGGCCTGCACCACATCAACAGCATTTTGCAGCCCAGCACGGCCACGGCAGCACCGGTGGTCGGCGTCGCGCTGACCGCGCAGTCCACGGTACCGGGTCCAGCCACCGGGGTGTCCAATATTTTCGACATCGAGCAGGCGGCCCGGTTCTGCATCGAGGTAGCCAAGCTTTACGGGGCTGGCCGTTGTCCGTTTTATGCGCCGCAGGAATGGGCCAACCTGCAGGCGCGTTACGGCTCGCTCGAGCATTTGCAAACCATGGGGAAAGACATGCCATGACGCCGGTTACGAATTCGCCGCCCAACCTGCTGTTGCTCAGCAACTCTAGAAATCCGGCCGGAGAGTACCTGGTAGACGCGCAGGCGGCTTTGGCACGCTTTGCCGGGCAGCGCAGGAAGGCCTTGTTCTTCCCGTTTGCGGGGGTAACCGTCGACTGGGATGCCTACCTCGCCATGGTGCAGCAGGCGGTGCAACCGATTGGATTCGAACTTACCGGGGCGCACGTTTGCCCGGATCTGCGCGACGCGATTTCACGCGCGGAGCTGCTGCTGGTTGGCGGGGGAAACACCTTCCGGCTGTTGCAGGAAATGCGGGTTCGCGCGTGTCTGGGGCCGATTCGCGCGGCAATCAGCGCCGGCGCACATTACATTGGCTGGAGCGCCGGCGCCGTCCTTGCGTCACCGACTATTTGCACCACCAATGACATGCCGATCGTCGACCCGCGCGGTTTTGACGCCTTGGCTGTGGTCCCGTTTCAGATCAACGCCCACTACAACAATGCCCTGCCCGCCGGTCACCAGGGTGAAACCCGAAACCAGCGTATTGCCGAATATCTGGTTCTCAACCCGCAGTCGCGCGTGGTGGGTTTGCCGGAGGGAAACTGGCTTGAAGTTCGCGGCGACAGGTTCACTTTGCACGGCCCGCATGCAAATGCCCTGTTTCTGGCCCGGCAAGAGGTCGTGACCATCGCGTCCGGGCCATTGCCGCTGGCCTGATATTGGTTTAACCGGCTTCAAAAAAGCGGCGTATTCTCTGAATCTTGCGGCCGCGAAGCCGCAGTCCGTCTGGCACGTATCAGGAGAACGGCATGGCATCTGCATTGTGGTTTCGTATCGGTCTGATCCTGCTGGCGGCATCGATGTCCGTCAGCGCCGCCGACAAGGCGCCGAGCCGCGCCCAGGCCCTAAAAGCCCTCGATCAACCGTCCGCCGAGATCCGGCGCGCCGGCGTCGAGCGGCTGGCTGAAATTGGCACCATGGCCGATGCCGACCGCCTGGTGGCACGCCTGCGCGACGACGACGAACAGGTACGGTTGCTGGCCAGCCTTTCGATGTGGCAGATTTGGAGCCGCTCCGGAGACCGTGCCATCGACGCGTTGTACCGGCGCGGTGTGCAACAGATGGAAGCGTCCAGACTGCGTGAAGCGGTGCTCACGTTTTCGGACATCATCCGCAAGAAGCCGGCATTTGCCGAGGCCTGGAACAAGCGCGCCACGATTTATTACCTGTTGGGGGAATACGAGTTGTCATTGAACGACTGCGACGAGGTACTCAAACGCAACAACAACCACTTCGGCGCGCTGTCCGGATACGGGCAGATTTACCTCAATCTGGGGGATTTCGAACGCTCTATGAGTTATTTCGAGCGCGCCCTCAAGGTGAATCCCAACCTTCCCGGAGCGGCTTCCATGGTCCAGATGCTGCAGCAGCAATTGCGGGAAAAGCAGCGCAAGACAATTTAGGCATGGTTCTGGCAATTGAGGGTCCACCGGACTGGCCTTTGTTATCATTTTGTCCTCCAGCCGTTGATGTCGTCACGCGCACGTCCAGGCACTCCAACCACCCACACTGAAAGGTTGCTCGATATGGCTTCCAGGTTAAAAACATTCAGCTTCTCATTGGCTCTGGCTGCAAGCGCGGCCCTGTGTACCGGATTGGCCAATGCGGCAGACCCCAAAGTGCTCAATATCTACAACTGGTCGGATTACATCGCCGACGACACGATCAAGAACTTCGAGAAAGAGACCGGCATCAAGGTCCGCTACGACAACTACGACAACAACGAAGTGCTGCATGCCAAACTGGTGGCTGGCAAGACCGGCTACGACATCGTGGTGCCTGGCTCCCACTTCGCAAAGACGCAGATCGAAGGCGGCCTGCTGCATAAACTCGATCGCTCCAAATTGACCAACTGGGGCAACCTGGACAAAGGACTGCTCGAGCAACTGGCCAAACTCGACCCCGGCAACGAACATCTGGTGGATTGGTTGTGGGGTTATGTAACCGTTGGCATCAATGTCACCAAGGTCAAGGCGGCGCTGGGCGACATGCCTATGCCCGAGAATGCCTGGAGCCTTCTGTTTGACCCGAAGTACGTCAGCAAGCTCAAGAGCTGCGGGGTCAGTGTGCTGGACTCGGCGTCCGAAGTATTGCCGGCCGCGTTGCTGTACGTTGGGAAACCGGCGTACAGCCGCACTGCCGCCGATTATGCTGAAGCCGGCAAGATGCTCAAGTCCATCCGCCCATTCGTGACGCGTTTCTCGTCATCTGGTTACATCGAGGAAATGGCCAGCGGCGCCACTTGCCTGGTGATGGGATTTTCGGGCGACATCAATATCGCTCGCAGCCGCGCCGAAGAGGCCAAAAAGAAACCCAAGACACCGGTCGTGATTGAAGCACTGGTGCCCAAGACTGGCGCCACCCTGTTCTTTGACACCATGGCAATCCCCAAAGACGCCAAGAATGTCGAAAACGCCCATTTGTTCATCAATTACATCCTTCGTCCGGAAGTGCATGCAGCGCTGACGAACAAGGTGTTCTACGCCAATCCAAACGCTGCTTCATTGAAATTCGTCAAAAAGGAAGTGGCCGAGAACAAATCCATCTTTCTCGACGCTGCCGCCACCAAGACCATGATCGCGCCGGATGCATTGCCGCAGGACATCCGCAAGGTGCAAACGCGTACCTTCAGCAGTTTCAAGACCGGCAAGTAAAAGCCGCCGCCCCGCATGTCCGTTGACGCGCGGCTGTCCACGGACACGCCGGAAATTTCACCTTGGTTTAGCCAACCCAAGGAACACTGACGCTGGAGGCACTGATCCAGCTGACCGACCGGGCTCTTTACCAAGCCAAACTTGCCGGACGCGACCGGGTCTGCATGGCGGAGCCGGACGCCGCCATCATGATCGGCGCGTCAACCGCGGGCCAACCAGCTCATTACGCTGAAAACCTGAACCTGGGCGCACCAGGCGTGCGCTCAGGCCTTCCAGCCGCGCTGCAACAACCACTGGCTCGAAGCGCAAACCAACAGCATCAAGGCATAGGTGGACATTTTGCCGTCTTGACCCCAAAACCAGAGTCCAGCCAGTGATACCGCCAGGCCGGCGGCAAAATTGATGGCCAACTGCACCCCAAAGGCTGGCACCGCGGCCTGTGGCGCTACGAGCCAGCGGGCGAAAGCGGGCAACATCGCCGCCACTGCAAATGCGGGTGCGGCAAAGTTCAGCCAATGGTTCAAGCTGTCGATCGGGCCCATGTTGGCGTAAATTTTATAATCAGGCCAAACATCCACTTATGGCAGTCTGGGCATTAGGAATCAACCACACCACCGCGCCGCTGGATCTGCGCGGCCGGTTTGCATTTGCCAGCGAGCAGATCGTGCCCAACCTGCTCGGATTGCGACGTGCGCTTTCACGCGAACCAGAGGCTACCCTTATTTCCACCTGCAATCGGACCGAGGTCTATTGCGCAGCGGAAATGCCGGAACTCGAACCAACGCTGCAATGGCTGGCCCGCTGCGCAGGTGTTTCACCGGTTTTGCTGCGCTCACACGCTTATGTGCTTGAAAACGGGATGGCCGCGCGACACGCGTTTCGTGTGGCCAGCGGGTTGGACTCAATGGTTCTGGGCGAACCGCAGATCCTCGGTCAGCTCAAACAGGCGGTGCGGGTGGCCGAGCAAGCCGGGGCTCTGGGCACCACGCTGAGCCAGATGTTCCAGCGCTCGTTTGCAGTCGCCAAGCAAGTGCGATCCTCGACCGAAATCGGGGCCCACTCGATCAGCATGGCCGCGGCTACGGTGCGCCTGGCGGGGCAGTTGTTTGAAACCCTGAGCGAAGTCAAGCTGCTGTTCGTCGGTGCCGGCGAAATGGTGGAACTGTGCGCCACCCATTTCGCCGCCCGCAAACCGAAATCCATCACCGTGGCCAACCGAACGCTGGAGCGTGGCGAGAAGCTTGCGGCGCTGTTTGGCGGCACGGTGATGCGACTGGCCGATTTGCCCGAGCGCCTGCACGAGTTTGACGCCGTGATCAGTTGCACTGCAAGCACTCTGCCCATTATTGGCCTGGGTGCGGTCGAGCGAGCGCTCAAGCGCCGTAAACACCGGCCCATGCTCATGGTTGACCTGGCAGTGCCGCGAGACATCGAACCGGAAGTCAAGGCGCTGCAGGATATTTACCTGTACACCGTGGACGACCTTGCCGGCGTCGTACAGACCGGCCAGGCCAGCCGGCAGGCGGCGGTTGCGCAGGCCGAGGCCATTATTGATGCGGGCGTGCAGAGTTTCATGCATTGGGTCGACCAGCGCGGCACGGTGCCACTGATCCAGCAACTCAACGCCCAGGCCGACGAATGGCGCGCCGCGGAGATCAATCGTGCCCGCAAATTGTTGGCCAAAGGTGAGAGCGTGGACGCCGTGCTGGAAGCTCTCTCCAAAGGCCTGACCCAAAAAATGCTGCATGGCGCGATGGTGGAACTTCACGCCGGCGACGCCAACGCGCGCGCAACGGCCAGTTCCGCCGTGCAGCACTTCTTTCTGCGCAAAGAGCGTTAGCGGCGCGGCGCTCACCCCCGAGGGGGGTAAACCCATGACCGGTCGTGCCAGGTGCAGGCGTGCGCCGCACGGTATGAATTCAAGATTTCTTTGCCGTGAGAATCCGTCCCCGATGAAAGCCTTTTTCCGACAACAACTCGATCGTTACGCAGCGCGCATGGGGGAGTTGGAATTCCTGTTGTCGCGCGAAGACATCATGAAGGACATGGCCCAGTTCCTGGTCCTGTCGCGCGAACATTCCGACGTCGCCGCCGTAGCCGGTCGGTGGGCCCGCTACAGCCAGCGCGAAGCCGATCTGGCGGCGGCACGGGACATGCTCGACAGCTTCGGCGACGAAGTCGAAATGGCGACGCTGGCGCAGGAGGAAATCGATGCCTCCAAAAATGAAATGGGCCAGCTGGAGGCGGAGTTGCAACGCATGTTGCTGCCCAAGGACCCGGACGACGTGCGTAATGCCTTCATGGAAATTCGCGCCGGCACCGGCGGAGACGAGTCCGCCCTGTTTGCGGCGGACCTGCTGCGCATGTACACGCGTTATTGCGAGCGTCGCGGCTGGAAGGCCGAAATCATCAGCGAATCGATCGGTGAACTGGGCGGCTACAAGGAGGTGGTGTTGCGCATAACCGGCCCGCGGGTGTATGGCGACCTGAAGTTCGAATCCGGCGGGCACCGTGTACAACGGGTGCCGGCCACCGAGACACAGGGACGCATCCACACCAGCGCATGTACGGTAGCCGTACTGGCCGAACCGGACGAATCCGTAGCAGTGCGGATCAACCCGGCCGACCTGCGCATCGATACCTACCGCGCCAGCGGGGCTGGTGGCCAACATATCAACAAGACGGACTCCGCGATTCGAATCACGCACATTCCCACCGGCATCGTGGCCGAGTGCCAGGACGACCGCAGCCAGCACCGCAACAAGGCCCGCGCGATGCAGGTGTTGTCCGCGCGCATTCAGGAGAAAGACCGTTCCGAACGGGCCGCCAAAGACGCCGCGCAGCGCAAGAGCCTGATCGGCACCGGCGACCGCAGCGACCGCATTCGCACCTACAACTTCCCTCAGGGCCGGCTGACTGACCACCGCATCAACCTGACGCTGTACAAGCTTCTTACCATCATCGAGGGTGACCTCGATGATGTCGTGCAGGCACTGCAAGCGTTTGAGGCGGCGCAGCAACTGGCGGCGCTGGAAGTGGGCGCCGCCGCTTGACTGACGTTGCACAAGCTCTTGCCAGGGCGCAAGCCTTGGGGCTGGACCGGCTGGATGCCCAGTTGCTTCTTTTGCTCGCATTCGGTACAACGCCGGCTGAACTAGGCGCGCGGCGCACCTGGCTGCTGGCACACGCGGATGACGCGGTACCCGCAGCGGCACACAGCCGGTTCGAGAAGTACCTGCAACGCCGTAGCGCGGGTGAACCGCTGGCTTACATCACCGGTCACAAGGAGTTTTTTGGTCTGGAATTGCAGGTCGACGCGCGTGTGCTGGTGCCTCGGCCTGACACAGAGACGCTGGTGCAATGGACACTTGAGGTGTTGACCGGGCCGATACCGGTTGACTTTGACCCGCCATTCGCGACGCTGGACCTGGGCACCGGCAGCGGCGCAATCGCACTGGCGCTCAAGCATGCGCGGCCGGACCTGCAGGTCGATGCGGTTGATGCCAGTTCCGACGCGCTGGCGGTGGCGCAGGCCAACGCGTGCAGGCTGGGCTTGCTGGTGCGGTTCAGCCAGGGCTGGTGGCTCGATCGGGTGACACGCCGGTACCATTGCATCATTGCCAACCCGCCTTATGTGGCGGCGCACGATCCCCACCTCGCTGCCCTGGCACACGAGCCGATACAAGCCCTGGTGTCGGGCCCGGACGGGCTGCGCGACATTCGCCATATCGTGCAGGCGGCCCAATCGCGGCTTTGGCCAGACGCATGGTTGCTGCTGGAGCACGGTCATGACCAAGCCCTTGCAGTGCGAACGATGTTCGCGCAAGCCGGTTACCATTCCATCGAGTCACGCCGTGACCTGACGGGTCATGCGCGCTGTACCGGCGGACAAGTTCCTCGGACCTAATCCGCCGCCCTGGCTGGCTGCAAACACCTTGTTTTCCAACCATAAGACCCTTGCGACCATGAATCTTGGCTGAACACTCGCGGCACAGCAGCGGCGATAGTGAAATAATCGGGACTCTGAAGCCAAAGGAGTATGCAAATGGATGACGCACAAAAACGCATCGATGACCTGGTCAAATCGAATGAGGTCTTGCTGTTCATGAAGGGCAATGCCAGTTTTCCCCAGTGCGGGTTCTCTGGTCGCGCGATCCAGATTCTCAAGGCCTGCGGCGTGGAGGCCAAGGCCATCAAGACCGTCAACGTGCTGGAAGACCCGGAGATTCGGGCCGGCATCAAGGATTACAGCAATTGGCCGACGATTCCGCAGCTATATGTCAAAGGCGAGTTCATTGGCGGGTCGGACATCATGATGGAGATGTACGAAAACGGCGAGTTGTTGCAAGTCTTGACTAGACAGGGCTAATGCGCCGAGCGACGAACTTCGCAACCGCCGCGCAGTCGGCCAGCGCGCATCACGGCCACCGTTTGGTGGCCTTTTTTTTGTGCATGCCTGCAACAAATACCACAAAGCGTCGCTTTTCCGCCCTTTGCGCAATGCACATCCTGTGATTGAATGAAAACCGTGGTGTGTCTTAACGGAGGCGGTGATGGAAACCCGAAAATCTGTTTCTCAGTCTTCATCGTTCCATCTGCCGGTCGCTCAGATGCGACGGGTGTTCCAGCCGGACGAAGTGGAACGTAAACTGGCCCGGTTGCAGGAACGGGAACACGACAGTCTGCGCGCCACTTACCAGCGCATGTTGGAGCGCGGCCCACAACGCTTTCAGGTCAAACCGGCTGGTGTGCCAGACATGTCGGCGCTGTATGAGACGCTACCCAACTTCGTTAACGTTCTGGACGATGTAAAGCGCCATGTCGCGCTGGCACAAGACAGCCGCGACGGACTGGAAGTGACACCTATCTTGTTGCTCGGCCCACCTGGAATAGGCAAAACCCATTTCGCCCGCAAATTGGCGGACTTGCTCGGTACCGGCATGAGCCTAGTGCCGATGAGTTCGATGACGGCCGGTTGGTTGTTGTCTGGCTCGTCTTCACAATGGAAGGGGTCCAAACCGGGCAAAGTTTTTGAGGCGCTGGTGGACGGCGAATATGCTAATCCGGTGATCGTAGTCGACGAAATTGACAAGGCCAACTCAGACGCCCAATACGATCCGCTTGGCGCGTTGTACGGCCTGCTGGAACACGACACTGCACAATGCTTCACCGACGAGTTTGCCGAGGTGGCGATTGACGCCAGCCAGGTGATCTGGATCACCACCGCCAACGACGAGAGCGCCATTCCCAAGCCGATTCTGAACCGGATGAACGTCTTCGCCGTGGAGGCGCCTTCCGCTGACGCGGCGCGCCGGATCGCCCGCAATCTTTACCGGTCGCTTCGAGCTGAACATGGCTGGGGAGAACGTTTCGAGCCCGAGCCCAGCGACGAATTGCTGGACCATTTGGGTACGCTCGCCCCCAGAGAAATGCGTCGCGCGCTCATGACCGGTTTTGGAAATGCACAACTGGACCAACGTAATGCGGTGACGCTCGCGGACTTGCCAAAAGGCGGCAACCGAAAAGCGGCCATCGGGTTTATTCAATAGCGTCGGCGGGCTTGCTTTCGCGTCAATTTTCAGGACTTGCCGAACTCCCATTGCCCGGTCGCCTCCAGCACCGCCTGGGGATAGGGCGCCTTGCCGCGTGAACCGTTGTATCGACCCAGGGCCATGAACAGGTTTCCGTTTTCGCGGTCCAGATAATGGCGCAGAATGACACACCCAAAACGCAGATTGGTCTGCATGTGAAACAGGCGCGAGGCGTCGCCATCGCCCAGCACCCGGGCCCAGAATGGCATCACCTGCATATAGCCGCGCGCGCCCACGCTCGACACCGCGAACTTGCGAAACGCACTCTCGACCTGAATCAGCCCCAGCACCAGCGTGGTATCCAGGCCGGCGCGTTTGCTCTCGTACCAGACGGTCTGCAGAAATTCCTTTCTGGTCTCCAGGTCGGCCTTGCGGCGCCGCAGCCGCTCGCTCATGGCACCCAGCCAGCGCAGATAGTTGACGCGCGCGGCGGTGTCCCGGAACTCAGGAATCGGCGGAGCCGTACTGGCTATCGCCGCGCTAAGCGCGCCGCGGACCGAATCCACCAAAGGTTCTTCCAACTGACCGCCCGCATGGGCAGGTTGACGGATTGACAGCAGCCCAAAGCCCGAAATCAGCGCCAGCAGGCAGCTTCGCCTGGCCACCATGCCGCAGGAGCTGGCGTCGCTACACGGGAATGATGTCATTTCCCCAATCTGGACGTGACAAAGCGCAACACTTCGCCGAGCTCGAGTATGGTGGCAGTGGCGTCGCGACGATGCTGGTACTCCAGTTGCCCATCTTTGAGGCCCCGGTCCCCGATCGTGATG
>JANNGR010000011.1:0-1541 GCA_031403955.1 Betaproteobacteria bacterium
GCCGAAGCGGCGATCGCAGAATATTGCCCCGCCGAGCTTTCTAATATCCGCAGGCGTCTTGACCCAGCTCGACGTTTTTAGGTCAAACTCGCCAAGCGTCTGCAGCTCCCTATATTCTTCTTCCGTTAACAGCTCAATGCCCATGGCAGCGGCCAGATCAACAGCACTATTCTCTGGCTTATTTTCTTTCCTTGATTCCAGCCCTTCACGGTCGTAACAAACATTTCTGCGGCCCAGAGGACTTTCCGGTGAGCAATCATAGAGAATGTATTCGCCCGTCGTTCTGTCATGACCAACAACATCCGGTTCACCGCCCGTTCCTTCCATTTCATTGAGTGACCACAGTCTGTCAGGATTGGCTTCCAGCTTTGCCTGTACCGCAGCCCATTCAAGACATTCATGGCGGTTCATGTTCGTCTCAAAACGGGCTTTCAACACTCTGAGTAGTTCTACACGTTGTTCTGGTGACAACTGTTTCTTGTTGCGTTGAGTGTTGTTCATACCTGATGGCACCTCTACTGAACAGGTGTGTGAAGCGTACCATTGCCTAAGCTATTTCAAAAGCTGACGCTCGGGGCGTGGGATTGCGACGGGGTTATTGCCAAAGCCGTTAGGCGGCCTTAACGAAGGATGCGAATGCTGATTTCCGCAAGACGCCTGGTCCTCTTTGTCGGAGTATTGGGCTTGCCGGCCAATGAGGTTCACGCTCAATCCGCTCGCACGGCAGTTGCCGCGCCCGACACAACGTCATTGGCGACCGTGAGAGCGTACTTTGCAGCCTACAACGCCCACGATGTGGACGGGGTCATCCGGCTGCTGACCGCCGACTTTACCTGGTTGAGCCTGTCGGGCGACTCACTCTCGGTCGAAGTACGTGGTGCTAGCGCCGTCCGATCTTCGCTCGTCCAATACTTTCAGGATTTCCCTTCGGCAATGTCGGAGATAGAGAGCGCCGCAGCACTCGGGCCTTGGGTCACAGTCCGCGAACGAGCAAGGTGGACGGGCACAGCGGGCCCGCGCTCGCAGGCCGCGATCTCAGTGTACGAAGTCCGTGCGGGCTTGTTGCGACGCGTTTGGTACTACCCGGCAGTCAAGGACTGAGGCAAGACAGAGAGGTTTCGCTTGGCGGTGTTCAACGAAGGCCTCGGCCCGGCGCGCGCAGAACTTCGATCTCCGACCGGAGATCTGTCGAGTCACATCGGTTGCGAGGAGTACTCTTTCACGCCGACCTCCGTTTCGTCATGTTTTCCTGCGGCCACAGCTCCGTCGTCCAGATATCGATTTCTTATCACCGGGCCCGAACCGCTTTCCCCGCCGCCAACATGGATCGAGTTGCTACGCTTGCCGCCGAATGGGAGCGCGCCAAAGCCGGTTCCCAGGACTATCTGCAGGCCGTCATCGCCGACCACCTCAGCTTCCGTCCAACCCCGGAGTGCCGGAGTTTCGTCGAACAGTTTCTCCACCTTGCCTCCACGCAGTATGCGTTTGCCGCGAGTGCAACCGGCCGAGCAAACCCGCTCGAGCTATCGCGCGCGGATCCG
>JANNGR010000012.1:0-2773 GCA_031403955.1 Betaproteobacteria bacterium
GCGCACGCGCTGGCCAGCGCCAGCCTGTGCGTGATGCGGCGCGGCGCCGTTCCCCCGAGCTGGGACCAGGTCTGCGAGCGGGTGGCGCGGGAGCCTTGCAGGTTTGACTGACGTGCACGGCGAAGCCGGTGCGGCACTCCATCAAGCCGGGCCGGGCGGTGCCAAAGCATGAGACTGAGCAACTGACACATCGTGGCAACCCTGCAGGCAGGTGATCGAATGACCGGGCGGCAACTGGCGCCGGCGCTCGAGCCGTAGCCAGCGATTACGGCGCCGGCAGCGCGTTTGCGCTCATTTGGCGGGCGGTATCGGTGCGCCTTGCCGGCGGGCCGCCTCGCGGCGTTCAATCTCACGCACCATGCCGGTGAACTGCTCCTGGATCGATAGCCGCATCAACGCCGCACCGATCAATGACGGTAAGTCGGATTCCGGTGCGATGGCGCCGATCCAGCGCAGTTGGACGCGCGCGGGATCGGCCAATACCGCCGTCTCGTAACGCCCCTGCAGGTAACGCAAGCTGCCGGCAATACGCCGCACTTCAAGATTCGGTGGACGTTCGGTCGACTCGACGACTATCTCAATCGGAATCGACAAGAACAGGAAACGCGCCTCGCCGGATTGTTCGATGGTGGCCGTTGCGCCAACCCGGGCGATCACGCGGCTCTTCTTCAGTCCCGGAATGAACTCGGGCAAGCGCTCATAGTCGGTCAAGGTGCCCCAGACCACCGCGAGCGGCGCGTTGATGGTGGCTTGTGCGCGTACCTCGACCAGGTCGCCGTTGCGTGAGGCCTCGACTTCAATTTCCTGTGCGCAAACGCTCGACAGCGCGAATGCAGCGAACAGCGTGGACAAGAGCCGCATGTTTGCAATTCGGGCCGGCGCTAAAGTGAGGTCCGGAGCGACCAGATTTCCGGAAACAACACCACGTCGAGCATCTTGCGCAGGTAACTCACGCCGCCGGTGCCGCCGGTGCCGCGTTTGAATCCGATGACACGCTCCACCGTGGTCACATGGCGAAAGCGCCAGAGGCGAAAGGCATCTTCGAGATCGGTGAGTTCTTCGCCCAACTGGTACAGATCCCAATGCTGTTTGGGATTGCGGTAGGCGACCAGCCAGGCCTGGACCACCTCGTCACTGGCTTCATAGGCTTGAGTCCAGTCGCGGCTGGTGTGCGAGGCCGGTACCGCGATGCCGCGCCGCTCCAGCAGGCGCAGCGCTTCGTCGTACAAGGACGGCGCTTCGAACGCGGCCTGGACCATCGCCAGCAGGTCGGGGCGATGCCGGTGCGGCTTTAGCATGGCGGCATTCTTGTTGCCGAGCGCGAATTCAATGCAGCGGTATTGCGCGCTTTGAAAGCCGCTGGAATTGGCCAGATAGGGGCGGATGGCGCTGTATTCCGGTGGGGTCATGGTGGCCAGCACGTCCCAGGCGTGCACCAGCTGCTCCATGATCCTGCTGACGCGCGCCAGCATCTTGAACGCAGTGCCCAACTCATCGGTCGCGATACAGCGGATGGCGGCGTGTAATTCATGCAGCATCAGCTTCATCCATAACTCGCTGGTCTGGTGCTGGATGATGAACAACATCTCGTTGTGGTCGGGCGAGAGCGGCTTTTGTGCGCCCAGGATCGCGTCCAGGTGCAGGTAGTCGCTGTAACTCATGGACTGGCTGTAGTCGAGTTGCGCTTGCTCCTCAGCCACGATGTGTTCAGGTGTGCTCATTCAGGTCACCATGTGTTTGCGGTTGAATTCGGGCCGTTGCCACTCACCACTTTCCAGCACCTGCCTAAAGTGTTCGACCGCGTTCCAGACATCGACGAATCCAATGTAGAGCGGCGCGAAACCGAACCGCAGGATGTCCGGCAGCGCCGCGCCGTCGCCGGACCCGGCGCGGTAGTCGCCGATCACGCCGCGTTCGATCAGCGCCTGCATGATCCCAAACGCTCCGCTGGCACGGGTAAAGCCCACTTGCGAGCCGCGCCGCGAATGTTCCCGCGGCGTGGCCAGACCGAGCCCGTGGCCGGCGCAACGCTGCTCCACCAGTGCGATGAACAGGTCGGTCAGCGCGAGCGACTTGGCGCGCAACGTGGCAATAGCGTCTTGCCCTGGCACGCAGTCAAGCGCTGCCAGGACGCTGTCGAGTCCGCAGTCCAGCGCGGTCATGCTCAGGATCGGCTGCGTGCCACACAGATACCGCGTAATGCCCACGGCCGGGCGATAGTCAGGCGTGAATTCAAACGGTGCCGCGTGGCCCCACCACCCGGCCAATGGTTGCCAGAAGCGATCGGCGTGTCTTGGGTTGACCCACACAAAAGCCGGGGCGCCGGGGCCGCCGTTCAGATATTTGTAGCCGCATCCGACTGCAAAGTCCGCGTCGGCGGCGTTCAGATCGACTGGCACCGCGCCCGCGCTGTGCGCCAGGTCCCACACCACCAGGCAACCGGCCTGATGGGCCAGCGTGGTGACGGCCAACATGTCGAACATCGCGCCGGTGCGGTAGTTCACGTGTGTCAGCATCAGCACTGCGGCATCACGCATCAATGAGGCGTCGATTTGTCCGGCCTCGACCAACTGCAGGCGAAAGCCGCGTTGCTTGCAAAGGGCCTCGGCAATGTACAGGTCGGTTGGGAAATTGCTGCGTTCGCTGAGCACCAGTTTGCGTTGTGGCGTGTCGTGGGCGGCGGGATTTTGCGGCGCGCGGAGTGTGGTTTTGAGGTTTTTAGGGGGGGGGTGGGTGGCGACCAACGGGCCGCGCCCCGCCCCCAACCACGGGG
>JANNGR010000013.1:0-9588 GCA_031403955.1 Betaproteobacteria bacterium
GTGGTTGCGTTGGCAAGGCGAGCAGGGTGTCGCGTATTTTTTGCCAGTAGACGATGATGACGGCGCAAATAGCGCCGGTCTGGATCGCGATGTCGAACACCTTGCCCTTGGCGTCGTCCAGGCCCAGCAAGGCGCCGGCCAAAATCAGGTGACCAGTGGAAGAAATCGGCAAGAATTCCGTCAGACCCTCCACGACGCCCATCACGGCCGCCTTCGCCAGCAAAACAAAATCCACGTGTGCTCCTTCAAAGAGCGTGGATTATCGCTGCGTTATTCGTAGCGCAAGGCCTCAATCGGCAGCAGTTTGGACGCCCGGCGCGCCGGATAAAAGCCAAAGAAAACGCCGACGAAACCCGAGAATCCAGCCGCCAGCAAAATACTGGAAGGCGTCATGCTGACCTGCCAGCCGGCGAAGCTGCCCACCGCCCAGGTCGCCACGGCGCCGAGCAATACGCCGATCGCCCCGCCAATCAGACTCAGCGTCACGGCCTCAATCAGAAACTGGGCCAGGATGTCGCGTCCACGTGCGCCCACCGCCATGCGCAAGCCGATTTCGCGCGTGCGCTCGGTCACGCTCACCAGCATGATGTTCATTATGCCGATGCCGCCAATAATCAGGCTGATGCCGGCTACTGCCGCCAACAACAGCGTCATGACCCGGCTGGAAGCTTCCTGGGCCTGCAGTATCTCGGTCAGGTTGCGGATCGAGAACGGATCGTCGGCATTCGGCTGGACCTTGAAGCGCTGGCGCAGCAGGTCCTTTATGTTGTCTTCGGCAGCCTTCATGCTCTGGCCGTCCTTGACCTTGACGCTGATCGATCCGATGCGTTTGAGTTTGCCACCCGCGCCACCCTGGATCCGGTTGCGGTAGGTGCTGATCGGCAACATCAACACATCGTCCTGGTCCTGGCCGAGCGAGTTCTGGCCTTTTTTCGCCAGCACGCCAATTATCGTCACCGGCACTTTTTTGACCCGCACCACCTGGTCCAGCGGATCGGCGTCGCCAAACAGCTCGCGCGCCGTGGTTTGCCCGACGATCGCGACCTTGGCCGAACCGGCGATTTCCGCCGCCTCGAACAGGCGCCCCGATTCCAGCGCCCACTCCCGCGCCTCGAGGTAGTCGTTGGTGGTGCCGAACACACTTGTGCTCCAGTTGGCGTTGCCACCCACACCCTGGGCGCCGGTGCGCAGCGTCGGCGCCGCCACCTGCACCTCGGGAACATCGATCGCAATCGCCAGCGCATCCTCTTCGGTCAGCGCCTGCCCGGTTTGCGCGCCAAGGCGCGCCCCACCCTGGGTGAACGTGCCGGGCAATACCAGCATGATGTTGGAGCCCAGGCCCTTCATCTGCTCCTGCACCCGGTCCGTCGCACCCTGGCCGACCGCAATCATCGTGATGACCGACGCGACACCAATAATTATCCCCAGCATGGTCAGGATGCTGCGCAAGGTGTTGGCGGCGAGCGCACGCAAGGCGCTACGCAAAGCAGCCAGTGCATTCATAAATGGGGGTCAGATTCCAATTTCGCGGGCCGCGGCGACGTTTCGGCAATGTCCTGGACCATCAGCCCGTCCCTGAACACAATCTTGCGCCGCGCCCAGGCCGCGATGTCGCTTTCATGCGTGACAAGTACCACCGTCAACCCCTTGTGGTTCAGGTCGCTCAACAGTCGCATGATGTCTTCACTGGTCTGCGAATCCAGCGCGCCGGTGGGCTCATCGGCCAGGATCAGTTGTGGCTGGTTCACCAAAGCACGCGCAATTGCCACCCGCTGCTGCTGGCCACCCGACAGCTCCGAGGGCGTGTGGGCAAACCGCTCTCCCAAACCCACTTGCCGCAGCGCCGCCATGGCCCGCTGGTGCCGCGTAGCGGCGTTCACGCCGGCGTACACCATCGGAAGCTCGACGTTTTCCAGCGCGCTGGTACGCGGCAACAAATTGAACTGTTGAAACACGAAACCGATGCGCCGGTTGCGAATCGACGCCAGTTGGTCAGGCTGCATCGCCTGCACTGCTTCTCCGGCGAGTTCGTACTGGCCAGCCGTCGGCAGGTCCAGACAGCCCAGAATGTTCATCAGTGTGGATTTGCCCGAGCCCGACGCACCCATGATCGCGACGAAGTCCCCCTCCTGGATTTCCAGCGACACCCCGCGCAAGGCGTGCACCGTCTGCTCGCCCATCACATAAGTCTTGGTTATGTCCCGGGCACGGATCAGGTTGGCCACAGCGGCTGCCATCGGTCAACCTAGAACGGCAGCCGCGGGCCGGTGCTTGGCCGCCCAGACCCCGCGGCGCCGGTGGCAGGACCCTGAACGCCAACAATTACCACTGCGCCTTCCGTCAACTCCGCCGTGTTCTGGCCGCCAGGGCCGGCCAGCAACTCGGTGCTGCTGCCGTCGGTAATGCCCAGGCGCACATTGAAGGCCTTGGGTTTACCGTCTTCACCCAGCAGATAAATCCGTCCGCGGGTGCTGGTGCGCCCGGCGGTTTCGACCAGCAGCGCGGCATATTTCGGTTTCTGTTCGGCCGTCAATACCTCCCCAATTCGCGCGCGCAGGTCGGCCAGAATTCGCTCCCGCGCCTTGGGGCGTTCCTCGGCAGTCAGGTCGCGCAGGGCCATGAACTTCGGGCGCACATCGGCAAACAACGCGTCGACTTTGGCTGCCTGGTCCGCGCCCATCTGCAGTTCGGCTACCAGACGGTTGCGAAAATCCACCAAGGGTCCACCGCCGCCACCGCCAGGCGCGGGCGCGACATCGCTGGCAACACGCTCCGGGCGCACAGCTACGCTCTTGGCTTCGGCTTTGGCCTGTGCCCGGGCCCCGCTGGCACCGGTCTTGGCCGCTTCAGCTGGTGTCTCGCTGGCGCCAGCACCCGCAGCCTGTGCCGCGGGACCGGCTGCGGCACCAGTCGCCCTGGCCTGCATCAATTCATACGCTGCGCGCTGGTCGGGCGTCAGCATGGCATTGATTTTTTGCTGCATCTCGGTCACCAGCTTTGCCCTTGCCGGGGCACGTTGCGCTTCGTCGAGCTCGCGCAAGGCCATGAAGCCGGGTCGCATCGCGGCGCCAATCGCGTCGAGTTTGGCCTGTTGCCCGGCGTCGAGTTGCAAGCCGGTCACCAGGCGTTCACGCTGCGCTGCCAGGCCACCGCCCGACCCACCGGCCGGCTGCGCCACCGCCAGGGACATCCAGGACCATCCACCAGCGTCTCCGGTAGTCGTGCCTGACGCGGCACCAACCGGCCCCGATGCCGCCGCCGCTGGCGGCTCCACACCAGCAATACGCACCCGCAATGCGGCATTCGGCAGCTTTAACACGTTTTCACGCGCGTCGGTCACCACTCGCACGTTGGCGGTCATGCCCGGCAGCAGACGTCCGGCATTGTTGGAGAAGCCAACCACGGCGATGTAGGTCACTACGTTGGCGATCGTTTGCGCCGCCTTGCGCACCTGCCGCACCGAGCCCTCGAAGGTCTGCCCCGGAAACGCATCCACCGTAAACGTGGCCTTTTGCCCGGTGCGAATACGTCCGACGTCGCTCTCGTCGACACTGGCGTCGACCTGCATGTCGGACAGGTTCTGGGCGATCACGAACAACTCCGGCGATTGCAGACTGGCCGCCACGGTCTGGCCCTTTTCAATCGCGCGCTTGATCACGATGCCATCGACCGGCGACGTGATTCTGGTCCGCGCCAAGTCGATGCGCGCCTGTGCCAGTGCTGCCTCGCGCTGCGCGACGTTGGCTGAAGCGGCCTTTATCTGTGCCTCGGTCACGCCCACCTGGGCCTGGGTGGCTTTAAGCGCTTCGGTCGTCGTATTCACCAGGGCGCGGGCCCGATCAGCCTCGCTTTGCGCCACAAACTGCTTCTCGACCAGGCTTTGTTTGCGATCCAGGTCGCGCCGCGCTTCATCCAGATCGACCTGGGCGCGCGACACCTGGGCCCGGCTGGCAGCCGCCGTGGCCTGTGCCGTCAACACCGCCGCACGCGCGGCGTCTACATCGGCCTGGGAAGAACGTACACGGTATTCAAACGTTTCCGGGTCAATCTGGGCGATCAACTGCCCGGCCTTTACCTCGGCGTTGAAATCCACATACAGGTCGCGGATCTGACCGGAGACCTGGGTACCGACAGATACCTGCGTCACCGGATTGACGGCGCCGCTGGCTGACACGCTGGCCTGCAAATTGCCACGTTCAATTTTTGCCGTGCGGTACTGGACCGCACTCGCCTGCGCGCGCTGACCCCACCACCACCAGGCGCCGGCCAGCACCAGGGCCACGGCAAGCAGCGACAACGACGTAGTCTTCTTCATACCCCGATTCTAGAAAGATGCCTGCGCGCCGCGGCAACGCAGGGTATCGGGGTTGTAAAGCTGGGGCAAAGCAGCCTACGCAGCGCCGGTAGCGCCGGACTTGCTCGACCGCGTGCGCAGCCGTGTGATGCAGCGCATCGCGCAGGATTGCACACCCACCACCTGACGGTGCCCGCAATCCTGGGCAACTGGCGCCCGTTTCTCCCTGGCATTGAGCGCAAGGTGCTGCATACGGCCGATGGAATCATGTCTTACCTGCTGCGCCTGGCACCCGGCGCCGCGCTGCCGGCGCACCACCATCCCGTCGATGAGGAATGTGTGGTGTTGTCCGGCGTCTTGCGGCTTGGCGATCAACTGGAGTTGCGCGAGGGGGATTTTCACCTTGGCCGCAAGGACCTGGCACACGCCCGGATCGACACCGAAACCGGTGCCACGATATTCCTGCGCGGGGCGATACCAAACGCCGGACTGTTGATTTAGAAGTCTGCCGGGCTGCGTCTGGCGCCTCACCGGCGCGAGTTCACGCCAAAAAAACCGCATTTCGTCGCAACCCGCTCGCGCGGTCCGGTGCGAGCCGGCACAGTTCAATCCATCGAACTGCCGGAGAACACCATGCAACTGACCCCTCTCGTTGCCGTACACATGAGTGCCGCCATCGCCGCCATCGTGACCGGCCCGATCGCCTTATGGGCCCGCAAGGGCGCCATCCAGCGGCCCAAGCTGCACCGCGCCTTTGGTTATGCCTGGGTGACGCTGATGCTGGTTAGCGCCACGTCGGCGATCTTCATCCGTGACGACCACCTGCGGCATTTCGGCGGCTTCAGCGCCATCCATCTGCTGATTCTGGTCACCTATTTCATGCTCTTCGCGTCCTTCTGGAGCCTGGCCAAAGGCAACATTGCGGCGCACCGCAAGATCATGCAAAACCTCTACCTCGGCGCCTGCGTAGTGGCCGGCGGCTTCACGCTGTTGCCGGGTCGCTACCTCGGCCAACTGGTGTTGGGCCAGTGGCTGGGCCTGGTCTGAAAACTTGTCACACAAAGGAGAAGAGCCATGACCTACCAAATTCTTGTTCACACGCCGCTTTGGGTCTGGGCCATGCTGCTGGCCTTGGTGTTGCTGGGCCTGACGCAGGCCTTTACACGGCACGCCAGCTTGCGTCGGGTCATCCTGCTGCCACTGGTGGTGACTGGCCTGTCGCTGCATGGAACGCTGTCGCCCTTCGAGGCGAACTATTGGAACTGGGTGCTCTGGATTGGCGCGGCGCTGGCCAGCCTGGCCTGGTTTGCCACCAGCGAACTACCTGCCGGCGTTCACTACGATGCGGTCAACAAAGTCTTCTGGTTACCCGGCAGTTGGGTGCCGCTAGGCTTGATGATGGCGATCTTTCTGACCAGATACGTGTTTGGTGTGGTATTGGCCATGGAGCCGGCGCTGACCAAAGACCCAGCGGTCACGGCCATCGTCGCCAGTGTCTACGGCGCATTAAGTGGCGTGTTCATCGGGCGTATGGTGGGCCTGTGGCGCCTGACCCGCGCCAGCGACCGCCAGCCGCCTGCAGGCGCCAGCGCCGCTTGGGGCTGAAGGTGGGCCCGATGCAACACTTGCTCCACTCCTTGCTCGCAGCAGCCGTCGCGCTGGGCAGTTCGTTGGCCCAAGCCAGCGTGGGCTTGACCGAACTGCCGCCAACCGCCGGCGACGGCCCGGTGACCGTGTTCTACCCATCCAGCACTGACGCAACAACCGTCAAACGCGGCCCCTTCACGCTAATCGTGGCCAGGCAAGGTGTTGCCGTGCGTGGCAACGGCCGTTTGATCGTGTTGTCGCACGGCTCCGGCGGCTCGCCCTGGCCGCAAAGCGATCTGGCGCAACACCTGGTGGCGGCGGGGTTCGTCGTTGCGATGCCGGAGCACGCGGGCGACAACTGGCGCGACACGGGCAAGATCGGCCCGGAAAGCTGGAAGCTGCGTCCACCCGAGGTGTCTCGCACCATCGACGCCATCGGCCTGGATGCGCGTTTTGCGCCGCTGCTTGACCTGACGCGCGTGGGTATGTACGGCATGTCGGCCGGCGGTCACACGGCGCTCACGCTGGCGGGTGGACGCTGGTCCGAGGCCAGGTTTCTCGCACACTGCGAGGCGCACCTGGAGCAGGACTTCGCGGGCTGTACCGGCGCGGCGACCGAACTCAAAAACAACATCTGGGACGGCATCAAGAAAGCCGTCGCCATGTTCCTGCTGCGCTGGCGCTTTGGCGGAAAACAGGAATGGCAGGGCCATACCGACCCGCGTATTCAAGCCGTCGTGGCCGGCGTGCCGGTTGCGGCGGACTTTGACCTGGGCACGCTTGCCGCGCCGATTGTCCCGCTGGGCCTGATCCAGGCCGAGCGGGATCAATGGCTGGTACCCAGATTCCACAGCGGCGCCGTGATCGCGGTCTGCAAGGGCTGCGAGACACTGGCCAGCCTGCCAACTGGCGGACACGGAGCGCTGCTGGCGCCCTTGCCGCCCAATCTGCCAGCGCGAATCGAGCGTTTGCTGGCCGATCCGCCCGGCTTCAACCGCGCCGAACTGCCCCTGGTGTACCAGCGCATCAGCGGCTTCTTCCAGAAACACTTGCTGCCCTAGAATGAAATCACATGACCACCCCCTTGTCCAACGAAGAAATTGAACGCATCGCGCGCAAGCGGGCCGGCGCCAAATTGGGCTGGTATGTGCATGCAGCGGTCTACCTGGTAGTGAACACGGCGATGTTCATGCTCTCGTCACAAGGCCTGGGGCAGCGCCATTGGTCGGTCTACCCAGCGCTGGGCTGGGGCCTGGGCGTGGTATTACACGGCGTCTCGGTCTTCATGCTTGGAGCAGGTAGCAGCCTGCGCGAAAGTCTGGTGCAAAAAGAGCGCGAGCGTTTGCAACGCCAGCAGCGCGAGCGCTGACGAATACCGACCCAGCATGCAGATCGACTGGCTCGCCAAGCTGCGTTACTACCTTCAGACAATGGCGTTTTGCCTGGCGATCTCAGCCATCCAGTACGCCTTCCAGCCAGACCGGCCCTACGAACTACCGTTGGTCTACTCGGTTTCTATCGGCACCGGCACCTGGGCGCTGATCGATTTTGGTCGCCACTTGTTTGCTTCGTCGGCCGAAACCGGCTGGCCACAAGGCCCAGGCGGGCTGTTCTTGCCGCTGGCGGGCATCGTCATCGGCTACTTCCTTGGCACGCTGGCGGGCGACTGGTGGTTTGGCTGGTCGTCATGGAGCGAGGAGGGCCGACCCCATTTACGCGTCTCCATTTTGATCTCCGCGCTGGCGGGTATCGCGGGTACCTATTATTTTTACACCCTCACCAAGAACCGCTACCTCGAAACCAAGATGTCCGAGGCGCGCCGCCATGCCTCCGAAGCCCGGCTCAAGCTGCTCGAAACTCAACTCGAACCGCACATGTTGTTCAACACACTGGCCAACCTGCGGGTGCTGATCGGCACCGACGCGCGGCGCGCGCAAGCCATGCTGGACCACATGATCGCCTACCTGCGCGCCACGCTCAACGCGTCGCGTGCCAGCACGCATTCGCTGCAGGCCGAGTTCGACCGGCTGCGTGACTACCTCGAACTGATGGCCGTTCGCATGGGGCCACGTCTGACCTACCAACTGGACTTGCCGGCAGCCCTGGCCAGCCAAGCGGTGCCCGCGCTGTTGTTGCAACCGCTGGTTGAAAACGCCATCAAGCACGGACTGGAACCCAAGGTGGAAGGCGGCAGGATCACCGTGCGGGCGCGGCGTGCCGGCGCATGTCTGACACTGGAAGTGCAAGACACCGGCGTAGGCTTTGCCGGCAACGCAGCAACCACTGGCGGCTTTGGCCTGGCGCAGGTGCGCGAACGCCTCGACACCACCTATGACCACCAGGGCAGGATTGAATTAATGGTCGATCTGGCAACTGGAACCGGTGTGCGGATCACCCTTCCCCTCGGAGAGTGAACCAGCCATGCAATCGGGAAGCGCCGCCACCGCACTGATCGCCGAAGACGAGCCGCTGCTGGCAGCCGAGCTCCAGGCCGAACTTGCGCGCGCCTGGCCCGAACTGAGCATATTGGCCGTAGCCGGTGATGGTGCTTCGGCCGTGAAAATCGCCCTGGAGCGCAAGCCCGATGTATTGCTTTTTGACATCCGCATGCCGGGCAAAAGCGGGCTGGAAGCGGCCGCTGAACTGGCCGACGAGTGGGACACCTCGAGCACCAGTGGCTCGCCGTTTCCGGCGCTGGTGTTCGTCACCGCTTACGACCAATATGCGGTACAGGCATTTGAAGCGCAGGCAATTGACTATCTGCTCAAACCGGTGCAGACGGCGCGGCTGCAAAAAACCGTGGCCAAGGTACAACAGGCGCTGGCCAGCCGTTCGCAGCCGGCGACAGGGTTGCCGGACCGGCCGGGCGCAGCGCTGGACGCGCGGCTGGACCACACGCTGGCCCAGTTGCGCCATTTGCTTGCTGCCCCAACCGGCGCCGCGCCCGTTATTGCGCTCACGGTGATTCAGGTCAGCGTCGGCAACACGATTCGCATGGTGCCAATGGAACAGGTGGCCTATTTTGAAGCCGCCGACAAATACGTCCGGGTGATGACGGCTGACCATGAATATCTGATCCGCACGCCGCTAAGGGAACTGCTGCCGCAACTCGATCAGCATCAGTTCTGGCAGATACACCGCGCCACCGTAGTGCGTGCACAAGCCATAGAAGCCGTGACCCGTGATGAAGCCGGAAAACTCTGGCTGCAACTGCGCGGGCGGCCCGGGAAACTGGCGGTAAGCCGCCTTTACACGCACCAGTTCAAGGCGATGTAGCAAAAGGGCGACGCGCTCGCAGGCACCAATCGACGCCGGAAAAAGCCTCGCCTAGAATGGCCCATCGCTTTACAGGTTGACCGTCAATTGTCCTTGTTCCGGCTTGCCGCAATGGTTGTCCTGATGCTTATGCTGTTGGCAAGCGGCGTCTCCCATGGGCAGGTGGCCGGCCCGACGTTTGTGATCCGCGGTTACCAGGTCGAAGGCAACACGCTGCTGCCGCAAGACCAGGTCAGCATCGCCGTGATGCCGTTTACCGGCGACAAGGCGTCTTTCGAAACCATACAGCTGGCGCTGGAGGCATTGGAGAAGGCCTATCTCAAAGCCGGTTATGGCTCGGTGAAGATCGAAGTACCGGAGCAGGACCTGCAAGACGGCATGGTCAAACTGCTGGTCGTGGAAGCCCGGCTCGATCGCATCGTGGTGCAAGG
>JANNGR010000014.1:0-5920 GCA_031403955.1 Betaproteobacteria bacterium
TATGCCGACTTGACCGAGACGCTGGTGCGTGCCGGGTTTTCGGCCCAGGTGGTTCACCGCATCAAGCGCGCGGGCGCCGGGGATTCTTCGCTGGCGCCATTGCAGCCCGGCGGTGACGGGTCGGATGCTGCGAAATCGGGGTTCGGGGCGTTGGCGCAGACCGGACCCAGTTCGGGTTTTGCCAATCTTGAGCCGCAACACGCCGCGCCGGCCGGTGGCGACCCGGCGTCGGCGCCCGGTCGCGGTATTGCCATGCGTGCCCGTCAATTCTTGCAAAAGCTGGGGTTTGGCCAGCAAGCTGCCGACGAGCGATCTGGCTGCGCCGGATCCACCGGCGGTACCGGGGGGCCGATTGGCACACCGGGCGCCAATCACCACGCGCCGACTGACGCCGCCTTTATGGGATATCTGGGGGGTTTGCAGGCCGGGGCGGGCACGTCGCCGGTCCAGCCTTGGGTTCAGGGCCAAAACCTCGGCGACCAGAACCTGTTGCGGCAAATGCGCGACAGCGAGGAGGTCAAACGCGCGCCGGAGCTCGACCGCGGCACGGTGGATGCACTGGCCGAAGTGTTCGACTATGTATTTGCCGACAAGGCCATACCGACGCAGCTTAAAGTCGTGATTGGACGGCTGCAGATTCCGGTGCTCAAGGCGGCGATGATTGACCGCGACTTCTTCCTGTCGAGCCAGCATCCGGCGCGCCAACTGGTGGATGCACTGGCGTCAGCAGCGCTCGGCTGGATGCCGGAGAAGGGTGAAAGTGACCCGCTGTACGTGTGCATCGAGACCACGGTAAAAAGGGTATTGACCGAGTTTGAAGATGATCTGACGCTGTTTGGAACCCTGGTTGCGCAACTCACTGCCTTTCTTGTGGCGACCGAACAACAGGCGCAGTCGCGCATTGAACACGCGACGGATCAGGCCAAGAACAGCGAAGCAGTGGAACTGGCGTTGGCCCACGTGGATGAGGTTGTGCATCAATGCATCAACGCCTTGCCGCCGGCCGAGCCATTGGTGCCGTTTCTGTTGCCGTTCCTCACCAACCAGTGGCGCGAGGTAATGGCGCGGGCATGGATACATGTAGGTCAGATGCCGGCGGATTGGGACAATGCCGTGAGCACCATGGACCAGGTGATATGGTCGTCACAGCCCAAGACACATGCCAATGACCGCTCCAGGCTGGTGGCCTTGTTGCCGGATCTGGTGCGCAGGCTCAATACCAGCCTGGATGTGATCGCCTGGGTCGGCGAACAACGCGCGGCTTTTACCCGTCGCCTGATCGCAACCCATATGAAGGCCATCCGGCCCGCAAAGCCGGGGCCCGCATCGGTGGATTCCATGCCGGGCGAACTGGAGACCAGCGCAGGTCGCGACGCGATGCAGGCGCTCGATGAGCGTCGCGCGCGGCAGACAACTGGCCACGCCGACGATTTCGATGCCATGGCGAAACGATTTGCGCGTGGCGAATGGTTCGAGTTTGCGCAGGATCGTGGTGCCCCGTTGCGATACCGGCTGAGCTGGGTCAGTCCACAACGCACCCGGTTGCTGTTTACCAATCGGGATGGATTCGACGCATTTGTGCGCTCGGAGCGCGAAGTTGCGAGCCTGTTGCGCGAAGGCCGGCTGACGCTGATCGCCCAGGAGCCGATTGTTGCGCGCGCCATTGATCGGATCATGGCATCGCCAGGGCAGGCACACATGGACCTGGAGTTGGTTTGAGGGATGCCTGGGCCTGGAATTCAGCCTCAACTAGCCAGCGCTGAAACAGCCGCAACCCGTTAATCTTGTAGAGTTGAGTGCGTCCGGCCAGTGCCTGCAAACCGCGCGCGGCGCGCCTGCCCAAGGGCTGGAAACAACCAGGAACCGCCCATGACTGAAGCGTCACACGGTATGCCTCTGCCTGCCGCAATAAGTCAAAAACCAGCTTTGCCATTGGAGGGCATCCGGGTGGTTGAATTCACCCATATGGTGATGGGACCGGCCTGCGGCATGGTGCTGGCCGACCTTGGGGCGGAGGTGATCAAGGTGGAGCCAATCGGCCACGGTCGCCGCGGCGACGCGACACGTACGCTGATCGGGTCGGGCGCCGGATTTTTCCCGATGTTCAATCGCAACAAGAAGAGCATCGCGCTGGATTTGCAGAGCCCGCAAGGCAAGGAGGCGGTGCTGCGCCTGATCGCCAGCGCCGACATAGTGAGCGAGAACTTCAAGCCTGGCACGATGAAAAAGCTGGGTCTGGACCATGCGAGCCTGAAGGCGCTGAACCCGCGCCTTATTTACATCAGCCACAAAGGATTCCTGCCCGGACCGTACCAGCACCGCACCGCCCTGGACGAGGTGGTGCAGATGATGGGCGGACTGGCCTACATGACCGGGCGCCCGGGCGACCCACTGCGTGCGGGCACCAGCGTCAACGACATCATGGGCGGAATGTTCGGCGCCATCGGTGCCATGGCGGCGCTCGCGATGCGGGAAAAGACCGGCAAGGGCCAGCAGGTGCAAAGCGCGTTGTTTGAAAACAACGTGTTCCTGGTGGCCCAGCACATCATGCAATATGCCGTGACCGGCAAACCCGCCGCGCCGATGCCCGCGCGCATCTCGGCCTGGGCGGTCTACGACGTGTTCGAGGTCAAGCATGGCGAACAGATTTTCCTGGCAGTGGTCAGCGACACTGCCTGGGCCGTATTTTGCGACGCGTTTGGTTTTGCCGATCTAAAGCGGGACGAACGTCTGAAGACCAACAACGACCGTGTGCGTGCGCGCGACTGGATGCTGCCGTTGCTGCGCGAGCGCCTGGCCCATCTCGGCGCGGCGGAGCTGGCCGCCGTGTTCGAGAACAATGGGTTGCCGTTCGCGCCCATCACCCGTCCGCAAGACCTGCTCGACGACCCGCACCTGTTGGCTACCGGCGGCCTGGCGCCCATCACGCTGCCCGACGGGCGCGAAACCAAAACCGTGCTGTTGCCGTTTACGCTCGATGGCGAGCGCCCCGGGGTGCGCCTGAACCCGCCGAAACTGGGTGAGCACAACGCAGAACTGCTGGCTGAGCTGGGTTACGACACAGCGGAAATAGACGCTTTCATTGCAACGCTAATAGGTACGGAACCCAGGCGTTGAACGCGCCAGGCTGTCGCTGCGATGCCCGGACCAGTGGCCGCTACCGATACGCGAAGCCGCTGCGCCGGTTATTGCGACGCCTGAAAAGCCTCAGGCAGTCTTTTTCAGGCACTCGCTCATGAATTTCTTGCGCTCAGCGCCCTTCTTGTCACCCGCTTCCTTGTTGCAGGCGCCCATCTTGGTCTGTTGGGTTTCTTTCTTGGCGCTGAGGCAGGTTTTCATGAATGCCTTGCGCTCGTCGCCCTTCTTGTCCGTGGCTTCCTTGTTGCACATGGCCATCTTGCTTTGTTGCGGGGTCTTGGCTTGGTCCTGGGCATGCGCGGCTCCGAAGGAAAGAGTCAGGCCGATGGCGACCAGGGTGAGCAGTTTTTTCATGGTTGGTCCTGTAGATGAAGTAAGTTGGGAGGAATCCCGCGCCGGATTCCATCACACAACGCCGCGCCAGGCAATCGCGCCGACAGCCGCCCGGTAAAATCAGGCCATGCTGACTGTAAAAAAAGAGCTACTCGGAGCACTGGCTGCGGTGCTGGAGAAGTTGTCTCCTGGCGGCGGCGGGAAGGCACATTTCGAGTCTCCGAAATTGGCCACACATGGGGACATGGCGACCACCGTCGCAATGCAACTGGCGAAACCGATGAAAAGCAATCCGCGCCAGTTGGCCGAAATTTTTCGCGCCGAACTGTTGCAGACGCCCGCGTTCCGGTCGTGGGTCGAAGCGGTCGATATCGCCGGGCCGGGATTCATCAACATCCGGCTCAAACCCGAGGCCAGGCAGCAGGTTGTGCATGAGGTGCTCGGCGCTGGAACGCGGTTTGGCCACCATGAACCTTGTGGCCAGCGCATGCTGGTGGAGTTTGTATCCGCCAACCCCACCGGTCCGCTGCATGTTGGCCATGGTCGTCAGGCCGCGTTGGGCGACGCGATTTGCAACCTTGGCGCCACCCAGGGCTGGGATGTCTACCGCGAGTTTTACTATAACGACGCAGGGGTACAAATTGCCACACTGGCCCACAGCACCCAGTTGCGGGCACAGGGCTTCAAGCCCGGTGACGCACAGTGGCCCGAGACCGCTTACAACGGTGACTACATTGCCGATATCGCAGCCGACTTCCTGGCGCGCAAGACGGTTCGCTCGCGCGACCGAGAGACCACGGCCAGCGGGGATGTGCAGGACCTGGACGCGATACGCCAGTTCGCAGTGGCTTACCTGCGCCACGAGCAGGACCTGGACCTGCAGGCGTTTGCGGTGCGCTTTGACAATTACTACCTGGAATCCAGCCTTTACACCAGCGGCAAGGTCGATGCCACCGTGAAGCAATTGCAGCAAGCGGGCAAAACCTACGAGCAGGATGGCGCATTGTGGCTGCGGTCGAGCGACTATGGCGATGACAAGGACCGTGTGATGCGCAAGGGCGACGGCAGCTACACCTATTTCGTGCCCGACGTGGCCTACCATATCACCAAATGGGAACGCGGATTTTCCAGGGTGGTCAACATCCAGGGCGGCGACCACCACGGCACCATTGCCCGTGTGCGTGCCGGGTTGCAGGCTGCCAACGTCGGCATACCGGCCGGTTACCCGGATTACGTCTTGCATACCATGGTGCGGGTCATGCGCGGCGCAGTCGAGGTAAAAATCTCCAAGCGCTCCGGCTCCTATGTCACCTTGCGCGACCTGATCGAGTGGACCAGCAAGGACGCCGTGCGTTTTTTCCTGCTCAGCCGCAAACCCGACACCGAATATGTGTTCGACGTTGACCTTGCCGTGGCGCGCAACAACGACAATCCGGTGTACTACGTGCAATACGCCCATGCCCGGATTTGCTCGGTGCTGGCGAGTTGGGGTGGCGACGTGGACACCCTGCGTGATGTGCCGCTTGGCGCCCTGCAAAGCCCGCAGGCTCAGGCGCTGATGCGTGGGTTGGCAAAATTCCCCGAGATGTTGACTGCGGCGGCGCAGGATTTCGCGCCGCACGATGTCACCTTTTACCTGCGCGAGCTGGCGGCAACTTACCACAGTTACTATGACGCCGAACGCATACTGGTCGACGATGATGCAGTGCGCCTGTCCAGGCTGGCCCTGGTCGCCGCCACGGCGCAGGTGTTGCGCAACGGCCTGGCGGTTTTGGGCGTCAGCGCGCCGCAAAAAATGTAACCCCGCCGGGCTAAAAATCGGGATATCGATGGAACTTGTTGACAAAGGCAATACATGATCCGGCAACGCGGCGGGACTTTTCTCGGCTTGATAATTGGCGTCGTCGTCGGGCTGGGCGCGGCGCTGGCGGTTGCGGTGTACGTTACAAAAGTTCCGGTTCCTTTTTTGAACAAGGGGCAAACCCGTTCCATCGACCAGGACGCGGCGGAAGCGAAAAAGAACAAGGATTGGGACCCGAATGCGCCTTTGTATGGCAAGAATCCGGCCCGGCCAGCGCCCAAGGCGTCTGGCCCGGTGCCATCGGCCGAACCGCCGCCGGCAGGCACCGTCAGTGTCACCCCGACCGCGCCTGCCGACGCCAAAACCGATTCCAAACCGCAAGCCAGGAGCGTAGCCGCCGCTGACCCATTGGGCGATTTGGCGAAGGCGCGGTCATCCAGTGGCGGGGTTGATCCGTTCTCTTATTTTGTACAGGCCGGTGCGTACCGCACGCCGGAAGACGCCGAGAGCCAGCGCGCCAGATTGTCCCTGGCGGGCATTGAAGCCAGGGTATCCGAGCGCGAGCAGTCGGGCCGCACCGTATATCGGGTTCGAGTCGGCCCGATGGACAAGCGCGACGACGCCGACAGGACCAGGGAGAAGCTGGAG
>JANNGR010000015.1:0-9099 GCA_031403955.1 Betaproteobacteria bacterium
GGGGCGTCAAATCGCCAGCGGGTCCACGTCCACCGCCCAACGCAGCAGCCCTTTGCCGGCATCACTCTGACGGGTCGCGTGCAATACCACATGCCAGCCGGCCAGAAAGGTTTGCAACGCCGTGCGCGAGGGGCTTTCCACCAGCATCTGCGCTCGCTCCACATTGGCGACCCGCTGCATGCCCAGCGGCACTGCCGGGTACCGCGTGACGAGCGAAAAGCCGCTCAGGTGCGCCAGTTGTTCGCCAGCGGCCGTGCTGGCCGCCACCAGAAAACCTTGTGCGACTTCCTGTGTGCGGGCTTCCGCGCGCAACAAGGCCTGAAAACTGAACGGCGGCAGACCGGCGCGTTCGCGGTCCGCCAGTTGCTGCGCGGCAAAGGCCGGGTAATCATGGCGCTTTAGGGCTTCAAACAACGGGTGGCGCGGATGGAAGGTCTGAATCCACATTTCGCTCTGACCGCTGATGCCGGCGTCGCGTCCGGCGCGTCCCGCGGCCTGCATCAGCAATCCGAACAAACGTTCCGGTGCGCGAAAGTCGCTTGAAAAAAGCGCTCCGTCCGGGTTGACCGCGGCCACCAGCGTGATGCGGCGGAAATCGTGCCCCTTGGCAACCATCTGGGTGCCCACCAACACGTCCACTTCGCCCGAATGCACCCGGGCCAGTTGCGACTGCAAGCTGCCGCTTTGCCGCGTGCTGTCGGCGTCAATGCGCGCGATCTGCACCACCTCGCCGTGCGGCCTGGTGGCCGACACCGAGTTGGGCCGGCACACATCGGCCAACAGTTCCGTCAGGTGTTCCTGCAACCGTTCCGTGCCCCGACCCATTGGCGCGATATCCAGGTTGCCACACTGCGGACAGGCACGCGGCACGGGTGCGGCAAAACCGCAATGGTGGCAACGCAATGTGCGGTCGATCTTGTGGAACACCCGGTAGGCGCTGCAATGCGGGCAGGCGCTTTTCCATTCACAAGCCGTGCAATGCAATACCGGGGCGTAACCGCGCCGGTTCAGAAACACCAGGCTCTGTTCGCCGGCCGCGATGCGCTGTTTGATGGCGTCGAGCAAGGGCGGTGAAAAAATCGCCCGCCCGGGCTGGTGGTTCATGTCCACGCGCCGCACCAGCGGCAGTTGCGCATCGGCTCCGATGCGGCTGGGCATCTCCAGGCGCAGGTAACGCCCGCCCGCGCCAGCTGCACGGCTGTGGTGCCAGCTCTCCAGTGAAGGGGTGGCAGACCCCAGCATCACTTTGGCGTTCTCCAGCCGGCCCCGATAGACCGCCAGGTCGCGCGCCGAATACCGCGCTCCCTCCTGTTGTTTGTAGCTTGGATCGTGTTCTTCGTCGAACACAATCAGCTTCAGGTGCGGCACCGACGCGAACACCGCCATGCGGGTGCCCAGCACCACACGCGCCGCGCCACTATGCGCGGCCAACCAACTCTTTAGGCGTTGCGGGTTGGTCATGCCGCTATGCAGCGACACCAGCGCCTGCTCGCCGAACAAGGGGCCGAAACGCTCCATGAACCGCCGCTGCAACTGCGGTGTGAGGTTGATCTCCGGCACCATCACAATGGCCTGCGCCAGCGGCTGGCGCAATAACAACTCCTGCACGCAGCGCAAATAGATCTCGGTTTTGCCGCTTCCGGTGGCGCCGAACAGCAGAAACGTGCCGTCATTTTCATGAAAACGCGCGATTGCCGTTTCCTGCTCAAGACTCAGTTGCACCGCTGCGGCTGCAACCGGCGCCAGGGCGGCGGCTTCGGGTGCACTACGTTGCAGGCGGCGCTGCATCTGGCGCTCGCTCAAGGTCCGTAACTGGGGCGGCAAGGCGGCCAGAGCCACTTCGCCCAGTGAACGCTGGTAATAACGGGCCGCAAACCCGACCAGTTGGCGCCATCCGGCCGAAAGTGTTGGCAAACCGGGCAAGGCCGACGCGATATCGCGCAATTTTTCGCTGGAAACCGCAGCGCCATCCGAGCCAGGTGGCGCGTCCCACACCACACCCAGTATTTCGCGCCGGCCCAGGGGCACGCGCACCAGGCTTCCTGGTGGCAGTAGTAACTCACTTCGGTAAGTCAATGGCCCGGCAAGCTGGCTGTGCGCTGGGGTCTGAACCAATACCGGTACTAGGTGGCTCATTGGCGCGTTAGATTTGGGTCAGTTTGTTGATGTGAACTTGCGATATGGCGTTTAAGTACTTGATCCATAAGCACTTTAGGCGGCGTCCAATAATTCTGTGGATAACTTTGTTGATATCTACCTTCCAGCAGCGCCAAAGCCTTGCGAATCAAGGCTTTGGCTGGATTGCCCGCCAAAAGTGCAAAGGCTCAATATCCATATAAATCAACAACTTGGCATCGCTATTGGTTTTGTAGCAAAGTTAGAACCGATGTGGTGGCGGTTGCGCAACGCAAAAAGATTTTTGTGCATAAGTCAGGAGTCGCCAACCAAATTGGCATCAATGGTGGTAGGAAATCGCGACCCAATTCGTCAACGCCGCATGGCCCGCGAGCAGGAGTGCACCGCGTCAACAAGCGCTGCTATGTTTTCAGGAGGAGTGTGCTGGTTGATGCCGTGACCCAGATTGAAAATGTGCGTTGGTCCGGTGCGATCCGGCTCGCTTGCCGGCGCGTGATGTGGCAAACCAAAACTTTCCAATACCCGGGCGACCTCGGTTTGAATCTGGTCCGGACTGGCAAACAGGACGTTAGGGTCGATATTTCCCTGCAGGGCTTTGCCCGGACCGCCTGACAGGCCACCCACCAGGGCGCGCGCGCGAGCCAGGTTCACGGTCCAGTCCAGGCCAAGCACCTCGCAGTCGAGACGGCCCATTTCTTCCAGCCACGGCCCGCCGCCCTTGGTGAAAACGATGCGTGGAATCGGCACACCAGCGTGTTCGCGTTTGAGCTGGCCCAGCACGCGGGCGGTATACGCCAGGCTGAACTGCTGGAACGCGCCGTCGGCCAATACCCCGCCCCAGCTATCGAACACCATGACGGCTTGCGCCCCGGCTTCGATTTGTGCGTTCAGGTACGCCGCCACCGCATCGGCATTGACCGCCAGCATGCGGTGCATCAGGTCGGCCCGCGCGTACAACATGGTCTTGACCAGCCGGTAGTCGTCGGACCCCGCTCCTTCCACCATGTAACAGGCCAGCGTCCACGGACTTCCCGAAAAACCGATCAACGGCACGCGGCCACGCAAAGCCTTGCGAATTGAGGTGACGGCGTCGAACACGTAGCGCAGCTTGTCCATGGCAGGCACCGCCAAGCTGGCAACTGCCGCCTCGTCGCGCACCGGGTGGGCAAAGCGGGGCCCCTCGCCATTGGTAAAACTCAGGCCCAGACCCATCGCGTCGGGTACGGTCAGTATGTCGCTGAACAGGATCGCCGCGTCCAGCGGGTAACGCTCCAGCGGTTGCAGGGTTACCTCGGTTGCGTAGTCGGTGTTGGTCGCCAGCGCCATGAAGCTGCCGGCTTTGGAGCGTGTGGCGCGGTATTCAGGCAGATAGCGCCCGGCCTGGCGCATCAACCAGACTGGCGTATGTCCAGTCGCCTGGCGCCAGCAGGCGCGTAAAAAGGTGGAATTTTGCAGCGCGGCAAACGGGTCGGTAGGGCTGGGCTCGGACATCTGCCGATTGTGGCATCTGGTCCTCGATCAGGGCTGCGCCCAAGCTGCCTGGCTTGGCCTGATTCAGGCCGGCTTTACCGGCCGCAGGCGGTAATGCCGCGCAACGCTAAACGATGCTCAACGGCGCCGGTTGCGAAGCAGCAAACAGCGCCGCATGCTCGCTGCATTGGCCGTCGGTTGATTCGGACCACCAGTCGTTCGAAATCTCGGGGTCTTCGTCTATCTGTGTCGGAACAAAACCCTGCTCGGCGGGGTCGCCAGGCACGACATCGGACGTTTTGGCGTCTGCTGCTAGTGGATTCTTGCCTGGTTGGTTTGAAAAAATGCCCAAGATAATTCTCCAGAATGCAGATTAGGTTTCGACGCTTGAGAGGAACTATAGCGCGGAACATTGTCGGGCGCCAGCCTTGTCCGCGACCTGGGTCTGCGTCGTTATGCCTCCTCGATGCCGGTGGCCTGGACGCCGAGTCGGGGCTGGCGGTCGCGCCGTTGGCTATCATGCTGGACCGCAGCACCGAAACCTTCGGGGCACAAGCGCTTTATCAGGCGGCGTTTTGGACTTGTGGCGGACCAGGACGCTAAATAGCCACGAAGATGAACATGTACGAGCGCCCCAAAGACCCGGTCAATCAGTTGCCGAAACACCGTTTCGTCTTCCTGACGCTGCCCAATTACACGATGATTGCACTGGCCAGCGCGGTGGACGCGTTGCGCATGGCCAACCGGGTCACCAAGCGCGATGTTTACGAGTGGTCGTTGGTCACGCTCGATGGCCGGCCGGCGATGGCCAGCAATGGCCTGTCGATGTCCCCTACGCTGGCGCTGGAAGCCATGGGGCCGGCGAATATTGTTTTTGTCGTGGGAGGCGTACAGGTCGAGCAAGCGGTGACGCCGGCATTACTCGGCGCATTGCGCCGGCTGGCACAACGGCATGTCGCGCTGGGCGCGTTGTGCACCGGCGGTTATGCGCTGGCCAAGGCCGGCTTGCTGGACCAATACAAGGCCGTCATCCACTGGGAAAACATGTCGGCGCTGCGCGAGGAGTTTCCGCGCGTGGTATTTTCCGAGCAGTTGTTTGCGATTGACCGTGACCGCTATACCTGTACCGGCGGTGTGGCGCCGCTGGACCTGATGCTGCATATCATCAAGGAGCATCAGGGGCGTGACATCGCGCCGCTGATATCGGAGCAATTCATACTGGACCGGATTCGCAACGACCAGGACCGCCAACATATTCCCTTGCAGGCGCGGGTGGGTCTTTTTCACGAAAACCTGATCGAGGCCGCCGCCCTGATGGAGGCGAACGTCGAAGAACCACTGTCGCTGGATGAAATCGCGACTTTGGTCGGCGTGTCAAGGCGCCAGATTGAACGTTTGTTCAAGCGTTATGTCGGGCAGGTACCGACCCGGTATTACCTCGACATGCGGTTGCGCCGCGCGCGTGAACTGTTGTTGCAAACCGCGATGTCGATCATGGAAATCGCCGTCGCCTGCGGCTTTCAGTCACCGCCCCATTTTTCCAAGTGTTACCGCAATCTGTTTGGCCATACGCCCAGCGCGGAGCGGCAGGCGAGTCGGCTCAATACGTTCTCGGCCGGTGCCCGGCCATGATATTCCGATCGGTGTCCAAGGCGACTTCGTCGAAGGCTAGGGCCCGTTCGGGAATAGGTTGTGCATTTTGGCCGTCGGATTCGGGATGCGATGCTAGGCGCGAATCGCTTGTGTGGCTCGGCCACACACGCGATTCGCAACAACGCAGCGCGCCCGAAGCTGACGAGACAAATGTGCAAGTTATTCCTGAACGGGCCCTTATTAGCGGAACACCACCGTGCGGCCACCATTTAGAAACACCCGGTGTTCAATGTGAAAACGCACCGCGTTGGCCAGCGCGCGGCATTCCGAGTCGCGTCCTGCGGCGGCCAGTTTTTCCGGTGTATAGGTGTGATCTACCCGCTCGACGATCTGCTCGATGATCGGACCTTCGTCTAGGTCGGCGGTGACATAGTGGGCCGTTGCGCCGGTGAGTTTGACGCCGCGCTCATGCGCCTGGTGGTAGGGTTTGGCGCCCTTGAAGCCGGGCAGGAACGAATGGTGGATGTTGATCGCGCGCCCGCGCAACTGGCGGCAAAGATCGTTCGACAAGACTTGCATGTAACGCGCCAGCACCACCAGGTCGCTGTCGGTTTGCGCCACGATCTCCAGTAACCTGGCTTCCTGCCGCGGTTTGGTGTCGGCGCTGACCGGCAGATGCATGAACGCTATCCGGTGTGCTTCCACCATTTGCCGCAGGTCCGGATGGTTGGACACCACGGCGGTGATTTCCATCTTCAGTTCGCCGGTACGGTGCCGGTACAACAGGTCGTCCAGGCAATGGTCGAATCTGGAAACCATGATCAGCACGCGGGGCAATTTGTCAGCGTCGTAAATCGCCCACTCCATCTGCTCGCGCCGCGCCACGTCCTGGAACTGCTCGCGCAGGCCATCGATCGCCGGCGTCTGGCCGGGTTCACCGAAGAAGGTCGCGCGGACGAAGAAGCGGCCACTGATCACGTCATCGAACTGCTGCATGTCGGTGATGTAACACTGGCGTGAAGCAAGAAAACCCGACACGGCGGCGACCGTACCGAGACGGCTGTCACAGGTTGCGTTTAGGATGTAATGCGGTTTGCCTTCGAGAACTATGTTCATGACGCTGCGGCTGCTGCCAATTGGGAGAATGCTGGCGGCAGTGTAGGCAAAGCGGCCGCGCCGGGTTGTTCGCAGGCGACCGCCATTGCGGTCGCAACGACCTGGCACGGCGCAAATCTCATGGCCACGGTGCTGCCGCGTCATGTCGTGGTGCGACAACCTCTGGTCGCGAATCCGTCAGTTGCGTTGGCTGGTCGCGCCGTACCATTTTGACTACGCAGGCCGGCGCATTTGCGATCGCCTGCGCGCGGTGATACCGAAGGACCTTGACCATGGCTGAAGAGTTTGAAGACGACCTGGACCTGAACACCCTAAATGACGAGGACTTGACCGAACAGGTACACGATGACCTGTACAACGGCCTGCGCGATGAGGTAATTGAGGCCACCAACATTCTGCTTGGTCGCGGTTGGTCGGCTGACCGGGTTCTGAACGACGCGCTGGTGGAAGGCATGCGAATTGTCGGGGTCGATTTCCGCGACGGCATCCTGTTTGTACCGGAAGTTTTGCTGGCGGCCAACGCGATGAAAGGCGGCATGGAGATTTTGCGCCCGCTGCTGGCCGAGACCGGTGTTGAGCCGATTGGCAAGATGGTGATTGGCACCGTCAAGGGTGATATCCACGACATCGGCAAGAACCTGGTCGGCATGATGATGGAAGGCGCCGGGTTCGAGGTAATCGACCTGGGCATCAACAATCCGGTAGATAAATACCTGGCCGCGCTGGAGCAACACAAGCCCGACATTCTGGGCCTGTCGGCGCTGTTGACCACCACCATGCCGTACATGAAAGTGGTGATCGACACGCTGAAGGAAAAAGGCCTGCGCGACGACTATATTGTGCTGGTGGGTGGAGCGCCGTTGAACGAAGAGTTCGGCAAAGCGGTTGGCGCCGATGCGTACTGCCGCGACGCCGGCATTGCGGTCGAAACCGCCAAGACGCTGATCGCCGCCCGGCGCGCCGCGCGCCACTAGTCATGGGTGCGCGGGCTTCAACACTGATCATCGCCTGCGGTGCCCTGGCGCACGAAATAGTCGCGTTGTGCCGTGCCAATGGCTGGTCGCACATGGACGTGCAATGTCTGCCGGCGGAACTACACAACCGGCCGCAAAAGATCCCGCACGCGGTACGCGAGAAGATCCGGCACAACCGCGGTCGCTACAGGTCGATGTTTGTGGCTTATGCCGACTGCGGCACCGGCGGCTTGCTCGACGCCGTGCTGCGAGAAGAAGGTGTCGAGCGTATTGCGGGCGCGCATTGTTACGAATTCTTTGCCGGTAGCGCAGCCTTTGCCGCGTTGTCCGATGCCGAACCAGGAACGTTTTACCTGACGGACTTCCTGCTGACGCATTTCGACCGCTTGATCGTGCGCGGCCTGGGCATCGACCGCCATCCCGAGTTGATGCCGATGTACTTCGGCAACTACCGTCGGCTGGTATATCTGGCGCAAGTGGAGTCGCCTGCCAAAGTGCTGGCGGCGCAATCCGCCGCCGATCGTTTGGGACTGAACTTTGAATGCCGTGTGACCGGGTACGGTGAACTGGAACACAGCTTGCGCCGGGCCAGTGAAGGAGTGGTTTTTTGGCAAAACTGATTGTTATTTCATGGCGTGATGTACCGGCGCAAGTGTTGGTAAAACTCGGCCGTGAGACCGCCAAGGTCCAGCTTTCGCAGCGCTTCCAGGCGGCGGTGGACAGGGCTGCGATGCGGGCCGGCAAATCCGGCTCGGACGCTTATCTGGCTGACTGGAAACGCAGTGAACCGCGCCGCTGCGGTGACGATTTGCAGGCCGAGGCGGCAGCCGAGGCGGCACGTATCGAGGCGCGTTATTCCGACGCCGATCTATTGCGCCTGATTCGTGCCCATGGCCTCGATGAGCCGTCCGTTGCGGCAGCGCCACCGGCCACCGACGGGGAAGACTGATGCTTGCCGTGCGCCGCTGGTCGGTGCGCCATGCGCGCGGCCTCGAGACGTTTTATGCCGGTTTTGAGCGCCTGTTCGTCGCGCTGCATCCGTTATGGAGCCGCATGGGTTATGAGCGGCTTGAAAAGCCAGTGGCCGGTGTCGAGAAAGTGGTCAAAGGCTTGTTGTTCGACTGCCGGATGTGTGGCCAGTGCGTACTGAGTTCCACCGGCATGGCGTGCCCCATGAATTGCCCCAAAAATCTGCGTAATGGACCATGTGGCGGCGTGCGCGCGAACGGAAATTGCGAGGTCAAACCCGACATGCGATGTGTCTGGGTCGAGGCTTACGCCGGCAGCCAGCGTATGCGCAATGGCAAGGATGCGATCAAGGTGGTGCAGTTCGCGGTCGATGGGCGCTTGCAGGGCCGTTCCTCCTGGCTGAAGGTAGCGCGTGACAAGGCGAGTGCCGCCAGGCCGGAGACAGCGTGAAATTCGAAGACGAGCCGGTTCCCGGCTACCCGCTGCCGATTTTGCCTGGCCATACGTCGCCGGGTCGCCTGGAGCGTGTGTTGCGCAGCGGGGTATTCGCGGTAACGTCGGAGCTCGATCCGCCCGACTCTGCCGACCCCGAGGATGTGTACCGGCGGGCGCGCGTGTTCGACGGCTACGTGGATGCCATCAATGCCACCGACGGCAGCGGCGCCAACTGCCATATGTCGAGCCTGGCGGTATGCGCGCTGCTGACCCGCATCGGTTACGCGCCGGTAATGCAGATCTCGTGCCGCGACAAGAACCGCATTGCGATCCAGGGCGACATTCTGGGTGGTGCGGCGATGGGTGTGGCCAACATCTTGTGCCTGACCGGCGACGGTGTGCAGGC
>JANNGR010000016.1:0-2590 GCA_031403955.1 Betaproteobacteria bacterium
GGGGCTGATGCGCGCGGATACGGTGGCGTGCATGTTCTGACTCGCGTTCGGTGCACTGGCTTTGGCCTGCTCAGGTGCAATTTGTGCCAACAGGTCCAGCACCACGTTCGAGCCGGCAAGCGGGCCGCGCAGCGTACCTGAGGCATCCAGCGCAATCGGCTTGCCGCCAACTGGCGCTTGCAGCTTGCCTTGCACCTGCAGGTCGAGTGTCATTGGCGCACGGGCCAGCAGCGTGGCCTGTGCCTGGTAGGTGCCGGCTGCGACCCGCGCCCGCTCCAGCGTCAATGCGTGGAGCGACATGTCAAACCGGTAGCGCCCCGCCAGCGCGCTGGCTTCAAAAGCAGGCGGACCAGTCCAGCGCAACTGGTCGATCACGAATGCCAGGTCGGCCTGAAACGGCAACGCCAGATCGTTCAGCGGTGCCGCGCCCAAGCTTGGGCTCTGGTCATCGATCGTCAGCTCGACTACATGCAGCGTATCGAGTTGCAGGCGCCGGTTGAGTAGTTCCATCGGCCGCCACACCACATCAACCTGGCGCGCCTGCACCGAAAGCCCATTCTTTTCCCAGCGCAACAGCCCGATATGCCCACCCTGGCGCAGCGTGCCGCGCACATCTTCGGCCACCAGGGTGTGGCCCGGCGGTAGATAACGACCAGCCTGTTTCAGGGCGCTGGCCAGTGACTGGTCGCTGCCGCTCCAGAACCAGAACAGCAGCAGCAATGCGCCGACCACCGCTACCGGCAGTTCGACGAACCAAAACAGCAGCAGAAACAGCCGGCGCATCAGAAGGTGAACCCCACGCTCAGGTGCAGCCGAAAGCGTTTGACCGCTACGCCATACGCCAGGTCCATTTGCAGCGGCCCCACCGGGCTCTTCCAGCGCACGCCTGCGCCGATGCCCACTTTGGCCTTCAGCGCCGACGGTTTGTCAGCCACCGCGCCGGCATCGACAAACAGCGTGCTCTCCCAGTCGCTGGGCTGGCCATCCAGCGTTATCGGGCGCTGCCACTCCAGGCTGCCATTGGCCATGTAACGCCCGGGCTTGATTTGCCCATTGGCCAATGTCGTGCCAATGTCGTGGAAGGCGTAACCGCGCACGCTGGCGTCACCGCCGGTCAGGAAAAGCTGCGTGCTGGGCAACACGGCTCCAACCTGCGCAAATACGGCGCCGCCCTGCGCGCGCAGCGCGATTCGCCCAGCGGATGTCGCGCGTTCGCGCTCTTGCGACCCGGCCAGTGACCAGACACCCAGCCAGTGCACCTGGGTTCGAAGATAAGGATCGCGTTTGTTGCCCAGTGTCCATCCACCGCCGAGTTCAGCGCTCAGACCGTAACCGCTGGACGGAAATGGCAGACTGTCGAAGTTGCGCTGGGTCCAGGCATAGTTGGCGCTGACCGATCGGGCCTGCGTGGCTGTTCCCAGGCTGGTGGTGGTGGCGTGTTCGTATTGCAGGTAGTAGTTGCGGTCGATCCGTTCGCCAATCTGGGTGCGCCCGGCGCGCAGGTTTTGGCTGCGCACGGCGACACTGGCCGAGTCTTCGTGTTTTAGCAGCCCGGAGGTGAACCAGCGCCAGTTGCCTTCGTCGGGGGTCGCGGTGAGTTCGGTGCCGATCGACTGGATGTCTCGGTCAAGCAGCAGTTTCGAGACCGCGCGCCATCCGATCACCGGCAACTGGTGGTTGGTATGCTCGACCGACAGGCGCGGCCCGCTGTCAGTGCTGATGCCCACGCCGAGCACGATCTTTTTTCTCTTGGCCTCGCGCAGCGTGACCAGCACCGGTGCCGCGAGCGGGTCACCGGCGGTGTCGAGCGCCACAAACACCGAGTCGAAGTAACCGCTGTCCTGCAGGCGTTGCTGGGCCTCAAGCAACACCGACTGCTCGTAGGTCGCGCCTGGGCGCAACAGCGACAGACGTTCGACCAGCGCGTCGTCGTAATGCTCCAGGCCGCTGATCCGCATCGGGCCCAGGCGGTAGGCGGGGCCGGACTCCAGTGTGACGTGCAGGCGCGCCGTACCGGTGTCGGGATCGATGTCGGCGCGGCTGGCGGCGATCTGCCCGAGCGCATAACGTTGTGCGACCAGCCGCCGTAAAGACTGGCTTTTCGCCTCGTCCCAGAGTGCCTGCGTGAAGCGCATGCCAGCGCGCAGCGGCCAGTTGGCGCGAATCGCATCACGCTGGTTTGCCGCCGCGTCGACGCTGGCGATGGCGCCGCTGAACTCGATCGCCACCTCGCGCACCACCGTGGACGGGCCCGGCTGCACCGTAATGGATACCAACCGCTGCGCGCCGCCGCCTGGCGCTGCGCCCAGCACCATCCGGATCTCGGGTGAAAAATAGCCCAGCGTGGCGAGCAGCTCGCGCGCATTGGCATCCGCGGCGCCCAGCAAGCGCTGCAACTCGGTGTTGTCGAGGTCGCTCAGCTCCCGGTAACGCATCAGCTCAAGGTGGCGCCGCAGCAGGTCTTGCACTTCTTGTGGCGCGTCGATTTCGACCTCGAACGCGACACTGGCGGCGCTTGCGCTCTGGGGCGTGGCGGTCGCGCGCCCTTCCTGCGCCTGCAACGGGTTTGCAAACACGAGCACCCAAACAA
>JANNGR010000017.1:0-2916 GCA_031403955.1 Betaproteobacteria bacterium
CAATGTGCTGGTTCGATTCCATCAATGTGTGCGCGCGGGCAGCGCCACTGGGCGCACCCACTTCCAAGGGCAATGCCGAAAACGTGCTGTGTATGACGGGTTTGACGCGCCCGCTTTCAATTAGCGGCCAGACCGTTCGCAGGCAGGCCTGTGCGATTGCCTGTTTGAAGGCCACGGATCGTGGGCGCAACGTAGACCCGGTCACGGTCAGGCGCCGGCGCAATACGATACCGGCATTGAATTCACTCTTCACGCCGCCCTGCACCGCAATTATCACCAGCCTCCCATCTTCTGCCAGGCAGTCTATTTCGCGCGCCACATACTCGCCCGCAACCATATCCAGCACGACATTGACGCCTCGGCCCCCAGTCAGCCGCTTGACCTCTTGCGCGAAGTCATGCGTCTTGTAGTTGATGGCATGGTCCGCACCCAGCGACACGCAGGCGGCGCATTTGTCGTCACTGCCGGCGGTGGCGATCACCTGGCAACCCATCGCCTTGGCAAGTTGAATGGCGGTCACGCCAATGCCGCTGGAGCCGCCTTGCACCAGCAACGTCTCGCCGGCCTGCAGATGGGCCCGGTCAAAAACATTACTCCAGACGGTGAAGAAGGTCTCTGGCAAGGACGCCGCCTCGACATCACTCAAACCACGCGGCACCGGTAGGCACTGACCTATCGGTGCGACGCAATATTCGGCATAACCGCCACCGGCAACCAGTGCACACACGCGCTCGCCAAGCTTGAGTCCCGCGCTGGAAAGTTCGCGCGCATCAGCCTGCTCGATCACGCCGGCGACTTCAAGCCCGGGAATATCGGACGCACCGGGCGGAACCGGATAGTTGCCGGTGCGCTGCAACACGTCTGGCCGGTTGACACCGCTGGCCGATACACGAATCAACAACTCACCAGGGCCCGGCACCGGCATTGGACGCTCACTCAGACGCAAGACATCCGGTGGGCCAAACGAAGCAATTTCAATCACCTTCATGTTCGTCTCCTTCACGCCCGGCCCCACTCACTTGCGTGAGGCGGCGCCAGACTCACAACAACTTCAAGCTGATCAAGCTTGCTCTGAACCATGGCCCGAAGGCTGCATTGGACGATCCAGCAAAACCTTCATGGACAGCTTGATGCGCCCTTTCTCGTCTGTCTCGAGCACCTTGACCTTGACGATCTGACCTTCGCTCAGGTAGTCGGTTACCTTCTCGACACGTTCGTGGGCGATCTGGCTGATATGCAGCAACCCGTCCTTGCCCGGCAGCAAATTGACCAGTGCACCGAAGTCCAGAATCTTGGTGATCGGCCCTTCATAAACCTTGCCAATTTCTACTTCGGCAGTGATTTGCTGAATGCGCCGTTTGGCTTCCTCGGCCTTGGCCGGGTCGGTGGATGCAATCGTGATCGTGCCGTCTTCGTCGATGTTGATCTGAGTGCCGGTTTCTTCAGTCAACGCGCGAATCACCGAACCACCCTTGCCGATCACGTCCCGGATCTTGTCCGGGTTGATCTTCATCGTGAACAGGCGCGGGGCGAAGTTCGACACCTCGGTCTTGGCTTGGGCCATCGCATCTTGCATCTTGCCCAGGATATGCATGCGGGCCTCCTTGGCCTGCGCCAGCGCAACCTGCATGATCTCCTTGGTAATGCCCTGGATCTTGATGTCCATCTGCAGCGCTGTAATACCGTTGGTGGTTCCGGCTACCTTGAAATCCATGTCGCCCAGGTGGTCTTCGTCACCCAGAATGTCGGTCAATACGGCAAAGCGGTTGCCATCCTTGATCAGGCCCATGGCAATGCCCGCCACATGCGCTTTCATCGGCACGCCCGCGTCCATCAGGCTCAGGCAACCACCACAAACCGACGCCATCGATGACGAGCCATTCGATTCCGTGATTTCACTCACCACCCGCATGGTGTAGGGGAATTCCTCCTTGGTCGGCAGCACCGCCACCAGCGCCCGCTTGGCCAGGCGGCCATGGCCGATTTCGCGCCGCTTCGGACTACCCACTCGACCGGTTTCGCCAGTCGCGAAGGGAGGCATGTTGTAGTGCAACATGAAGCGGTCTTCATAGTCGCCCGACAGGGCGTCGATACGTTGCGCATCACGTTCGGTGCCCAGCGTGGTCACCACCAGCGCCTGCGTCTCACCACGCGTAAACAGGGCCGAGCCATGCGTGCGGGGCAGTACGCCGTGGCGGATTTCAATCGCGCGCACGGTACGCGTGTCGCGCCCGTCGATGCGTGGTTCACCGGCCAGGATCTGGCTGCGCACCAGGCCGGCCTCGATATCAAACAACATGCTTTCAACCTTGACCGGATCGAAAACCGCGCCGTCGGCCTTCAGGGCCGCCATTACATCGGTGTAAGCCGCACGGCAGGCCTGAGTGCGAGCCTGCTTGTTGCGAATCTGGTAGGCGGCGCGCAACTTGTCGCCGGCCACCGCACCAACCTTGGCGATCAACGACTCGTCTTTCGCGGGCGCCTTCCAGTCCCACACCGGTTTGCCTGCGTCGCGCACCAGTTCATGGATGGCATTGATCGCGATATTTCCCTGCTCATGGCCAAACACCACGGCGCCAAGCATGATTTCTTCCGACAACTGCTTCGCTTCGGACTCCACCATCAGCACCGCGGCCTCGGTGCCGGCCACCACCAGGTCCAGGCTGGAATCCTTGCGGGCGGTCTGGCCGGGATTTAGCACGTACGCGCCGTTGACATAACCGACCCGCGCGGCTCCGATCGGCCCACCAAACGGGACGCCACTGATCGACAAGGCGGCACTGGTAGCGATCAAGGCGGCAATGTCGGCGTCGAACGGACTTGACAAATGTGCGTCTTTCATTTATTTTAGTCATGGCTAACTTACAAATAAGGTTTCACGTAATTGCTATTCAGGCAACCCGTTCAATCAGGGAC
>JANNGR010000018.1:0-2688 GCA_031403955.1 Betaproteobacteria bacterium
TCTACCCGGTCATCGAACCGGTAAGCGCGTGCTGGCGCGTGGGTCGCTTTGTAGATGCGGTGTTTGATGGAGTTGCGCCCGACCTGCTGCAGCGCGGCTGGAGGATAAGGGTAATGCCGCTGCTCGGTGACACTCGATGTGAAGTCTGTGCTGGGAGATTGGTCAGGTGATTCCAGGGCGATCCAGGGCGCTGGTAGAGACTGCCGCGGCCTTCAGGTGCCACACCTCCATGTCGCCCTTGCCCTTGATGGTGATGATGCCCGCGGGCTCACAGATGAAATCTTGCCGGATCAGATCGTAGGTGTCTCGGGTGATCTGGATTTCGCCCGCCTTGCCGTGCGACTCCATCCGGCTGGCGACGTTGACGGCGTCGCCCCACAGGTCGTAGATGAACTTCTTGCGCCCGATCACGCCCGCAATCACCGGACCCGAATTGATGCCGATGCGAAAAGTCAGCGGCAAGCCGCGAAACTGGTTTCGCGACACGTAGTCTTGCATGTCCAACGCCATCGACGCAAGGGCATGCGCGTGGTCCGTGCGTTTGCGCGGTATGCCGGAGGCGGCCATGTAGCAGTCTCCGATGGTCTTGATTTTCTCGACTCCATACTTCTCGACCATTGAGTCGAACTGCGTGAATACATCGTCGAGAATTTCCACCAGTTGCATCGGGTTCATGGTTGCCGAGATTTTGGTAAAGCCGACTACGTCGGCGAACAGGATGCTGGCCGCATCGAAATGATCGGCAATCACGCGTTGTTCGATCTTCAGGAAATCGGCAATGTCTTTGGGCAGAATGTTGAGCAGCAGCAAGTCCGCCTTTTCCTTTTCGATATTCAGCAGGGCATAGGCGATGTTGCGCTGGTCCATGAAGTACAGCAGGGCGACAAAAACCAGGCCTGAAACAATCACGATGTTGACGACACTGCCAAGCAGCAGCATGTCAGGTGGAAAGTTGTTTTGCGTGCGCAGGTAGGGCTGTGCCAAAAGGCAGACTACGGTGAGGCCGCAGCTCAACAGGAACGCGTAGAACGCGCGGCGTGGCTCGTATAACAACAATGCAAAGATCGGCGCCACCAGGCCGTATAACAACACGTTTGCATTGCGGCTCAGCCCGCCCATGGCCAATGTCACCAAAAAGGGGCTGGCAAAGGCAATCCCAAGTTGCACCAACTTGTAGATCTCGAAGTGCCTTCGGGTATGCGCAAAAAACACAATCGACGTGACCGAGCAAAAAATCACCGTTATGTCCACTGCCACCAGCCACGCCTCGCCGAACCAGAGATTGGAAGTCAGGAACAGCAGATGGATCGGAACGATGCCCCAGACCACGCCAATGTTGACGATCGCCTTTTGTGTGCGCAACTCCTCACTGTCGCCGTCTGCCACGCCGATGCGCAGAATATTGGCCACCCAAGGCAACTGACCCAAACGCTGGAAAAGGTTCAAGCCGGATCCTTAACGCCATCAGTCAAGCTGCTAGCCAGCTGACTCATCGCAAACTGATCACTTGATCAGATTCACCTTTACGAACCTCGATCAGGGCATCGAGCGCCTTAACCATAGCGGGGAAATTGGCGTAGCCATGGGGGTTAATCGCAATCGGGCCGAAAGACGAGGCCAGTTCGACAATCGCCTGCACGTCGATGAGCGGCTCTTGCGGTTTGAATCGCCCGTCCGGTTTGCCGTACCAGCCTTCGCCCAGCCGCGCTTCCGAAAGGCTGGCGTGGAGATTTTCGAAGTCCCAGTAAAGGGCTACTGATTTGTCCTCTTCGGCGTCGCTTCTGCTCAAAATGTCGTCCCTGATCCAGTTTGTCCGCCAATGCTAACCGGCAAATCCAGGTGGCTGCAATTTCGTTCCGCAACGGCTGGCACCACTTCCTGCTCGCAGCGCCACCACTGCGCCTGCCGGGGGCGGTAGGCTCGCCTGCAACTCCGATGGCCACCGTATCAACCTGCTCACTGTCGACATGGCGAATGTCAAGGCGGTGTGTGTGATGCGAAAGCCGAACGGCGTGATCTCGACTGTGCCCAGGTACCCGGTTTTGCCATACCTGCACAGGTCGGTGCGCCGACCTGAATTGCCACAACCTGATGCTCGATGCCCACGGCCAAGCCTGGATCGTGGACTTTGACAAATGCAGCTTTCGCGCGGGTGAACCCTGGAAACAAGCCAACCCGGAGTCGCTCGCGTAAAAGTTTGATCGATGAATCCCCCGCCATCCCGGGGTGCCAGTACTGCCGGATCGTGATGGCGGGAATAACTTTTGGCAGACGAACCACCTTGCCGGCTGAAATGGGCAAAAACGCGGTGGCGCAAAAGCTGCACCACATCAACTTCGAAGTCAGCAAGCTCCGTACCGCCCGGAATTCGCGTCGGACATATGGCCTACATCCGAAAGACGGGAGCCCAGTAGCGCCGGGTCAGGAGCAGCGCAAGCATCCCTTGGAGGGCCATCGCTACCGTGGCGACTCGGGGCGTCAGTAAATCGGCGAGGAAGGTCCGCTCCGTGGCGTCCTCCGCTTCGTGATGATCGCGCAGTTCGTAGAACGCGAAGCTGTACACCTGGGCGAGGTACTTCCGATACAGGGCCTCGAACCGGGCCGGGTCTGCCTGGGCAGCCTCGACGAGCCGACGATCGTGGTCGAGATGGACCAGGCGCGGTTCGCCCTCCTCCGGGCGTCGCACCT
>JANNGR010000019.1:0-8782 GCA_031403955.1 Betaproteobacteria bacterium
ATGCGCACGCCTTCCTGCTCGGTCATGGTCTTGATCAGCGAGACGCGGGCAATCGAGTCGGAGTGGATCAGCGCGGCGCGACTCAGGTTGACCAGTGAGGCAATTTGCTGCGCGGTCTGAACGGCACGTGGTTCGAGTTCAAAGGTACGCAGCGTTTGCAGCCAGGCGAGGTTGCTGACGAGCAAAAGTACGGCCAGCAAGAAGAAGGTGCGCCAGAACAGGCTTAGTCCGGCACCGCGACCTGGTGTGACCATGGCCCGGTCGGTTTCCAGCGGGGCCGGGCCGCTGTGCAGGGTCGCTGGAGGGCTCGACACGTCACTCAGGCGGAGCCGTCCGGAACAAATACATAACCCACACCCCAAACGGTCTGGATGTAACGCGGGCTCGCCGCGTCAGTCTCGATCATTTTTCGCAAGCGCGAGATTTGCACGTCAAGACTGCGGTCGAACGGCTCGAATTCACGGCCGCGCGCGAGCTGGGCCAGTTTTTCCCGCGACATCGGTTGGCGCGGGTGCCGCACCAGAGCCTTGAGCATCGCAAACTCGCCCGTGGTCAAGGGCAATTCCTGCCCCGCCTTGTGCAAGGTACGGGTACCCAGGTCAAAGCTGAAGTCGCCAAAACGGACCAACTCGTTTTCCCTGGACGGTGCCCCCGGCGCCTCTCCCACCGGACGGCGGCGCAACACCGCGTTGATGCGGGCCAGCAGTTCACGCGGGTTGAACGGTTTGCCCAGATAGTCGTCGGCGCCGACTTCCAGGCCAACGATGCGATCTACATCCTCCACTTTGGCCGTCAGCATGATGATCGGTGTCCGGTCGTTGGCAGCCCGTAGCCGGCGGCAGATCGACAGGCCGTCTTCACCCGGTAGCATCAGGTCGAGCACAATCAGGTCGACGGTTTCACGCAACAGGATGCGGCTCAATGATTTGCCATCTTCGGCTTGAAATACCTCAAATCCTTCCTGGGTCAGATAGCGACGTAATAGGTCACGGATGCGGCTATCGTCATCGACAACCAAAATCCTGTCGCTGCGGCTGGCAGTTTGGGTCATAGTGCTTCCTGCAAATTTGTAACAGACCCGATTTTGCTGGCTTTGCTTGCGTCGCCTGCCGGCTTTCGCGGCAGGCTGACAGAATGTTACAACTCTCGCCCGTTTCGCACATTTGCCTGCGCAGAGAAAGTGCACTGCGACCCTGTGCCAGGCGTTATTCTTGCAGCATGAAACGACAATCCTTGTTTGCGCTGATCTGGTTCTGTGCCGCCAGCGCGGTTGCACAGCCAACGCAAACTGCGTCGGGCCTTGAACGTCAAGATATGCGCGAGCAGCGCCGCGCCGAATTGCGCACCGCATTGCAGGCCAATCGCGCGGCCAACCGGCAGTCCGAACTACGCGGCGGCGCCGATCAAGCCACGCCGGCAGTGCGGCATCTGTCCCCAGGCGAACGCTTCGAGATGCGCCAGCAATTACGTCAAGATCAGGCAGAAAACAGCAGAAAGCCCAGGTCATGAACCGGGTGCGCGGTTTGGCGATGGTTTGCCTGCTGCTGGCAGCGGCAACATTGCATGCGGCGCCGGCCCAACTTTCGGCTGAACAGGCGCGCCATTTGCTGCTGCGTACCGGCTTTGCACCTGGTCAAGCCGCAGTGGATGGATTGATCGGGAAGAACGCTGGTCAAGTGGTGGCGCAAATCGTGGCGGCGGCCGGGAATTCAACGCCAATACATGCGCCACCGGAATTTGTCAATCAGGGCGCGCCAACTCCTTTTCGATTGTTGGCCTCGATCACCGAACGGCAGGAACAACGTCGCGAGCAGATGCGCCAGGGCCTCGATCTCAAGCGCTGGTGGATGCGCGAAATGATCGAGTCGCCGTATCCATTGCGAGAACGCATGACACTGTTCTGGCACAACCACTTTGCGACGTCACAGCAAAAGGTGGTTCGATCACAAGTCATGTGGCGGCAACACCAGTTGCTGCGTGCCCATGCGTTGGGAAATTTTCGCGCCCTGTTGCACGCGGTGGCCAAGGACCCGGCCATGCTGGTCTATCTGGATGGCGTCAATAACCGAAAGGGCGCTCCGAACGAGAATTTCGCGCGTGAAGTGATGGAGCTTTTTACGCTGGGCGAGGCCAGTCAGGCCAACGGATACACCGAGCAGGACATCAAGGAGGCCGCACGCGCGTTCACCGGTTGGAGCGTGGAGCGTGACGACTTCAGTTTCAAGTTTCGCCCATTCATCCATGATTACGGCAACAAGACCGTATTTGGCCGCAGCGGGAATTTTGATGGCGATGACGTGCTTGATTTGATGCTGGATCAGCCTGGCGCGGCGCGATTCATAGTTGCCAAGTTGTGGAAGGAATTTGTTTCGCCGGTGCCCGAAGAGGCCCAGTTGCAGCGTATTGCAGGCCGCTTTGTGCAAAGCGGTTTCGACATTGCGGTGGTCGTGCGGGAGTTGCTTATGACGGATGATTTCTGGCTTGAGGCAAATCGCGGCGCCTTGGTCAAGTCGCCGATCGACCTCGTGGTTGGAACGGTGCGCCAGTTTGGGGTCGGGTATTCGGACACCACGCCGTTCGTGGTGCAGTCCGCACTGCTCGGGCAAAACTTGCTGGTGCCTCCGAATGTAAAGGGCTGGCCAGCTTACACCGATTGGATAGACGCTAGCAGCCTGCTCGGACGCAAGCGATTTGCCGCGTTATTGATTCAAACCGTGCAGGGCGGCGGCGAGGTTACGCCGGTGTGGTCGACGTCGACGCCCGCCATGGCACCCGATGGTGCAGAGCGTGCCGCGATGCGAGTTATGGCCGGTATCAGGTTTGACGCCCACCAATGGCTGACCAGTTATGGTGCTGACGTGGACCGGGAGCCGAATCAGGAAGTCAAGGCGCGCATCGCCGCCGCGGTGCTTCCAGTTCCCGCTACGCAATCCATTGCGGCTGGGACGGTAGGGCTGGCGTTGCTGCGCGGGTTGATGCAGGACGCGGCCTATCAACTCAAATAGCTCGATATGCAGCGCAGAGACTTTGTCCGTGCCTCAGGTATCGCGTTGCTGGGTTGTCAGGCCCCCGGCTGGACGCAGGCGCTGGCACACCGACCCTCAAGCCTGACGGATCGAATTCTGATTCTGCTTGAACTCAAGGGTGGTAACGACGGTCTCAACACGCTGGTGCCTTTCGCTGACAACACCTATTACCAGTTGCGCGACACGATTGCGATTGGCCGCGATGAAGTCATCAAGCTGGATGCACGCACCGGCTTTCATCCTGAGCTAAAGGGCCTTATGCCTTTGTGGGAGCAAGGGCAATTGGCACTGGTCCAAGGTGTCGGTTATCCGCAGCCCAACCTGTCGCATTTTCGATCGATCGAAATCTGGGATACGTCCTCGAAATCGAATGAATACCTGCCCACCGGTTGGGTGACACGCGCGATGCAGGCGGGTTATGCGGCGCGCGCCAGTTTTACCGCCGAAGGGGTGTTGGTGGGCGGCGGCGATGGTGGAGTCCTTGCAGGAGCCCGGGCGATAAGGCTGAACAATCCTGAGGTGTTTGTCAGCCAGGCAATGCTGGTGGCACCGACCCGGATCGAAGGCAACCCTGCGCTGCAGCATCTGCTCAGGGTGGAAGGTGATGTTGGTGCGGCGGCTCAGGGCCTGCGCGCGGAGCGGTTCAATTTTCAGACCGAGTTTCCAGTCGGCGCTTTCGGCAACAGCGTACGCGCAGCCGCGCAGGTGGTTGCGTCGCAAACCGGTAGAGCCGGTGTGCCGGTGTTGGTGCTGACATTGGGCAGTTTCGATACACACCAAAATCAGGCTGTTGTCCACGCCAATTTGCTGCGCCAGCTTGCCTCGGGCGTGGCAGCGCTAAAGAGCGCGATGACGGAACTTGGCGCATGGGACCGCACATTGGTGATGACGTTCAGCGAATTTGGCCGCCGGGCCCGACAGAACGGCTCCAATGGCACTGACCACGGCACGGCCGCACCCCATTTTGTTGCCGGTGGCGCGGTGCGTGGCGGATTGTATGGGCAGGCTCCTGACCTATCGCGTCTGGACGCAAGCCAGAACCTGTACCACACGACCGATTTTCGCCAGCTCTACACCAGCATCGCGCAGCACTGGTGGGGAGTCGACCCCGAGCCTGTGGTGCGTGGTCGCTTCGAGGCCATCCAATTTTTGCGAGCGTGATCCTTGAAAGTCAAAACCAGGTTTCTCGTGCCTGCCGCGTTGTTGTTGGTCTCGATGGCGCTTGCGGCCCAACCAGCGCTGCCGCAGGCACCGCAAAATCTGATCCAGTTGTCGGCCAGCGCCTCGGTCGAGGTGCAGCAGGACTTGCTGACCCTGAACATGAACACGACGCGAGATGGCCCGGATGCCGCAACGGTGCAGGCCCAACTCCGACTGGCGCTTGACGCCGCTGTTACCGAAGCAAAAAAGGCGGCGCTAGCTGGGCAGCTTGATGTGCGCACCGGCAATTTCAACCTGGCCCCGCGGTATGGCCGCGACGGCAAGATCACTGGCTGGCAAGGCACGACCGAACTGGTGCTCGAAGGGCGCGACTTCGTCCGTATCAGCGCCACCGCCGGCAAGATTCAGACGCTGACCATGGGTGGTGTCGCATTTGCACTGAGCCGTGAGCAACGCAACAAGACGGAGAGCGAAGCGCAAGGCGTGGCAATCGAACGCTTCAAATCCAAGGCAGCCGAGATTGCCAAGGGTTTCGGATTTGCCGGATTCAGCTTGCGCGAGGTATCGGTTAGCGCCAACGACCAGGGTTTCGGTCAGCGTCCGCGCATGATGGCCATGGAAGCTAAAGCCGCCAGCGCGGAGGCACCGGTACCGATTGAGGCCGGCAAGAGCTCGGTGGTGGTCACCGTCTCGGGCTCGGTTCAGCTTAGATGATCGCGTGCCGAATCGGGCAACGGTCGCTCTTATAAGCCGACGCCGCGGTACCGGTCACGAATCGCCGTTGCTGCCTGACTGACCAGATCGGGCCCCTTGTAGATCAGGCCGGTATAAATTTGCACCAGGTCCGCTCCAGCTTCGATCTTGCTCACTGCGTCCTCGGCACTCAGGATGCCGCCCACGCCGATGATTGGGAACTTCTTGCCAAGGGCCTGGCGCAACTGGCGGATCACCCGGTTGCTGGGCTCCAGCACTGGCGCGCCCGAAAGCCCGCCGGTTTCATCCGCGTGGCGCAGTCCGCGCACGGCGTCGCGGCTGATGGTGGTGTTGGTGGCCACCACACCGTCCATGCCGTGGCGTCGAAGTGTCTTTGCAATGACGCCGACTTGTGCCTGGTCCAGGTCGGGGGCGATCTTGACAAACAGAGGCACGTTGCGGCCGTGCTGGCGACGTAACGCATGGCGGTGACTGGCCAGTGTGCCGAGCAGGGCGTCGAGTGCCGCGTCATTCTGGAGTTCGCGCAGATGGCTGGTGTTGGGGCTAGAAATATTCACCACCACATAGTCGGCATACGCATAGACGCCATCGAGGCCGGCGAGGTAATCGTCCGCCGCGCGCGCTATCGGCGTGGTGGCATTCTTGCCGATGTTGATACCCAGAATCCGTCCTTCAGCGCGAAACGACGCACGTTTCAGGTTGGCAACAAACGCGTCCAGACCCTGGTTGTTGAAGCCCAGCCGGTTGATCAGCGCATTGGCTTGCGGCAGGCGAAACATGCGCGGCTTGGGGTTGCCATCCTGGGCTTTTGGCGTGACCGTGCCAACTTCCACAAACCCAAATCCCATCGCGCCGAGGGCGTCGATACAACGTGCGTTCTTGTCCAGCCCGGCCGCCAATCCGACGCGATTGGGAAACGACACACCCGCCAACTTGACCGGGTCGCTGATCGCCCTGGCACGGTAGGCCCATGCCAACGCTGTTCCTTGTGTGTATGCCAGCGCATGTAGCGTTAGTTCGTGTGCGGTTTCAGCATCCAGACCGAACAAAAAAGGCCGGGCGAACGAGTAAGGAACAAGAGACATTGGATAATTCTTTGCTGTCTTCTACTTTGTCAACCAGTCAAGCCAGTTGTCGCATTATTCTCACATGCCCTCTCCAGACCAACTCAAGACCATGGTAGGCCTGGCCGCGCTGCAATACGTTGTGCCCGGTCAAGTGCTAGGCGTGGGGAGTGGCTCCACCGTCAACAAGTTCATTGACGCTCTGGCTTCAATCAAACACCAGATGCCGGGGGCGGTGTCGAGCTCCGACGCCAGCAGTGCGCGGCTTAGGGAATTGGGCATTGCCGTATTCGACTGCAACACCGTGGGTCGGTTGCCGGTATACATTGACGGAGCCGACGAAATCGATCCGCGTGGCTACATGATCAAGGGCGGAGGGGCGGCGTTGACGCGCGAAAAAATCGTTGCCGCGCAATCGGATCGTTTTGTGTGCATTGCGGATGAGTCCAAAGTAGTCGACACGCTGGGCCGGTTCGCGCTCCCGGTTGAGGTTATCCCCATGGCTGCGCAGCGCATCCTGCGGCAGTTTGCAGCCATCGGCGGCCAGGCCCGGCTCAGGCTTCGCGAAGGCAGCCCCCTGGTTACCGACAATGGGCAGCACATTCTGGATGTCTCGGGTTTGCTAATTACCGATCCGCCGGGATTTGAGTCGATGGTCAATCAATGGCCCGGTGTCATTACAGTAGGTGTTTTCGCCCACCAGAAAGCAAACCTGTGCCTGTTGGGAACCAGCGCCGGAGTCAAAACGATTCATTACGGCTGAAGCGCCGCATCGGCATTCCAGACCTACGCCCGCCAGTATTTGGTTCAGCCCGAAATCTCTTGACGCCGTGTCAAAACTTGATGCCGGTAGGATTGGACGGGTTCGTAGCGGGCGCGGGAGCAGGCCGGCTCGCGACGGTTTTCGCTTCGGTGCCTGTCTTGGCATCGGCTGGGCTTGGCGCCGCAGCCGGTTTTTGCACGCTGACCAATGGCTTGGATGGCGGGCTGCGGTAATTCGCCGGCAGCAAAGACGCTGCCGGGTAGTTGGCGGCATTCAGGAACTGAATCCACTCATCTTCGGAGTAACCCTTTATCTTCTGTCCGCCAATGGTCAGGAATGGCAATGAATCATCACCACTGATACGCTGTAGGGCTTCCGTATCGTCAGGGGTGTTGACGGTGTATTCCGTGAACGGTATGCCGCGGCCTTGCAGCAAAAGGCGTCCCGCATTACACGGCGCGCAGGGCACTGCGGAATACAACGTGACGGGATAACGGTTGACGACCTGGCGCAATTCATATGGCAATAGGTTTTCACTAGTGCCAATCGCTTTGCCACTGGCAGTCGTGGCGGTCGCTTTGGCCGCGTCGGGGGGTGGCTTGTCGGAAAAGGTGACCTTGCCGTCGGGTCCGACCACACGGTAAATTGTCTGAGCCTGCAACTCGCCGGTATCAAACGCCAGCACCGCGCAGCAGGTCAGAAGACTGGAAATTATGTTCGATAGTTTCATACTCTCATTGCTTTCCTTGAACGGTGGCGGTGGTGGCCATTCCCTGGTGCCGCAACAACGCGTCAAGCTTTGGCTCCCGACCCCGAAACGCCTTGAACGACTCCATCGCTGGCCGGCTTCCGCCAGCCTCGAGAATGGTTTCTCTGTATTTTCTACCGGTTTGCGGGTTCGGCAAGCCGTCTTTACCCGCTGTTTCCTCGAACGCAGCATAAGCGTCTGCGCTGAGCACTTCTGCCCATTTATAACTGTAGTAACCAGCCGCGTATCCGCCGGCAAATATGTGGCTGAATGTATGCACGGTTCGGCTCCACACCGGCGGCTGGATTACAGCGACCTCCTCCCGCACCTGTTGCAGCAGCGCCAGCATGTCCCCGGACGGGTCGTGCCCGGTGTGCAACAACATGTCGAACAGGGAAAACTCGATCTGACGCAAGGTCTGCATGCCACTCTGGAAGTTTCTGGCGGCCAGCATCTTGTCAAACAACTCGCGTGGCAGTGGCGCTCCAGTATCGACATGCGCCGTCATATGCCGGAGCACATCCCATTCCCAACAAAAATTCTCCATGAATTGGCTCGGCAATTCGACCGCATCCCACTCAACACCGTGTATGCCGGACACGCCGAGGTAATCCACCTGAGTCAGCAAGTGATGCAGACCGTGGCCAAATTCATGAAACAGTGTAATCACCTCGTCGTGCGTGAATTGAGCGGGTTGTCCGCCCACAGGGGTAGAGAAATTGCAATTGAGATAAGCCACCGGCGATTGCAGGCCCGACGCGGTGCGCCGCCGCGTGATGGCGTCATCCATCCACGCGCCGCCGCGCTTGGTGGTGCGCGCGTAAAGGTCAAGGTAGAACTGCCCCACCAGCGCGCCCGCGTTGTCGTGTATCGAATAAAAGCGCACGTCCGCATGCCAGCACGGCGCCTCGGTGGGCGTGATGGTCAAGCCGTAGAGCGTTTCGATCAGTTTGAACATGCCGGGCATGACCGTGGTTTCGGGCAGATACTGCTTAACTTCCTGCTCCGAGAACGCGTAGCGCGCCACGCGCAATTTTTCCGAGGCGAAAGGGATGTCCCAGGCTTCGAGTTTCGTCATGCCGAGTTCCGAGCGCGCGAAATCGTTGAGCTCCTGCAGATCGCGCTCGGCGTAGGGCCTGGCGCGCACCGCAAGCTCATTCAGAAAATCGATCACCTGCTGGGGCGTTTCCGCCATCTTCGGTTCGAGCGAATATTCGGCGTAGTTGTTAAAGCCCAGCATTTGCGCAAGCTCTTTGCGCAGTCTGATGATGTCCGCGATGAGCGGCGTGTTGTCGAGATCCGCGTT
>JANNGR010000020.1:0-21801 GCA_031403955.1 Betaproteobacteria bacterium
TATCCATCGAAGCCGATTCGCATCATCGCGCCTTTCGGCGCTGGCGGTGGTGGCGACACATCCTTGCGCCTGCTCGGTGCGCAACTGTCCCGGGTCGTCGGTCAACCGGTGGTGGTCGACAACAAACCCGGCGCGAATGGCGTCATTGGCGCCATGGAAGCACAACGCAGTGCACCGGACGGCTACACCCTGTTTTACGGCAGCACCACGACGCTTGCAGCTAACGCAAGCCTGATGAAACAACTGCCCTACAACGCCAGCCGTGACTTTGTACCGATCACCCAGGTCGGCGTTTTTCCGTTCCTGCTTGCGGTCCATCCGTCGGTTCCCGCTACCTCGCTGGCCCAACTGATTGCCCATGCCAAGGCCAGTTCCAAGCCGCTGACATTCGCGAGCGCAAGCCACGCCGGATTGGTTGCCGGGTCGACCTTTGCGCGCATGTCGGGGGTAGAGCTGCAGCACATTCCCTACAAGACCGCCGCGGCAGCTTTGACCGACCTGGTTGGCGGCCAGGTCTCGATCATGTTTGTCGATGTGGCCGCGGGGTTGCCAATGGTCAAGGCCGGCAAGATCCGGTCTCTCGGGGTGACAACGGCGGCGCGCTCCGCGATGTTGCCCGATGTGCCGGCGATTTCGGAAGTTCTGCCTACCTACGAGGTGGTTGCATGGACGGCCATGGCCGCCCCGGCCGGTACGCGCCCCGAAGTGGTGAAGCGTCTGCACGCGGAGTTGACGAAGATTCTTGCGCAGCCAGACATGCGTGGTGAATTTGAACGCGTGGGCTTGGAGATAAAGACCAGCACGCCCGAGCAGACCACCGCATTCCTGGCGTCGGAGACCGAAAAATGGGCCCGGTACGTCAAGGCCGCGGGCATTGAGCCCGAATGAGGAGAGCGAACCTGAGCACAACGGGACAACTTGTCAATCGATACCGAAGGGTACTAAAATATACCCACCCTGCGCATGCCGTGACATGCGACAGGTAATCAAATTGGAGAGAAACCATGTATAGCAAGAACATTTTGGGCACGGCTTTGCTGGCCACCCTGGCCGGCGCGACATTGGCCCAACAGGCCGCCGCCCCGGCGCCCCCGCCGGCCTGGAAACAGGGCATGACGGCTGAGCAGGAAAAGTCGCCGCTGCATCCGTTTGCGGGCCACGTCACCGGACGGCCAGCCAGCGATCTTCCGCTGAACAAGCTGGTGGTACCGGATGGATTCAAAATTGAAGTCTGGGCCGATGGCGTGCCCGATGCACGTTCCCTTGCCCTCGGCGACAAGGGCACGGTGTTCGTCAGCAACCGCCTGCAGTCAAACATTTACGCGATCATCGACAACGCCGGCAAGCGCGAAGTCAAGACCCTGCTCAAGGGCCTCAAATCGCCCAACGGCATCGTGTTCGACAAAGGTACGTTGTATATCGCGGAGCGCCATCGCATCACGCGTTACGACGATGTCGAGAGCAAGCTCGACAACCCGGGTGAGGGCAAAGTGGTGATCGACAATCTGGACCCGACCAACCAGACCGGCCACTTCTGGAAATACCTTGCCATGGGTCCCGACGGAATGCTTTATTTCAACGTCGGGTCGCCACAGAACATCACCATGCCGACCTACAACGAGGCATCGATTTTGCGGGTGGATGTCAAGACCGGCACCCTGGAGAACTTCGCTCAGGGCGTGCGCAACAGCGTTGGCATGGCCTTCCATCCGGTGTCCAGGCAGCTCTGGTTTACCGAACATGGCCGTGACTGGATGGGCACCGATCTGCCGAGCGACGAGCTGAACGTGGTCAAGACCAAGGGCCAGCACTTCGGGTACCCGTATTGCCACCAGGGCGATGTTCTCGATCCGGTCTACGGCCAGAACCGCTCATGCAGCCAGTTCACGCCTCCCGCCCTTAACCTGGGCGCCCACATGGCGCCGATGGGCATGAAGTTCTACACCGGCAACATGTTCCCGAATGAGTACAAGAACAGTATGCTGATTGCGCAAAAAGGCTCGTGGAACCGCGACCCTAAGCAGGGTTATAACGTTATCCGCGTGACGGTCGACGCCAAAGGGAAGGCCACCAAACATACGTTCGTCGAGGGATTCCTTGAGAACGAGCGAGGTGATCCGCCGATGTGGGGCCGGCCAGCCGATGTGTTGCAGATGAAGGACGGTTCAATCCTGTTCTCTGACGACTACAACGGCGTCGTCTACCGCGTCAGCTACGCCAAAAAATCGCCGTGACCTCAGGCCTGCCTGCGCGTTCAGCGGTCGCCTGGCCGTCAAGAAAAACGGCGGCCTGGCAAATAGCCGCCGGTATTGTTTTTGCCGCACTCTCTTGCACCGCGCAAGCCGGTTTGGAAGAGGGTCGCGTCAAATCCCAGGTGTGTGGTGCCTGCCACGGAGCTGATGGCAATGCACCCAATCCCGAAATACCTTCTTTGGCAGGGCAACCGCGTCAATTTATCGTCACGGCGTTATTCATGTTTCGGGAGGGCCGCCGCAAGAATGACCAAATGACGCCGTTTGCGGACAAGCTCAGCAACGCTGATCTGAATGACCTGGCGCAGTATTATTTTTCGCAGAAATTGACGCCGCCAACACGCAAGTTTGACGGTGACCTGGTTGCCAAAGCGCGGCTTGTGACGGAAAAGAACAATTGTGTTGCCTGCCACATGCCCAACTTCGTCGGGCAGCAGCATATTCCCCGCCTGGCCGGTCAAAACAAGGCCTATCTGCTGGAGCAACTAAAGGCCTTTAAGGCCTCTACCCGGGCCGATTACGATGGCACCATGACATCCGCCGCGCAAGGCCTTGAGATGCATGAACTTGAGCTGGTGGCTGAGTACTTGTCTACCTTCACCGCGCCTTGAATACACCCGGTCCTATCTTGTTCTTCGCAGGTCAAAGGCTCCGTGAAGTGTTGGCTCCAGCAGCATGCTGGTGGCCTCGCCGAGCAGGTGTTCGCCGCCCGATTGGTCGCGCTGGCTGACGCCCGGCGTCGCGGGGCCGATGCTGGCGCAGCGCGCCGCGCAACATCGACCGGAAGTTCGCTTGAACGAAAATTTTGAGCAGGCCCGGGCTCTGTTTGTGCAGGGTGTCGAAGATTTTGAAGCCGGTCGATTTGACGCCGCCGAGGGAAAGTTTCAGGCCTCACTGGTACTGGTTCCGGGACGGGTCTCGACCCTCACCAATCTTGCCGCCACGCTGATCAAGCTGGCGCGGTCTGAATCGGCTCTGGGCATTCTCGACCAGGCGCTGGCCTGCGCACCCGATGACCGGGATGCCTGGTGGCAGCGTGGAATTGCGCTGGGCGACCTGGGACGCCATGCAGAGGCGCTGGCCGCTTTCGATCATTTTCTGGGCCTCCAGCCGGACCACGGCGAAGGCTGGCTTCGACACGGCCAGACGCTGCAACACCTCGACCGGCATGCGCACGCGCTGACCTCGTTTGACAAGGCCCTGGCCATTGAGCCGAGCCTGGCGCCGGCCTGGACCAGTCGCGGCAACCTGCTGAAGGACCTGAAGCGGCTGGATGAAGCGGCGATTTCATTTGAAAGAGCCATCGCCCACGGAGGAGATGCCGAACTCAACCGGTATTTTCTTGCCGCGGTTATCGGCCAGAATGCGCCGGCCAGCGCGCCTGCGCGGTACGTGCGCAGTTTGTTCGATGCTTACGCGCAAACGTTCGACGCGCACCTGGTGCAGGTGCTCCATTACCAGGCGCACGCCGTGTTGGTGCAAAACTTGATTGGCCTTGGCGGCAGACGTTATGCACATGCGCTGGATCTGGGCTGCGGCACTGGCCTGTGCGGGCCCCTGGTGCGGCCAATCGTGGCGCAAGTCGATGGGGTCGACCTGTCGCCGAAGATGGTTGAAAAGGCCAGGGCGCTAAAAGTTTATGAGCGCCTGGTGCCATCCGACATAGAGGATTATCTACGCACCACCGAGCTGCGTTATGACTTGATATTGGCCGCCGATGTGTTCATCTACATCGGCGACCTGGAGCCGGTATTCAGTGCTGTGGCCAAGGTCATGGATCGCGGCGGGGTGTTCTGTTTTTCGGTCGAGATACCGGACAGCAGCCAGGACATTGAATTGAAAACCAGCCTGCGGTATGGCCACTCGGAACCTTACGTGCGCGATTTGGCGAGCCAACACGGATTTGAAATCATCAAGATCCTGCGGCACCCGATTCGTGAAGATCAACAGCAGCCCATCGATGGTTTGTATGTGTACTTGAGCCGGGATTGACGCGGATTGTTTGGGGCTGCTGGCCAGTCAAAACATGGCCAACGGTCCGCTGCCTGAGGGTAAACCTGCCGGCGTGCCGGTGGTCGAGAACACCAAGCTACCGTGCCGGCTCGCCGCGGCCAACCGCGACCCGCGCAAGTGGCCCGACCCCGACCGTTTCGACATCGAACGTCGGCCCAGCGGCCACCTGGCGTCTGACGCCGGCATGCACGGCTGCGTGGGCCAGGCTGCGGCGCGTCTGGAAGGCGAAATGGTGCTGACGGCGCTTGCCGTTACGATGCATCGCCGCGTAAAGCTTTGCATTCGGCCACCGGACCCACCATGCCCGACATCCTCTTCATCCATCCCGACGGCACCGAGCAGGGCCTCGAGGCGCCTGAGGGTGTCAGCGTCATGCAGGTCGCGACCGGCGCGGGTGTTCGCGGCATTCTCGCCGAGTGCGGCGGCTCGGCGATGTGCGCCACCTGCCACGTCCATGTCGACCCGGCCTGGGTCGAGCGCCTGCCGGCGCCATTGGCCAACGAGCGGGAGATGCTGGAGTGCACGGCGGCCGATCGACTGCCAAACAGCCGCCTGTCGTGCCAGATAAAGCTTACCGTGGCGCTTCAGGGGCTGGTGGTGCTTGTTCCAGAATCTGCCGCAGGCAGAGGTGGCGACCAGCCACAATGTCGCAATTCGTTTTCCGAACGCCGCGGCGCGTCGCCGCACCCGTGAATTGGAGGTTGATCATGAATGAAGCTGCCCCTATCGTGGTGGTCGGCGGCGGCCATGCCGCAGCCCACTTGTGTGCCGGCTTGCGTGCGGCGGGACAAGGCGCGCGCGTGCAACTGGTGTGCGAAGAACCGGAGTTGCCTTACCAGCGGCCACCGCTGTCGAAGTCGTACTTGAAGAACCCGCAGGAGATGTTGCAGTTGCAGCGCGCCGAGCCCTGGTATCTTGAGGCCGGAATAACGCTGCACCGCGCCGATCCGGCGGTGGCGATCGACCGCTCGCTACGCATGGTGCGGCTGCGCTCGGGCCGCGAACTCGGTTACGCGCATCTGGTGCTGGCAACCGGCACCCGCGCACGCCGGCTGCCCCATCTGAGCGAAGGACTGGCCAACGTGGCGGTGCTGCGTACCGCGGCCGATGCCAGTGTTTTGCGCGCGCTGCTGGCAGACACGCAGCGCCTCACCGTGCTGGGCGGTGGCTTCATCGGCCTGGAGATTGCGGCCAGCGCGCGTGCCCTGGGCAAGGACGTAACGGTGCTGGAGTCGGCGCCGCGCCTTCTGATGCGCTCGGTGTCGCCCGAGTTGGCCGAACATGTGCTGCGAACCCATCGCGCCAGCGGCATAACGATTCTTCTGGGTGTTGCGGTCGGTGGTTTCGAGGTCGACGGCGCCCGGCTCGCGGCGCTGGCGGTGGACGGTAAATCTGAGCCAGTCGAGTTGGTGGTGCTGGGCATCGGGGCGGTGCCAGAACACAGATTGGCGACTGACGCCGGGCTGGCTTGCGAAAACGGCATCGTGGTGGACGAAAACATGCGCACCTCTGATCCATTGATCCTGGCGATCGGCGACTGCACCAGCTTTCACGAGTACACCAGTGGCCGGCGCCTGCGGCTGGAATCGGTGCAAAACGCGAACGACCAGGCACGCACGGCATGCGCCACATTGATGGGCCAAGAGCAGCCTCACCGCGTGTTGCCGTGGTTCTGGTCGGAGCAGGGCAGCCTGCGGCTGCAGATGGCCGGGCTGATGCCGCAAGACGGCACGCGCCACCGGCGCGCCGGGGCGACCGAGGCAAGTTTTTCGATCCTGCATTACCTGGGAGCGCGGCTGGTGTGTGTCGAAAGCACCAACTCGCCGGCTGACCATATGGCCGCGCGCAGGTTGCTGGAGTCGAACAAGAGTCCGGACCCGGTGCTTGCCTGCGATGCGAGTATCGCGCTCAAGGCGCATATCTGATGTCTTGCCCCGCACGCGCCAGCAGCAACTCGCGCTCGCGTGTATTACGCGTCATGGCCGCCGCGCGCACGACGCGTGCGACAGCGCCGATCACCTTGGCCGACTCGATGCGTCAGACCGCCGTTATCGCACGCTGCGTCGCGCTCGGTGTCACGTGGCGGCCGCTAGCATATGGACCAACTCCCAGATGTGCCCGTCGAGGTCTTCGAAGCCATGCTGGTACATGAAGCCGTGGTCTTGTGGCTCGCTTGCTACCAAGCCGCCGGCGGCCCGCGCCTTGGAAACCAGTTCGTCCACCTCGGCGCGGCTTTCGCACGACAGGCAAACCAGCACCTCGGTGCCGCGGGTGGCGTCACAAATTGGCTTGCTGGTGAAGGTTTTGAAAAAGCTCTCGGCCAGCAACATCGTGAAGATGTTTTCGCCGACGATCATGCAGGCACCCTGGTCGTTGGTGAACTGGGCATTGAACTCGAATCCGAGACGCTTGAAAAAGCCGATCGAACGCGCCAGGTCTTTGACCGGCAGGTTGACGTAGATTTGTTTGTGCATGGTGTGGCGCCTTTCGTTGCGGGTTGATAGTCTGAGATTGGCAACCAGCGCCGCAAGCTGGTCCGGGCACTGCCCCCAGCCTGGGTGGAAGCCCATTTTTTCGCGCGTCTTACGTACCCTCGGCCAGCGTCTTCAGATTGGCCAGACCGTCCTCGAAGTCCTTGCCGATCACGCGGTCCATGCTGATGAATATCTGCATCAGTTTGGAGATGAAGGGCGCAGGCCCGTGCATCGCCCAGGTGACCCGGGTTGAGTCGCCGTCCGGCCGCAGCGTGTACTCGGCGATGTGGTGGCCTTCGAACGGTTTGATGAAATCGAGCTGCATCGTGACTTTGGTGGGCGCCGAGGCTTCGATGATCGTCATGCTTCCGGCCCCAACCTTGTCGCTATCCCAGGAATAGGTGGCACCGGGGCCGCTGTGCGTATTTCCGAACTGGCCTTTCACTGACGGATCCTTCCTCTCAAAAGGGTTCCAGCTCTTCATGCGCGTCAGGTCGTTGATGAACGGAAATATCTTGTCTGGCGGGGCCTTGATGCTGGCGCTGCGTTGCACGTGGAAGGTGTCTGGCCGGGTAGCGGCAAACAGCAGCAGCAAGGCCAGCGCCACAACGGCAGCAATCAGAACAGTCTTTAGCATGGGATCTCCTTTCTCGCCGCCTCCAGTTCGCGCAAGCGTACGACTGATGCACTGGGTGCGAAGTCGTCCAGCTCGAACAGCTGGCGGACTTCGATTTCCCCATCGGCCAGCGCGCCGTGGGGGGCCGGAAAACGGCGCGACCATTCCATCGCTTCCTCGCGCGAGCGGACCTGGATCAGCGTGTAGCCGGCAATGATTTCCCTGGTCTCGGTAAACGGGCCATCGGTGACGCGGCGTTGGCCGCTGGAATACCGGACGCGCCAACCCTTGATGCTCGGCTGCAACCCGGCGCCATCGAGCAACACACCGGCGCGGGCCAGTTCCTCGTGGTAGGTCGCCATGGCGGCGATGGGTGAGTCGGGTGGCATTTCGCTGGCTTCCGGGCCAGCACTGGCCTTCACCATGATCATGCATCGCATTGCGGTTGCTCCGGTTTGGGCTCAGAGTTCCACAATGCTCTGAAATCCGCCCCAGAACATGCGCTTGCCGTCGAACGGCATGGCCTTGGGGTCCATCGGAAGGCGCGGGTCCTGCATCACTTTGGCGTTGACGCTGTCGCGGTGCTTGCGCGAGCGGTAGACGATCCATGCGAACACCACGGTTTCGTCCGCCTTCAGCTTGACGCTCTGTGGAAACGACGTTAGCTTGCCGGGTTTTACGTCGTCGGCGACACATTCGCTGTATTGCAGCGCTCCGTGTTCGATCCAGATCTTGCCGGCCTTGCGTGCCAGGCGGCGGTAGGCATCAAGGTTCTTTTTGGGCACTGGCACGACGAATCCGTCGACATAGTGGGACATTGCGGTCTTCCTGGTGTTGGTTGATCAATTGGTGGTTGGGCATCCATGCTGCCCATCCACACGACGAACAAGCTACACCAGAATCGACAAGAAAAGCAGCCATATCAGGGAAAACCCTGAGAATTCGGCTGCCGGCCGGGCCTGCCCGGCGCAGTCGTAGCAGGGCGCGACTTCGCGCACCTCGACCGTGCACCACTGTGCCGCCGACCATCTCCCTGGATTCCGTGCACGCGCCGTCAATCAGGCGGCGCTGGCCGTTGCGCATCTGCACCCGCACGCCCGTGGCATCCGAGGTCAGCGAGTTGCTCGCGACCAGAACGTCGCGCGCCGACAGCACGTTGGTGAAACGCAGCATCTGTGCGTAGGCCCGTGTTCCGCTTTGCAGGCCGCGATCACAGCGGTCCGCTCACGCCCCCAGGCGCACGTTCTGCGGGAACATCGCCTTGCGCGCATCGTCGTCCATCTCGGTCTTGAACGTAAAACGCGTCTTCAGCGCTTCGGCGCGTTGTGCGGCCGGGTGGGCATTGATTTCGTCCAGCAGGCGTTTTACGTTAGGCAACTTTTCCCACGCGTCTGCCCCCAGCACAAAAGGCACGGCACGCGCCCATCCCCACACCGCCATATCGACCAGGGTGTAGCAGTCCCCAAGCATGTAATGCTGCCGCGCCAGATGCGCGTCGAGGATGCCCCAGTGGCGCCAGGCTTCAAAGTCGTAACGGTTCACGGCATAAGCCTTGGGCTCGGGCGCGAAATGCTTGAAGTGCACCGCCTGGCCCGAATACGGCCCGATGCCGGTGGCCACGAACATCAGCCAGGAGTGCATTTGCGCGCGCAAGCGCGGTGTGTTCGCTGGCAGAAACTGGCCGGTCTTCTCGGCCAGATACAACAGGATCGCATTGCTGTCGAACACCACCACGTCGTCGTCCACCAGCGCCGGCGTCTTGGCGTTGGGATTGATCGCGGTGAAAGCCGGCGCATGTTGTTCGCCCTTGCGGGTGTCCACCGGCACCAGCTCATACGGCAGGCCGCTCTCTTCGAGAAACAGCGCCACCTTGGCGGGATTGGGGGAGGGGTGGTAGTAGAACTTGATCACGCAATTTCCTTTTGAACAGTGGGTCACGCACATTATGCGGTGGACACATGACGACGCGCCAGACACTTGATTTCATGCCCGCGTCAACCGATAAAACGGCCGGTTGCCGAGCGAGCATCAGGGGAGCGATATCGACCATCTGGGTGAGCGCGCCGTTGATGCGCCATCACCCAACGACGCGTCGCTACGGGTGGTCATCCACCGCAACCGCTGGATGGCCATTGCCCCGGCGTTCTGGGACGAAGCCAATCGCCGCCTGCGCGCCAACGGCCTGCCGGCGGCCAAGTTTCTGAAGAACCCGGCCGAGCCGGTGCCGGTGCATCCGTCGCTGGGCAAGGAGCTCTGCTTCTTGTGCTGGGCGGTGGAGGACGCGTCACCCGACGACATACCCAACGCCCTGCACAACTGGGAAGCGCTGGCCCTGAGGAGCGCTGGTGGCTCTACACCATGACCGTGGCCACCACCGGGCAAGCCATGCAGAAAGGCCTGGGCTGGCGCAAGGCACTGCACGCCGCCATGGCTGACAACCCTTTCGTCAAAGGCCCGACGCGAACTGCTGGGGCATTCGCAGTTCTCGCTTTCCCTTTGAATTCGTTGATGACTCACCGAGCCGCTCCTCGATCGTCGGCTGACACTGCGGGAAAAAGTATCTATCATTGGTAATCACCATCTTCGTCGGAGCTTCACATGGATACCGCACGCTTGTTTCAATCGGGCCGCAGTCAGGCCGTTCGGCTACCCAAAGAGTACCGGTTTGCCGGCACCGAAGTGGTTGTCAAGCATTTTGGCAATGGCGTTCTCTTGCTACCTGTGGATGACCCCTGGGAAACCCTGGAAACCGCGCTGTCATCCTTCGAGCCAGGGTTTGTCATGACACGGGAGCAGCCTGCGAAGCAAATTCGTGCCGAGATTGCCGCATGATTCTGCTTGACACCAACATCTGTATTTACATCATCAACACCAAGCCAACCGAAGTGCTGGCGCGTTTTCATCAGTATCGGCTCGGTGACATCGGGCTTTCAAGTGTGGTGGCCGCGGAACTTGCCTTTGGTGTTGCCAAAAGCGCCTCGGTGCGCAATCGCCAGGCGCTGGAGATGTTTCTGGCCCCACTGGAAGTTCTCCCTTTTGATATGGCTGCCATGTGGGCTTATGGTGATTTACGCGCTGACTTGGAGCGCCGGGGTCAGTCAATTGGTTCTTTGGACACCCTGATTGCCGCGCACGCACTGAGCGTCAATGCCGTGCTAGTCACCAACAACACCCGCGAGTTTTCCAAAGTCCAGGGGCTGCAATTGGAAAACTGGGTGACTGCCAAGTGATTCCAATCCCCATCGTCCGCGAAGCCGACGGCAGCGTGACGCCAGCCCTGAGCAACGCACCCCGACGACATACCCAACGCCCTGCACAACTGGGAAGCGCTGGCCTCCGAGGAGCGCTGGTGGCCCTACACCATGACCGTGGCCACCACCGGGCAAGCCATGCAGAAAGGCCTGGGCTGGCGCAAGGCCCTGCGCGCCGTCATTGCCAACAACCCTTTCGTCAAAGGCGAGGGGCTGTCGCCCAAGGCCAGGCGTGCACTGCTCGGGCATAGTCAGCTAAACCTTGCCCTTTGATGCGCGTCTGGCAAATCCGTCGCCCCATCAACTTGAGTCAATCCGTGATTTGATGCAAAAATGCTTTCATCGAAAACTGGCACTTGATTGACGATTGAAACAGAGATGAGAACCACACTCGATTTACCCGACGAAGCCTTTCGCCAACTCAAAGCGCAGGCTGCACTGCGTGGTTTTAAGCTCAAAGAACTGGTGGCTCAGTTCATCGAGCGCGGGCTAGCGGATGGCTCCTCAATTCAGCCAGCCCCCATGCGCGAGCGCCCTCCGTTGCCGGTGGCTATTGAGCGCGGACCCTACCCGATTCCAATCGCGCGTGAGGCCGATGGCACCGTCACCCCCTACCTGAGCAACCAACAGCTTTACGCCATCCTGGATGAAGAAGATCTGGCTCAATACCAACGAGTGCTCGGCCTGGCGCCGGGCCAATGAACGACCTGCCTGACATCAACGACTGGCTGGCGTTGATTGACAAACGCCCCGTCCACCACCTGACTGCCAGTCGTTACTGGGCAGACGCTACGGTGCAGAGCCGCGCCTTTTGCCGTGTTACCGCCAACGGCTTTTTGCGCCTGAGCACACAGTCCAAAGCGCTGCCTAACCCGCTGAGTCCGACTCCGAAGCCGCGCGTATTCTGGCCGGGCGCCTGCGGAATGATCATGCGTGATGGCGCTGCGCAGTGTGCCAAACTTCGTCTTGTTAAAAGGAGTGAGCCATGACACAACTGACGCTGGAAATGCCCGAATCAGCCTTTGCTGCTTTGCATCAGACTCCGAAAGATTTTACGCAGGAGATGCGTGTTGCCGCCGCTGTGAAATGGTATGAACTGGGTCGGCTGTCCCAGGGCAGGGCCGCCGAGATTGCCGGGTTGACCCGCGCCGGCTTCATTGATGCCCTCTCAAGCTACAAAGTGAGCCCGTTCCAATACACCGCCGAGGAGTTGGCCGAGGAACTGCGCGATGCGGATTGAGGCGGTCGTCATCAACGCCTCGCCCTTGATCACGCTGTTTCGCAGTGGGCAGGCCGACCTTTGCCGCGCATGTTCAAGCGCATCGTGGTGCCGCGAGACGTTTGGCAAGAGGTGGTTTTGGACGAGTGGAAAGACGCTGCTGCACGCGAGTTGCACCAGCAAACCTGGCCGGTGCTAGAAGAGGTGGAGAGTTCACCACGGGTTGCCGCCTGGGCACTGGGCGCGGGTGAAACAGCGGTATTGAGTTGCGCGCTGGCCAACCCGCCATTGCGCGCGGTTATTGACGACATGGATGCACGCCGCTGTGCCCAGACGCTGGGTATCCCGATATTTGGCACGGGTGGGCTGTTGGTGCTGGCCAAGCAGCGCGGTTTGCTGCCCTCTGTTGCTCATGTGATGGCCGGCGCCAATCTCAATCCGCCACCACCGCAGTCACTTCAATCTCCACCTTCGCGCGGCTTTCCACCAGCGCGGCTACCTGCACGCAGGTCATGGCCGGGAAGTTGCGGCCCATCACTTCGCGGTAGACCTGGCCCAGCTCCTTCAGGCGTGTGTTGTATTCGACCCTGTCGACGATGTACCAGGTCATGCGCACCATATGCTCCGGGCCGGCACCGGCTTCCTTGAGCACGGCGACGATGTTGCGCAGCGCCTGGGCGGTCTGCGCAATGAAGTCGTCGGTCTCGAACTGCTGCTGCGCATTCCAGCCGATCTGCCCGCCGACAAACACCTGGGTGCCGCGCGCGGCGATTCCGTTGGCGTAACCCTTGGCGGGAGCCCATCCGGGCGGTTGCAGCATGTTCATGTTGGTTTGAGTTTGAATCGTTGAAGTTTGCCGGTCTCGGTCCTCGGCAGGCTGGCCAGGAATTCGATTTCGCGCGGGTACTTGTACGGCGCAATCAACGCCTTGACGTGGTCCTGCAGCGTCCGCACCATGGCCTCGTCCGCGGTAAAGCCGGGCTTTAGCACACAGAAGGCTTTGACGATCATGCCGCGGTCCACGTCCGGCTTGCCGACCACGCCACATTCGGCCACCGCCGGGTGGTTCAGCAGCGCGTCTTCCACCTCGGGCGCGCCGACGTTGTAGCCGGCGGTGATGATCATGTCGTCAGTGCGGGCCTGGTAGAAAAAGTAACCGTCCGGGTCCTGCATGAAGGCGTCGCCGGGTTGGTTCCAGCCATCCTTGACATACGCCGCCTGCCGCGCATCGTCCATGTATTTGCAGCCGGTTGGGCCGATCAGCGCAAGTTTGCCGACCGTGCCGCGCGGCAGCTCGACGCCGCTGTCGTCCACCACCCGGGCCAGGTAACCGGGCACCACCTTGCCAATCGCCCCGCGGCGCACTTGGTCCGGTGGCGACGAAATGAAGATGTGGAACATCTCGGTGGCGCCGATGCCGTCCAGCATCTCGATGCCACTGGCGTCTTTCCAGAGCGCCCGAGTGGCGTCTGGCAGCGCTTCACCGGCACTGACGCAGATGCGCAGCGCCGGCGCGCCGCGTTCGGCCAGCATCGACTTGATGAATGGCGCCATCTGCCGGTAAAACGTCGGCGCGGTATAACAAATCGTGGCGCCAGACTCGTATATCAACCGGGCCATGCCTTCCGGCGTGTAGCTTATGTCGGGGAAATACACCGAAGCACCGGCCCACATCGGGAAAATCAACATGCCACCCAGGCCGAAGGTGAACGCGAGCGGCGGCGAGCCCATGACAATATCGTCCGGCCGTGCGCCTAACACATGGCGCGGCCAGGTCTGGCAGGCGGCCATCACGTCACGGTGGGTATGTACGGCGGCTTTGGGTTTGCCGGTGGTGCCGGAGGTAAACGCCAGCAGCGCAATGTCGGTCGCGGCGGTGGGGCAGGCGGCAAAAAGGCCGTCTTTGTGTGCCGCCAGGGTCTCCAGGTAGGCAGGAGCAACTGGCTGCGCTGAAGCCGGCGCGTCCACCTGATTGAATGCCAGGATGGTTTTGAGCACCGGGTACTGAGATTGCGCCAGTTGCAGCTCGTGCAGCAGCTTTGCGTCACACAAGGCCAGGGTGGGTTGCGCCTTGTCAATTATTTCGCCGAGTTCCTTGGCGCGCAGCAAGGGCATGCTGGCCACGGCCACCAGCCCGGCTTTCACCACCGCCAGCCATGCCAGCGCCATGGCAATGGAGTTTCCACCGCGCAGCAATACCCGATTGCCGGGAACCAGCCCGAAGTCCTGCACCAGCACCTGCGCGATTTGATTGACCTGGACATTGGCCTGCGCGTAGCTGAGGTTCAGAGCCTTCGAGCGCAACATCGCCCGCTCGGAGAAGCCCTGTCGCCGCACCTGCTCAAACAGTTCCTGCACCAGATTGAGATGAGACGGAAATTGCAGCTCGGGCGCATCGAAGCGTAACGTCGGCATCTGGTCAGGCGCCGGCAAGCGCTCATGCACAAAACGGTCCAATTGGGCGGAACTGGTCATGGATTGCCTCCCGAAACTTGCATGGCAGACCGCTGCGGCGCAGCCGCAAGCTCTGGGCCCAACTGGGCAATTACCGATTTGCCGATGATCAACTGCTGCACCTCGGTTGCTCCTTCGTAGATGCGCAGCGAGCGGATATCGCGGTACAGGCTTTCCACCTTGGTACCGACCTTGACTCCCAAACCACCGTGCATTTGCAGCGCCATGTCGATCACGCGTTGCGCGTTTTCAGTCGCCGCCATCTTGGCCATCGCGGCTTGCGCCGAGTAGGCCTGTGCCTGTGCCGGCGTGGCGGTTCCGACGCAGTCGCGCAGCCACGCGGCGCGGTAGGTCAACAGGGCAGCCGCATCCACCCGTGCCGCCATGTCACCCAGCTTGGCCTGCGTCAACTGAAAATCCGCCAGCCGCTGGCCGAACATCGGGCGCCGTTGCGCATACGACACCGCTTCATGTAATGCACGGCGCGCCATTCCCAAGGCCGCTGCCGCGACCGACGCGCGGAATATGTCGAGCGTGCGCATGGCAAGCTTGAAGCCGCCGTTCAAGGCTCCGAGTTGTGCGCTGGCCGGTATGCGGCACTGCTTGAACTTTAGAGTGGCCAGTGGATGGGGTGCCATCACCTCGATCTGCTCCGAACTGTCCAGCCCATCGGTCTGCGCGTCAACAATGAACGCCGTAATGCCGCGGGTACCCAGCTCCGAGTCGGTCTTGGCGAACACGCAGTAATAGTCGGCGATACCGCCGTTGCTGATCCAGGTCTTGGTGCCGTCGAGCACCACCATGTCGGGCGCCGAACCGCCGGAGCTCTCAAAACGCGCGGTCATCGCCATGGCGCCTACATCCGACCCGGCCTCGGGCTCGCTCAACGCAAAGGCGGCGATTTTGTCGCCGCCTGCCACGGCGCCGAGGTATTGCGCCTGTTGCGCGGGGCTGCCGGCCAGCGTGATCGCGCCACTGCCCAGACCTTGCATCGCAAACGCGAAGTCAGCCAGAGGGGAATGGAACGCGAGCGTCTCGCGCAGGATCACCAGCGCGCGCGAGTCGAGCTTTTCCAGCGCGCCACCAAAAGCAGCCGGCACGCAATAACGCAGCCAGCCATGGTCCCCCAGCAGCCGCACCCACTGCCGGCACGCGCGCCGATGGTCGGATTCATCGACCGGTTGTTGCGGCGCCCAGGCTGCCAGCCGGCGGCCCAGGTCACGGTGGCTGTCATCGAAAAATGGCAATGCCAGGTGGTTGGTGGGTGCAAACATGATCAATCGCCCTCGAACACCGGCTTTTGCCGGGCCGAAAACGCATTGAATGCGCGCTGAAAATCTTTCGTCTGCATACAGATCGCCTGCGCCTGCGCTTCGGACTCGATTGCCTGCTCGATCGTCATCGCCCACTCCTGCTGCAACATGGTCTTGGTCATGCCGTGGGCGAAGGTGGGACCGGCGGCAAGATCAGCGGCCAGGGCTTGCGCCCGCGCCACCAGATCGGCGCTGTCATGCAGGGCGTTGAAGAAACCCCAGTCCAGCCCCTCCTGCGCAGTCATGACACGCCCGGTAAACAGCAACTCGCTGGCCCGGCCCTGGCCAATCACACGCGGCAACAAGGCACACGCGCCCATGTCCGCGCCAGCTAGGCCGACACGGGTGAACAGGAACGCGGTCTTGGTGCTGGCGCTGCCAAATCGCATGTCGCAGGCCAGCGCCATCATGGCGCCGGCGCCGGCACAGATGCCGTCAATCGCGCCGATGATGGGTTGCGGGCAGTTGCGCATGGTCTTCACCAGATCGCCCGTCATGCGGGTGAATTCCAGCAGTTCGGGCATGCTCATTTTGGTCAGTGGACCGATGATTTCAAACACGTCGCCACCGGAACAAAAGTTGCCGCCGGCACCCGCGATGACCACCGCCTTGACGTCATTGCTGCGGCGCAAGGCGTGGAACAGTTGGCACAACTCGGCATACGAATCGAACGTGAGCGGATTCTTGCGCTCCGGCCGGTTCAGTGTGATGGTCCCCACCCCGGCGTCACAATGCCACGCAAAATGGCGTGCCTGGTAAGCAGCGGTAGCGTCAAAACTGGCCTGCATCGGGTTGCCGACGCCAATGTAATGTTTCATGATTTTTCCTTCGATAACAGGCGGTGTTGTTTCACCTTGCCCAGCAAACGGTGCAAAGTGGCTATTTCCCTGGCGCTCAGGCCGGCAAAAGCGGCGACGACCCAGCCCTCATGGGACAAGGCCATGTCGGAAAACGACTTGCGCCCCTTGGTCGTCAACCGCACCCGGTAAGCGCGGCGGTCGCCCGGTACCGGCACGCGTTCCACCAGGTCTTCGGTCACCAGTTGGTCGGTAATGCCGGTAATGTTGCCACCGGTAACCATCATGCGTCTGGATAACTCGTTCATCTTCAGGCCGTCGCGCGCGCGCTCGAGTTGGGCCATCAGGTCGAAGCGCGGCAAGGTGGTTTCGAACTGGTCGCGCAATTCGCCGCGAACCTGTTTTTCGATCAGCTGCGTGCAGGTCAGTAAACGCAGCCACAACCGCAGCGCCTGCGGGTGTTCGGCAATACTTGTGCCGTCCAGCCTGGCTTCCTGGTCCACTCTCAGAGCCCTTCTTCGCCGGCCGCGGCCTTCGCCGCCGCTTGCGCTAGGTTTGCAGCCGCCGCAATCTCTTGCTGCTTCTGGATCTCGCGGACCATCTGGTCACGCCCGCTCAGGTACTGCCGCGGCCAATCCACCGCGCGCGACTGCAACGCCGCCGCTTCATGCAGAGTCCAGGCCGGGTCTGCCAGATGCGGGCGGGCGAGCGCACACAGGTCGGCACGGCCGGCAGCGATGATGCTGTTGACCTGATCGGCCTGGGTAATCGCGCCCACCGCTATGGTCTGGATGCCGACTTCGTTGCGAATGCGATCGGAAAATGGCGTCTGGTACATTCGGCCATAAACCGGTTTGGCGCCCCGTGTGGTCTGCCCGGAAGACACGTCGATCATGTCGCAGCCGGCCTGCTTGAACAAGCGCGCGATCCGCACCGCGTCATCGGCCGTGTTGCCGCCCACCGCCCAGTCGTGCGCCGATAGTCGCACGCTCATCGGCCGGTCGTCCGGCCACGCCGCACGCATCGCGCGGAACACCTCCAGCGGGTAGCGGCAACGGTTTTCCAGGCCGGCGCTGCCCGGGCCACCGTATTCGTCGGTGCGCAAATTGGTCAGCGGGGTGATGAAACTCGACAACAAATAACCGTGTGCGCAATGCAATTCCAGCCAGTCGAAACCAGCCGCCGCGGCGCGCCGGGTGGACGCGACAAACTCGATCTTGATGGTTTCCATGTCGGCGCGGGTCATCGCCGCCGGCGTCTGGTTCTGCTCGCCATACGGCACCGCGCTGGCGGCGATCAAGGGCCAGTTGGCGTGTTCACCGGCCGGCGGCAAGGGCTCATCGGTTTGCTCCCATCCGACCTGGGTCGATCCCTTGGGGCCGCTGTGGCCGAGCTGCAGGCCGATTTTGGCGCTGCTTTGGCCGTGCACAAAATCCACGATGCGTTGCAAGCCGGCCTGCTGGGCGTCGTTCCACAAGCCGGTACAGGCGGGCGTGATGCGCCCTTGCGCGTTCGGGCTGGTCATTTCCACCATCACCAGACCGGCACCCCCGAGCGCGCGAGCGCCCAGGTGCACCAGATGAAAGTCCTGCACCAGGCCATCCACGGCGCTGTAGGTGGCCATCGGTGACACGACGATGCGGTTCTTCAGCCGCGTACCGCGCACTTGCAGCGGCAACAACATCGGCGGCGTGCGGCCAGCGGCGCCAGGTTCAGGTGCACTCGACGCGCCGCCGGGTATTGTGCCGAGCCCGGCCGGCGCGGGCAAGCTGCGCGCCATCCATTGCTCGAAGCCTACCAGCCAGGCGCCGTCGCGCAGGCGAAGGTTCTCGTGGCTGATACGCTGCGAGCGGGTCAGCAGCGAATAGGCGAACTGCTCAATCTGCATGCCGGTGTAACGCGTCACGTTCTCGAACCACTCGGTCGAATTACGCGCCGCATTCTGGATTTTCAGCACTTCCACACTGCGCCGCGCCTCGTAGTCCTGCAGCACGGCATCCATATCGGCAAGGCAGCCGTCGCTGCCGGTGCCGGCGGCAAAGGCATTCGCCAGATCAATCGCGTCTTCCAGCGCCAGCTTGGTGCCGCTGCCAATGGAAAAGTGGGCGGTGTGCGCCGCATCGCCCATCAACACCACCGGCACACGCTTGTGCGGCAAGACCTGGTGGTGCACCCAGGTCTTGCACATCACGCGCGGAAAACGGATCCAGTTGGCGGAGCCACGCAGATGTTTGGCGTTGCTGATCAACGCATGGCCGTCCAGGTAGTTGGCGAATAGCCGCTCGCAAAACGCCACGCCATCCTCCTGACTCATGTCTTCCAGCCCATGGGCTTGCCACACCTCCTGCGGCGTCTCGACAATGAACGTCGAGGTCTGGTCATCGAACTTGTAGGCGTGGGCCTGAAACCAGCCGTGTTCGGTCTGCTCGAAGGCGAACGTGAAGGCATCAAACGTCTTGTGCGTTCCAAGCCAAACGAAGCGGCATAAGCGGGTGTCGATATCGGGCTGGTAAGTCTGGGCGTAACGCGTGCGGATGCGGCTGTTGAGCCCATCGCAGGCGATCACCAGGTCGGCCTGGTACTGAGTCGCCAGCGCCTGGTCGTCCGCCACATCGACTTCAAACACCAACTCGACACCCAGCGCGAGGCAACGCTCCTGCAGGATGTTGAGCAGGTGCTTACGCCCGATGCCGCAAAAACCGTGCCCGCCCGAACGTACGCTGCGCCCTTTGAAAAACACCTCGATGTCGTCCCAGTGGTTCAGCGCGTCGCCAATCAGACCGCCGCTGACCGGGTCGGCCACACGCAGGTTGTCCAGGGTCTGGTCGGACAACACCACGCCCCAGCCAAAGGTGTCAAACGGCTTGTTGCGCTCTACCACCACGATTCGGTGCGTCGGGTCTTGCAGCTTCATCAGCAAACCGAAATACAGGCCCGCCGGGCCTCCGCCAATACATAGGATGTTCATGGAGCAATAGTTTATGCTTAAACTAAATATTGTCAACGGCTTCAACCAAAAATGGTCAGCGTAGCGCCAGCAGAACTGGTAGTTGACGTACCGGGCGCCTCCCGCAAGAATGCAGCCATGGAACATCTCATTCGCACTGCCGAGACGCAATTGGCACGATTGCAGGTGCCGGTTGCGTTACACCTTCCGGGAGGGCGCCGGATCGGCCCGGCGCAACCCGGCGTGACGCTGGAATTTTCGCGCTGGCCCAGCCTGGCCCTGCTGGTCAGCGGCAGGATTGGTGCCATCGCAGAAGCATTCGTCGAAGACCATATCCGGATTGAAGGCGCCATGCGCGACGTGATGGCGGTTGCCGCCGGTTTGTTGCCCGGCAATCCGGTGCCGACCGGAACCGCCTGGTGGAAGAGCCTGCTGCGTCGTGCGCGTTCCGCGGCAGCACATTCCGTGCAGCGCGATGCCGAGCAGATTCAGTTCCATTACGACGTCAGCGATGATTTCTTTGCGTTGTGGCTTGATCCGCGCCGGGTCTACTCATGTGCCTATTTCGCCCAAGCCTCGATGACGCTGGCGCAGGCCCAGGAAGCTAAACTTGACCATATCTGCCGCAAGCTGATGTTGCGCCCAGGGGAGAAATTTCTGGACATCGGTGCCGGCTGGGGCGGGTTGCTGCTGTGGGCGGCCGAGCATTACGGCGTGGACGCCACCGGTATCACGCTGTCCAAGAATCAGCAGGCGCATGTGCAGAAGCTGATCGCCGAAAAGGGCTTGCAACAACGCGTGCGGGTGCAACTGCTTGATTACCGCGATATGGACTCCCGCCTGCAGTTTGACAAGATTGCGTCGATCGGCATGTTTGAACATGTGGGGCAAGCCAACTTGCGCGGCTACTTTCAAAAGATCCACCAGTTGCTCAAGCCCGGCGGGTTGGTTCTGAACCACGGAATCACGGCCGGCGGGCCGGCCGAGGAAGAACTGGGCGCGGGCATGGGGGATTTCATCGAGAAATATATTTTTCCGGGCGGAGAACTGCTGCATGTCAGCCATCTGCTGAAGGAAACCGCAGCCGCGGGCCTGGAAATGCTTGACACCGAAAATCTGCGACCCCACTATGCCCGCACCTTGTGGGCCTGGTCGGATGCGCTTGAGAAGCAACTCGACGCCGCCCGCGCCGCCCTGACGACTTGCGGCGACGCGACGCGCGCCGAGCGACTATTGCGCGCCTACCGGCTGTACCTGGCGGGCAGCGCGATGAGTTTTGAGCAGGCCTGGATTTCGCTGCACCAGATGCTGTCGGCACGGCCGGCGGTTGACGCCGGATTTGAGTCACCGCGCGGCGCACAATCGGTCTATCCGTTCACGCGCAACTATATGTACCCATGCTCTACACCTTCAAGTCCCAAGCCGCCGCCAACCTGATCATGTTGCAGCCCAATGGCGAGCGCGTGCTGGAGATAATTGGCAAGCCGGTTGACCCCAAGGGCATCGTATTGCCCCAACAGATGCCGGCCGCGATTGCGGCGCTGGAGGCGGCATTGGCCCAGGAAGATGCGTCCTTTCAAGCTGCCGTGAACGCTGCCAAGGCTAGCGGCGAAGTGGCGCCGCGTTTCGACGCGGTCTCGCTACGCCAACGCGCTACGCCGTTCATCGACATGCTGAAGCGCTGCCACAAAGCCGGCAAAGAGATTGTCTGGGGGGTTTGAAATCCAGTACCCCGACCCAGAAATATAGAAACATGAAAGCGCGCCTTCGCACCCATGCCGTCGTTGCAAGCCTTGCAGGCCGCGGCGTCGCAGAGCTCCGCCCCTTCGGCCCGTCCAAGTCTGCTCAGCAGAGTTGGAGCCGCGGGCCTCAGCCTCGCCATAGCTACGGCTATGTCTGCGGTTTGCGCCTGGGCCTGAGCGCGAATCCATCGCTTTCATTTTGTTCCGATACCTCTGTGCCGGGGTACTAATCGACCTTGGCGCCCGAGGCCTTCACCACCGGCGCCCACTTCCTGATCTCGGCATCGATGAACCGCGTGAACTCGGCCGGCGTATTGCCGCTCGGAATGGCTCCCTGGGCCAGCATTTTTTCCTTGATCGCGGCAGTACTCAACGATTTCGCGACCTCGGCCTGAATCCGGTTCACGACCTCGGGCGGTGTACCGGCCGGGGCCAGCAAGCCGAACCACGAACTGGCTTCAAAACCCTTCAGTTGGCCGGCCTCTTCAATGGTTGGCAACTCCGGTATGGCACCCGAGCGTTGGGCGCTGGTGACCGCAAAGGCCTTCAGTTTTCCGCCCCTGATCTGCGGCAACGCGGACGGCAGGTTGTCATTCGAGCAGAACGCCAGCCAGCAACTTCGTGATCTGCCCGGCATCGACCGCATGCTTGGTCGTGACCTCGTAGACCTTGGGCACGTGATGTTTGGGCGAGCCCATGCGGTGGATGAACTGGCCGTCGTCG
>JANNGR010000021.1:0-4953 GCA_031403955.1 Betaproteobacteria bacterium
ATTTGCGCCAGCGCGGGCATCTGGTCGGTGCTTGGCATATCAGTTTCTGATCCGCGCTTCGCTGACCCGGTCGAAAAGATAGGTACGTGCCGCCTCAAACGTGATGCCCACCGAGTCGCCGATATCGCAGCGGAAATGGCGATCGGCGCGCGCCGCGAAATGCCGGTTGCCGACTGTCACGGTGACCAGCACCGACTCACCCGTCAACTCGAAGGCGTAAACCGTCGCGTCGAACAGTCCCGCTCCACGGCCCACCACCCGAACATCCTCGGGTCGGATGCCCAAAACGACCGAGTTGCGATTGCCGCCGACGGCGCTGGGAGCCTTGAGTCCCTCGCCGACAAAAACGCCATCGACCAGATCTCCCTGCACCAGGTTCATGCTGGGCGACCCGATGAAGCCCGCCACGAACAGGTTCGCCGGGTCGTTGTAGATCGCCTCCGGTACCGCGAGTTGCTGGATCACACCCTTGTTCATCACCGCGACCCGGGTGGCCAATGTCATCGCCTCCATCTGGTCATGAGTCACATAAACCGTCGTGATGGCCATCTCGTGGTGCAAATGTTTCAACTCGGCGCGCATCGTCACACGCAGCTTCGCGTCCAGATTGGACAGCGGCTCATCCATCAGAAAAACGCGCGGAGTGCGCACCAGGGAACGGGCTAGCGCCACGCGCTGACGCTGGCCACCCGAAAGTTGTCCGGGTTTGCGGTCGAGATAGGGCCCGAGCTCCACCTTGGCGGCGGCTGCGTCAATCATGCGGCTGGCTTCGTCGCGTTTCATGCCGCGAATCTTCAGCGGGTAGCCTATGTTTTCGCGCACCGTCATATGCGGATAGAGGCCGTAGTTCTGAAACACCATCGCCACGTCCCGATCGCGCGGCGGCATTTCATTGACCAGTTCTCCGTCGATCAGTATCTCGCCCTCGGTGGGCTCCTCCAGACCGGCGATCATGCGCATCGAAGTCGTCTTGCCGCAACCGGACGGACCCAGCAGCACCAGAAACTCCTTGTCAATCACGATCAGGTCGAGTTTGTCAACGGCAACAAAATCGCCCCAGCGTTTGGTGATTTTTCTGAATTCGACGCCAGCCATTACGGGTTCCTTGGTAACTAACGCACCGCACCCAGGTTCATGCCCTTGGTGAAGTGCCGTTGGATCGCCAGCGCGAAGAAAATCATCGGCAAGGTAATTATGATTCCGGTGGCCGCGATCAGCTCCCACAAGTCCCCGCGCTCCATGCAAACCCGATGATGCCGACCGATAGGGGAACGACCTTGGTGCGCGTCAGGATCAGCGCAAACAGAAATTCGTTCCAGGTCAGGATGAAGCAGAAGATGGCGGCAGTCAGGATGCCGGGGCGCGCCATCGGCACCACGATGTCCCAGATCAACTGCACCCGGGTTGCGCCATCGACCAGCGCCGCTTCTTCGGTCTCCTGGGGAATCGCGTCGATGAAACCCTTGATGGTCCAGATCGCGTAAGGCAACACAATCGCCAGGTCGACGATGATCAGCGCCAGGTACGTGTCGAGCAGGTTCAGGTTGCGGAACATGATGTAAAACGGCAACACGATGACCACCGCCGGAATGAATTGCGTCAGCAAGATCCATTGAAACATCGCGCGCTTGAGACGAAACTGCAGGCGCGAGAACGCGTAGGCGGCACAAACCGCCATCGGTATGGCTATCAGCACGGTGCCGACCGCAACCACCAGACTGTTGGCGACCTTGAACCCGATTTGCCACCGCGCCCCGAATACCTCGCGGAAATTCTCGAAAGTGGGGGTGAACAGAATCGAGTATTTGTAGACCTCAACCGGCGGTTTGAAGGATGTCATCACCATCCACAGGATCGGGAACAGGATCGCAATCGCAACCAGCAGCAAAACGCCGTTCTCCAGTATCTGCAACACCAGGCGGCGCCGAGCCGAGCGGCGGCGACGCCGAGCCAGCAACAACGTGGTGTCGTTCGCTGAAAGCGCGCGCATCAGTTGGCGTCTTTCTTGAACAGGAAACGCATATAGAAAAACGACAGTCCAAACAGGATCGCCGTCAGCACATAGGCAACCGCCGCGGCGTAACCCATGTCGTAGGCCCGAAAACCGATGTTGTAGGCGAAATATGCCAGCGTGGTGGTTTCCAGGCCCGGGCCGCCACCCGTCATCGTGACAATCGCATCGAATACCTTCAGAGCGAAAACGGTTTTCAGAATCGCGGCAACAGCCAGAACGGGCGCAAGCTGCGGCAAGGTCACATCGCGAAACACCTGCCAGTTGGTTGCACCATCAATACGCGCGGCTTCCTGGGTCTCGGGCGGTATCGACGCCAGGCCACCCATCAACATGAACGTGAAATACGGCGCCCAGTGCCAGACGTCCGAAGACACTAGTACCGCAATGGCGAGTGCCGGACTGGCAAACCAGTCCACGTCTTTCATGAAAGGAAGCAGGATACCGATGGTGCGCGCGAATGCACCGAATTCGGGGTTGAACATAAATCGCCATGAGATGCCGATCAAGGCCGGGCTCATGGCAAACGGCAGAATTATCAGGGTGCGCAGGATCGACTTGGCAAAACCGGCGCGCAGCAACAAAATCGCCAAACCCAATGCGACCAGGATGGTACAGGCCACGTCAATGGCGACAAACCGCGCCGTGACGGATATGACTTTCCAGAACTCGGGGTCATCGGTGAAGGCGATGGTGTAGTTCTCCAGGCCGACGAACGGCCCTGGCTTGATAGACGTCAGCAGCCGCCAATCCCGAAAACTCGTCATGAACGAGAACGCGAGCGGATACACCGTGGTGGCCGCGACCACCAGCAAGGCCGGCGCCAGCAGCCAAAAGATGAGCTTTCGGTTATTCATCTTCGCCCGATTGGCCAGCGTGGGTTCACGAAACGTGGCCCCAGGAGCATGGGACGCCGCGGCGTTCATGGCCTCGGGCACGCTGGCTCAGAGCCGACCCCGCGGCAAGGGCTGCCTGGAGAATTTCACGTCTGTTGCTCGTCATATCAGTGCTTTGAGGGTTAACTGCCTACAGCCCGAGCCGCGCCGCAAAACAATTAATCGGGGCTTGACCGCGGTCCGAGTTTCGGCAATTTCTTGCGCCATGGGAATAGAGATTAACCATATTTGCATTCGAATGCAACTGTGCTAAGCGTTGCGGACAAATTATTCTCAATCGGCGTGGTCACGCCCCGGCGCGGCTCTCGATATGGGCGTAAATCTGTTTCCAGATCGACACTTCGTCGGTGACCATGTATTCGGTCATGACCCGGCCCTGCGTGACGTTCAGGTGGCTCATGCCCATCACATATACCGGCGCGCCGGTGGGCTCGCCGAAATGTCCGAATCCGCAATGGGTGCCGGTCAACGACCAGCGCAGCGCCAAGCGTGCCGGCTGCTCCGGGTCGCGGTTAACACGTGCGCTCTCCACCTTGTAGACCGCGTCGGGCAGTGACGCCAGGTAGCCGAGCACGAAGGTGTCGATATCGGTGTGGCCGTAACGCACCTCGCCGCCGGGCGCGTGGAATGCCGCGCCATGGAAGTACAGATCGCGAATGGCCGCGGTTTCTTTGTCGTGCCACAACCGGATCAGTCCGCGCACCACCGTGGCCACGGTTTCGTCGTCCTGCACGGTCGAATGGAAGCGGCTTGGCTTGTCGTGCGCCGGAACAAAAAAGGAAATCGGCACGCCGCTGCGTAACTCGCGGTCGACCATCTCGCGCGCCAGCGCGCGCGGCTCCAGACCAAGGCACCTGGCGAACGCAGCCTGATCGCGCACCAGCCATTCCTCGACCACCACCTGATCGCGCACCCAGCAGTCGGCGATGATCCGGCTGCGCACCCGCCGACCCTGGGCACGGCCGAGAATCCCATCGCCGGTATGGGTCATCACCGAGGTGAGACGGTGCGACGAGAGAAAACTGCCATCGTCATAACCGGTCCAGATCACATCTTCACCAACCAACTGACGGTCCGGAAACTGGTGCAGCGTCTGCAGGGTTTGCGCCGCCACTCCTTCATTGCTGCCGGTGAATCCGGTAGCGGCACGCAGCAGTATGTCGCGCGCATAGTATTTGTCCAGTTTGCCGCCAATACCCCGGTCTTCCCAGATCTCGCGCGTGATGCCGTAGATGAAGTCCGGAACGGATGTGTAAGTGCCAAGATCAGGTTGCATGGAGCAATGCCAAAGGTAGTGAGGAAAGCTTGTCAAATTAGGACGGCAAAGTGTCTGCCACACCTTGGTGCCGGGCCATAGATGTTAACCATATTTGCATTCGAATGCATCCGTGTTATGTTCGACCATTGGCGTAATACCGCGAGTTGGCAATCAATGGCAAAAAAGCCCCTTAAGTCCCACGGAAGTTCCGCAAAATTTGGCAGCGCCACGTCCTACGACGTCGGCCGCCTGGCGGGTGTATCCCAGTCGGCGGTGTCACGCTGTTTCAAACCGGGTGCGTCCATCTCGGAAAAAACGCGAAAAAAAGTCCTCGCGGCGGCAACTGAACTCAACTACTCGCCGAATGCGATTGCCCGCTCGCTGATCACGCGGCGGTCCAACATAGTAGCGGTGCTGATTACCGAGACCTCGACCCGGCACACACCCGAAATCCTGTTTCAGTTGAATGTGGAATTGCTGCGCCGGGACTTGCATCTTTTGTTGTTCTCCATCACACAGGAAATGGGCGCCGGCGATGTGATAGCGGAAGTGTTGCGTTATAAGGTAGATGGCGTCATCGCCTGCACCACCCTGCCCGACGACCAGATTGCGCGCTGCAACCGCCGGGGCATACCGGTAGTGCTTTACAACCGGGTCGCGCCCGGCCAACACGCATGCAGTGTCGGTTGTGACCAGGTTAACGCGACGCGGGACATAGCCGATCGGCTGTATCGAAGCGGGCATCGGCACTTTGCCTTCATCGCCGGCAATGTTGGGGCACCGGTTTC
>JANNGR010000022.1:0-7616 GCA_031403955.1 Betaproteobacteria bacterium
CCAATTTGCGCCCACCTGAAGCTGCTCAGGCGGCGCCCGCGACTACGGTTCGCTCCACCAGCCGGTCATCACCCAGCACAACCATCGCGAACAACAACTCGTCCAGGCTGTTGGCGTGCCTGGTGCGGCGCTCCAGCAAGGCGGTGGCATGCGGGTTGAGCACAATGAAATCGGCCTCACAACCGGCTTGCAGATCGCCCACCACACCGTCCAGGCCCAGGGCCTGCGCGGCGCCTGCGGTATGTTGCCACCACAGTTGTTGCGGCTTGAGGCTCAGACCCGATTTGGTCTGTCCTTCACGCCCCACATAGTAGGCCGCCAGCATGGTGCGAAAAGGACTCAACGAAGTGCCGCCACCCACGTCGCTGGCCAGGCCATATCTGAAACCCACCCGGTCGGCGGCCGCATAGTCGAAGAAGCCACTGCCCAGGAACAGGTTGCTGGTCGGGCTGACCGCGGCAGCGGCGCCGGTGTCGCGCATCAGAGCGCGGTCGTCGTCGTCGAAGTGGATGCAATGGGCATAGACGGCGCGCTGGCGCATCAGGCCAAAGTCGTCGTAGGTGGCCAGGTACGAACGCGCTTGCGGAAACAAAGTGCGCGCCCATTGCACCTCGTCCTTGTTTTCGGCTACATGCGACTGTATCCACACGTCGGGATAACGCGCCGCCAACTCACCGGCACCGCGCAACTGCGCGTCGCTGCAAGTCGGGGCGAACCGCGGCGTGATCGCGTAGCCCAACCGGCCCTGACCATGCCAGCGCTGAATCAGCGTCTCGGTATCGATCAAGCTCTGCTCGGTGGCGTCGCGAACGCCGTCGGGCGAATGGCGGTCCTGCAACACCTTGCCGCTGATCATGCGCAAGCGGTGTTTTGCCGCTTCGACAAAAAATGCGTCAACCGATTCCGGATGCGAAGTGGCAAACGTGAGCGCCGTGGTGACTCCGTTACGCAGCAACTCGGCAATAAAAAATTCTGCCGCCTCGGCGCTGTGCCCGGGGTCGGCAAAACGGGCCTCCTGCGGAAACGTATAGTTCTCCAGCCAGGGTAGCAACCCGCTGGCGGGTGAACCAATTACGTCAAGCTGCGGGTAGTGCACGTGCAGATCGACGAATCCGGGCGCGATGATGCGTCCCGGCAAATGCTCAATCACCACGCCCGCAAACTGACCGGCGAGGTCGTGGTAGGCGCCCACCGCCTGCACCACCTCAGCACCCATTGCATCCGGGCCGACGGCCAGCAATCCGTCCGGTTCATACACAGCATTGTGTTGTGCGTCAAAACGCAGGATCGCGGCGCGGTAACACTTCATGAAGGCAGAGCTTACTCAAGAACCCAGCGCGCGCCATATACAAAACCACATAACATCCATAGCGCAAAAGAGCCTGATCGCTGCGTCTCAACGCCGGGCCAGGCTTCCTTGCACGCCTTGCACCAGCCAGTTCATGGCCAATATTTGCGTATCACTCAGGGTCTGACCGGCAGCAATCACTTCGTGGCCTTGGTTGTCGCGCACCGCCTGGCGGGCAAAGAACGGATGCAGCCGGCCGGCGGCAATGTCCTGTTGCCGCGCCAGCACTTCCTGCTGCACCTTTAGCGGCACCCGCGGGCCGAAGTCGCCAACCCGCACCATGCCCTGCCTGACGCCACCCCAGACATTGCCACTTTTCCAGCTACCGTCCAGCACGGCTTGGGTACGCTGGGTGTAGTAGTCCCCCCATTCGTGCGTGATCGCCACGATCTGCGCATCCGGCGCCACCTTGCGCATATCGGAGTGGTACGCCACCGCCATCTTGCCGCGCTCCTGCGCGGCCACCATCACCGCATTCGAGCCAGTATGAAAAGCAATCACATCAATGTTCTGGTTGAACAGGGTCATGGCCGCATCGCGTTCGCGCGCTGGATCAAACCAGCTATCGAGCCAGATTACCGTTACCTGCGCTGAAGGGTCGACGGACCGCATGCCGAGGGTGAAGGCGTTGATACCCTGCAGCACTTCAGGTATGGCGAAACCCGCCACATAACCAGCCCGATGGCTTTTGCTCATACGCCCTGCCGCCACTCCGGCCAGGTAACGGCCTTCGTAATAACGCGCATTGGCCACCGCCACATTCGGCGCGGTCTTGTAACCGGTGATGGACTCGAAACGGACGTCCGGAAATTCCCGCGCCACCTTGAGGGTCGGCTCCATGTAGCCGAAACTCGGCGTAAAGATCAACTTGTAGCCCTGTTGCGCCAGGTCGCGGATGACGCGTTCGGCGTCGGCACCTTCGGCTACGTTTTCTACATAGGTGGTTTGCACCGTGGCCGGCCGCTGCGCCGGCCCGGATGGATTCAACGCCGCCTCGACTGCCTTGCGGCCCTGGTCATGCTGGTGCACCCAGCCAGCATCGGTCAAGGGCGTGACATACACAAACCCGACTTTGAGTGGTCTGGAGTCTTCCGAAAAAGCGGGGGCGAGAAAACAGGCAGCCGCAAGCGCGGCGACGAGGTTTTTGTACATGGTAGTCCTCTACATGGCTCCGAAAACAGGAAACAAGGCCCGCCGGAGCAGCCGGCCTTGGCGCGATTTTAGCGCCGGTGAACGTTATTCAAACGTCTCGAACGTCGCGCTCAACCGGTCGACATAGTTGCGCCGCAGGCTGTCGTCCAGGAAGCTGGCGTTGAAACTGTTGAGAGCCAGTTGCCATGCCTCATGCGCCGACAACCCCAACGCGGCAAACGTCTGGGTGAAGTTTTCGTTTATGTAGCCACCGAAATAGGCCGGATCGTCCGAGTTGACGGTGGCCACGATTCCAGCCTCCAACATGCGGCCCAGATTGTGCTCGGCCAGCGTCGGGAACACGCGCAGTTTCAGGTTGGACAGGGGGCACACCGTGAGCGGCACACGGTCCCGAGCCAAACGCTGCATCAGCGACGCGTCCCTGATGGCCTGCACACCATGGTCGATACGTTCGACCTTCAACGCGTCGAGAGCGCTCCAGATGTACGCCGGCGGCCCCTCCTCCCCCGCATGCGCCACCAGCCTGAAACCCAGCTCGCGGCAACGCGCGAAGACACGCGCGAACTTCTCCGGAGGGTGACCCAACTCACTCGATGCCAGCCCGATGCCAACAATCTTGTCACGGTAGGGCAAAGCCTGCTCCAGCGACTCGAACGCATCTTGTTCACCCAGGTGACGCAGAAAACACAGGATCAACGATGCGCCGATGCCAAATTCGGACGTCGCATCGACACAGGCGCGGTGCAAGCCGTTGACCACCACCGCCGTGTCGAGACCATGGCCGGTGTGCGTCTGGGTATCGAAAAATATCTCGGCGTGCAACACGTTGTCGCGCTGCGCACGCGCCAGATAGGCGTGCGCCATGTCGTAGAAATCCTGCTCGGTACGCAAAACCGTCGTGCCGGCGTGGTAGACGTCCAGAAAACTCTGCAAATGGTCGAACACATAGGCCCGGCGCAGCGCTTCGACATCCGGGTAGGGCAGTGGCACGCCGTTGCGCCGCGCCAGCGCAAAAATCAGCTCGGGCTCCAGCGAACCCTCTATGTGTATATGCAGTTCGGCCTTGGGCATGCCGCGCAGCAAGTCGGGCAAGCGCTCGGCGGCAACCGGTTTGACTTTCATTTTTGCTAGCTCCAAAACGCAAAGGGCTGCCCGCGGGCAGCCCTTTGCTACGCTCGATGCAGGTGGGCCTTTATTTTCCGCCCGGAACCTTGCCTTCAACACCCTTGACGTAAAAGTTCACGCCGCCGAGGAATTTGTCATCGGCAACCACGTCTTTGGCCAGCAGTTCCTTGCCGTCCGAGCCAACAATCGGGCCTTTCCAGATGCTGAAGGTGCCAGCCTTCAGACCGGCTTTGATTTCGTCAATTTTGGCCTTGGTTTCGGCTGGTACGTCTTCGGCAATCGACACCATGTCGATCGCGCCTTCCTTGTGTCCCCACCACACTCCGGTGCCGCCTTTCCAAGTGCCATCCAGTGCGTCCTTGATGGCCTTTATGTAGTAGGGGCTCCAATTGATGATGGCCGAGCCAAGATGCGCCTTGGGGCCGTAAGCGGTCATGTCCGAGTCCCAGCCAAACGCGCGTTTGCCCTTGTCCTGCGCGGTCTTTAACACCGCGGGAGAGTCGGTGTTCTGGAACAACACATCGGCGCCGCCATTGATTAGCGAGGTGGCGGCTTCGGTTTCCTTGGGCGGGCTAAACCATTCGTTCACCCACACCACCTTGGTCTTGATCTTCGGGTTGCTGGACTGCGCGCCGAGCGTGAAGCTGTTGATGTTGCGGATCACTTCGGGAATTGGAACCGAAGCCACGACGCCCAGCGTGTTGGTCTTGGTCATCTTGCCGGCGATCACACCCGCCATGTAGGCACCTTCGTAGGTACGGCTGTCGTAGGTGCGCATGTTCTCGGCTTGTTTGTAGCCGGTGGCGTGTTCAAACATTACACCCTTGGTATCGGCGGCAACCTTGAGCATCGGCTCCATGTAGCCAAAAGTGGTACCAAAGATCAGCTTGTTGCCGGTGCTGGCCATGTCGCGCAGCACCCGCTCCGCATCGGCGGACTCTGGAACGTTCTCGACAAACGAGGTCACGATCTTGTCGCCGAATTCCTTCTCGGCCGCCTTGCGCGCGGTGTCGTGCGCAAAGGTCCAGCCACCGTCACCGACCGGACCGATATAGGCGAATGCAACCTTGAGTGGTTCGGCCTTGGCCGGAGCTGCTGGCGCCGGCGCGGCGGCGGGTGCCGCGGCAGGCGCGGCTGCCACGGGCTTGGCTTCTTCCTTTTTGCCACAACCCACTAGAGCCGCGGCCGCGATGGCCGTCAACGCGGCCACTTTGATGAGAGATCGTTTGTTAAAGTCAGTCATGGTTATCCTCAAGTGGGAGGGTTGCAAAAAGCGCTCATTATGAGCCGGGATAAAACGGTTTTCCGATCGATGCAGGCATATTTATGCGAATCCACTGCGGGTTGCGCGAGATCAGCGCCAGCACCACAATCGTGGCCACATAAGGCAACATGCTGAGGAATTGGCTCGGCACGTCAACGCCGATACCCTGCAAGTGAAACTGCAGCATCGTAACGCCGCCGAACAGGTAGGCACCCAACAACACCCGCGCCGGACACCAGGTCGCGAAGGTGGTCAACGCAAGGGCAATCCAACCCTTGCCGGAAACCATGCCTTCGACCCACAAAGGGGTGTAGATGATTGACAGGTAAGCGCCCGCTAGACCACACAAGGCCCCGCCCACCACAACCGCCAGCAGTCGGATACGCCGTACCGGGTAACCCAGCGCGTGCGCCGATTCCGGGCTCTCGCCCACACTGCGCATAACCAGCCCGCTGCGTGTACGGTACATGAACCAGATCAGCGCCAGCGCAAAAACCACCGTCAGGTAAACCAGCGGATGGTGCCGGAATAACGCCGGCCCGACGAGCGGTATGTCGGCCAGAAACGGAATGCCGAAACTCGGGCGCTCGGGAATCTTGGCCTGTACATAGGTGGTGCCGACAAAAGCCGAAAAGCCGGTACCAAAAAGCGTCAGCGCCAGGCCGGTGGCGAACTGGTTGGTATTGAGCCAGATCACCAGCAACCCGAACACCGCCGCCAGCGCGGCACCGACCAGGATGCCGGCGGCAAAACCCAACCAGTCGCTACCGCTGTGGACCACGGCGGCAAAACCGGCAATTGCCGCGCACAACATCATGCCTTCGGCACCCAGGTTCACAATGCCGACCTTTTCGTTGATCAACAGCCCCAGTGACGCCAGCGCCAGCACCGTGCCGGCGTTCAGCGTGGCGGCAATCAGCAGTGAATAGGATTCCATTATTTGCTCCCGGAGCGGCCGAACTTCAGACGGTAGTTCACCAAGGTGTCGCAAGCCAGCAGGCTGAACAGCAACAGGCCCTGAAATACACCGGTCAGGGACTTGGTCAGGCCAAGCCGCGATTGCGCCATCTCGCCGCCGATGTAGAACATGCTCATCAAAATCGCGGAAAACACCATACCCACCGGGTGCAGCCGCCCCACGTAGGCAACGATGATGGCGGCAAAGCCATAACCCGCTGGCACATAGGTCGAGAGCTGGCCGATCGGCCCGGCCACCTCCAGCGCGCCGGCCAGACCAGCGGCGCCACCCGAGATCATCAGCGCGGCCCACAAGGCCTGGCGGGAAGAGAACCCGGCGTAACGTGCCGCCGCCGGTGCCAGCCCTCCGACCTGCTGCGCGAAACCGGCCCGGGTGCGAAACAGAAACACCCAGATCGCCCCTACACCCAGCGCCGCAAGCAGTACACCGATGCTGACGCGCGAGCCTTCAAACAGACGTGGAATACGGGTCGCTGCCTCGAAGGTTTTGCTCTGCGGAAAATTGAAACCCTGCGGATCCTTCCACGGCCCGCCGACCAGATAACTCAGCACCTGCGCCGCCACATAAACCAGCATCAGGCTGACCAGGATTTCGTTGGCGTTGAACCGGTCACGCAGCACGGCGGTGATGGCCGCCCAAAACATGCCCCCCAATACACCGGCCAGCACGATTGGCACTACCACCCAGGCGCCAGTGGTCTTGTCAGCCAGCAACGCCACTCCGCCCGCGAATATCGCGCCAAGTATGTATTGCCCTTCGGCGCCGATATTCCACACGTTGGAGCGAAAACACACCGCCAGCCCAAGCGCGATGATCAGCAGCGGCGTGGCCTTGACCATCACCTCACCCAGCGCATAACCACTTTTGATCGGTTGCCAGAAAAACATCTCCAGCCCGCGCAGCGGGTCTTTTCCGAGCGCGACAAACAACACGATGCCAATCACCACGGTAATCAGCAACGCCAGCAACGGAGAGCCATAACTCCAGAAGTTCGACGGCTGTGGGCGGGCTTCGAGCTTAAGCATGTTCGGTCTCCCACAAGCCACTCATCCACTCGCCGATCTTCTCTATCGTGGCCTGGGCAATCGGCACCGAAGGCGACAGCCGGCCTTTGGCAATCACGTGCAGGCGGTCACAGAGTTCAAACAATTCATCGAGTTCCTCGCTCACCACCAGCACCGCGCAGCCCTGGTCGCGCAGGGCCAGGATTTCTCCGCGAATCTGCGCCGCCGCGCCCACGTCCACGCCCCAGGTCGGCTGCGACACGATCAACAGTTTGGGTTTGGCGTCAATCTCGCGCCCGACAATGAACTTCTGCAGGTTGCCGCCGGACAACGAACGGGCGGCCGAGTCCGGTCCGCCGGCCTTTACATTGAAGCGCCGGATTATGTCCGCCGCCTGCGCCTGCAGGGTCTTGACCTTGATCCAGCCGAGCGGCTTTGACAGTGCTTCGTTGCGCGTCAGAAGCAGGTTGTGCGCCAGGCCGAGGGTCGGAACTGCGCCGCGACCCAGGCGCTCCTCCGGCACAAAATGCAGCCCGAGCTTGCGCCGGGTACCCGGGTGCAATGCCGACACATCGGTCTCTCCCAGCCGGATAACCCCGGCCGCCGCGCGGCAGTCTTCGCCCGACAAGGCGTACAACAATTCCTTCTGGCCGTTGCCCGAGACGCCGGCGATGCCCACCACCTCGCCCGCGCGCACCTCGATCGAGACGCCGTCCAGATCGACCCCGAACTGGTCTTCCCTGG
>JANNGR010000023.1:0-11848 GCA_031403955.1 Betaproteobacteria bacterium
CCGCGCGGCAGTCTTCGCCCGACAAGGCGTACAACAATTCCTTCTGGCCGTTGCCCGAGACGCCGGCGATGCCCACCACCTCGCCCGCGCGCACCTCGATCGAGACGCCGTCCAGATCGACCCCGAACTGGTCTTCCCTGGCCAAGCTCAGGTTCTTCACGCGCAATACCGGCGCGCCGGGCTTCTGTTCGCGGTGCGTCAATTGCGGTGGCTCGGCACCAATCATCAGGCGCGACAGCGATGCGTTGGACTCTTCGGCCGGGTTGCAGACACCGGTCACCTTGCCCCCGCGCAGCACCGTGCAGGCCTTGCACAATTCGCGAATCTCATGCAGCTTGTGGCTGATATACAGGATGCTGCAACCTTCCGACGCCAGTTTCTTCAGCACCACGAAGAGTTTTTCCACCGCTTGCGGCGTCAAAACTGACGTTGGTTCGTCCAGGATCAGCAACTTCGGATTGGTCAGCAGGGCGCGGATAATTTCGACCCGCTGCATCTCGCCCACGCTGAGGGTATGCACCGGGCGCGCCGGGTCGATGTCCAGCCCGTATTCCTGCGCCTTGCCGACAATGCTGTGCGTTACCTCATCAAGCGTCAGCGTCTTGGCCAAGCCCAGCCACACGTTTTCAGCCACCGTGATGGTGTCGAACAGGCTGAAATGCTGGAACACCATGCTGATTCCCATGGCGCGCGCCTCTTGCGGGTTGCGGATGTGTACCGGCTGACCGTTGAACATCACGCTGCCGGCGTCGGGCTTGACCGAGCCGTAGATGATTTTCATCAGGGTGGATTTGCCAGCGCCGTTTTCACCCAGCACGGCATGGGTTTCACCGGGCATGACGGTCAGCGAAACATCGCTGTTGGCCACCACGGCGGGATAGCGTTTGGTAATACCCGACAAGTGCAGTCTGGGAGTTGTCATGCTGGTTTGTCTCGTTTTTGTTGGTTGCGTCCTGGGCTGCTGGCCGGCGTAGCGGGTTATGGCCGGGTGCCGGGGCCGCTCACCTGTTCTTCATGCAACCTGGATGCCACTGCCTTGACACGCTCGCGCAACCATTTGGCCGCCGCTGAACCATGGGTTCGCTCGTGCCAGAGCTGGTAATAACGCAGGCGCGGAAACTGGATCGGACAGGGAAGAATGCGAACCGGCAAACGCCCGACAAAACGTTGGCAATATTTGTTGCCGGTGCTCAGGACCAGCAAGGTTGACGCGACCATGCTTGGTATCAGGCTGAAATGTGCCACGCGCGTGGTGATGTTGCGCTGCAGGCCCAGCGTGTCGAGATGTTCCTCCAGCACGCCCTTGGCGCCCGGATGGGTGGCACCCGGCACCACATGGTCGGCTGCCAGCCAGGCGGCACTGTCCCAGCCCCGGCGCACCGCCGGATGCCGCTCGGACACCAGCGACACCACCTCATCGTCGAACAACACTCCCAGATGCAGGTCATCGGGCGGTGTGGTCCAGTTGCCAATCACAATGTCGACCTCGCCCAGCGCCAGATGGGCGCGGTAGTCGGAATCAGCGGACAGCGGCTGTATTTCGATATGACACAGCGGCGCCATTGCCTTAATCTGCGTGACCAGTTGTGGCAGGAACAAGCTGTCAAGGTAGTCGCTGGCGGCAATCCGGAAAGTGTTGCGCGCCGACGCCGCCTCAAAACCGCGCGCATCGGCAAACAACATCTCGGCGCCGCGCAGGATGCTGGCGCTGGGCTCGATCATGCGCAGTCCGGCAACCGTGGGCACCATGCCCGAGCCCGAGCGCACCAGCAAGGGGTCACCGGCAAATTCGCGCAGCCGCTTGAGCGACGCGCTGACCGCCGGCTGGTGCATGCCCAGACGGATGGCGGCTTTGGAAACACTGCGTTCAGTCAACACGGTATGAAGGACCCTGATCAGATGAAGGTCGATCTTGTCGAATATTGCGTGGTCTCTCATACTGGACGGAAGATTGCCGTCATATGCTAGCGCGTATGACGGGCACGCGCCTCCTGTTTTACCCTCGCGCCCAAGGACAACATCGCATGAAACCCCAAACCATCCGTTTTATCCGGCGCGGCCAGTTGGTCGAGCTGAACCATGTGGCCCCCAGCCGTACCCTGCTGGAAGTGTTGCGCGAAAACCTGGCCTGCACCGGCACCAAGGAGGGTTGCGGCGAGGGTGATTGTGGTGCCTGTACCGTGGTGCTGGGGGAGCTTGACGGCGACGCCGTGGCCTACCGCGCCGTCAATAGCTGCATTCGGCTCGCCCACTCGATCGACGGCATGGCGCTGTGGACGGTTGAAGACCTGGCGGCGCAAGACGGCACGCTGCACCCGGCGCAGCAGGCCATGGTGCAATGCCACGGGTCACAATGCGGCTTTTGCACACCCGGCTTCGTGATGAGTCTGTTCGGCATGTACCAGAACCACACCTGCCGCGGCCGGGCGATCACGCGGGAAATGGCGCAGGAGGAACTCTCGGGCAACCTGTGCCGCTGCACCGGCTACAAACCAATCCTCGAAGCGGCCCAAAGAATGGGCGATTTTCCGAGAGTCGAACTTGACCAGCCCGCCTTGCTGGGGCAACTGAAGCAAATCGACCCGCCCGGCGATGCTGCGCCGGCCAACGCGGCCTATCTGTCACCGCGCAGTCTGGCCTACCTGCTGCACCTGCGCGCCAGCCATCCGCGGGCGCAACTGGTCGCTGGCTGCACCGACGTTGGTCTGTGGGTCACCAAAATGCACATGGAATTTGGCAACCTGCTGGACCTGACCCGGGTGGCCGAGTTGCGCCGCGTGCAGCATTACCCGAACCACATCGCGATCGGCGCCGCGGTGTCGCTGACCGAGGCTTTTGCGGCGCTGGTCGAGAGTCGCCCGCAACTGCGCGTGTTTGCCAGCCGCTTCGCCGGTCTGCCAACCCGCAACGCCGGCACGCTGGGTGGCAACGTGGCCAACGGTTCCCCGATCGGTGACGCCATGCCGCTGCTGATTGCGCTCGGCAGCAGCGTGGTCTTGATGAGCCAGCGTGGCCACCGCGAGTTGGCGCTGGAGGCGCTTTACACCGGGTATCGCAAGAACCTGATGGCCACCGATGAAGTGCTGGCCTGGATAAAAGTCCCGCTGCCAGTGGCCAATGAATTTTCCCGCGTCTACAAGATTTCCAAGCGTTTCGACGATGACATATCGGCCGTCTGTCTGGCGCTGAACCTGCATATCGAAGGCGGGCGCGTCTTGGCTGCTTCCATCGGCGCCGGCGGTGTTGCGGCCACGCCGGCACGCGCGCGCAAGACCGAAGCCGCGCTGGACGGCCAGGCCTGGACGCTGGACGCAGTGCAGCGCGCAATACAAGCGCTGCGCGATGAGTTCCAGCCGATCTCGGATATGCGGGCCAGTTCCGCCTACCGCAGCGAGGTGCTGGGCAACCTGCTGCAGCGCTTCTGGCTCGAGAGTCAGGGCAACCAGTGCATCAACCTGGAGTCGATCAAGCTTCAACCTTGATTCGGCAGTTGACCGCTACATCTCGCTGGCTACACCGCATGAAGACAGAGTTTTCCCCCCCGACAACCCTCACCTTCCGGGTGAGAGCGCTACGCACCCGATTGAGCCGCGCTACGGCACGCTGGCGGCGTTGCTCCTTCTCGCGGGCACTAGCCCGCAGCGTCGTCGCCCTTGCAGGGCGCAGTCCGGCCAGAGTCCGGCCTTCTTCACGCCGTCCAAACCCGCACCGGCGGGTTTGGAGCTGCGGCGTTCAGCCTTGCCAGCGCACCGCATCGCAGCCCACTCGGGCACGTCCAACCGCCGAATCAAGGTTCAAGGAGAAACCGCATGAACGCGCCTGAAAAACTTCCTGTTGGCACCAATTACCCGGCGCCCGGCGCCGCAGCGGGTGTCTCGACGCCACACGAAAGCGCGCGCGCGCAGGTGGCAGGCAACGCCACCTATGTCGACGATATCGCGGAGGTCAAGGGCACGTTATTTGCCGCGCCGATACTGTCCACGGTCGCCCATGGCCGCCTGACCAGCGTCGACAGCACTGTTGCCCTGAGCATGCCGGGTGTGTGTGATGTGATCCTGGCGCGTGACATTCCCGGCCACACCATGCTGGCGTCGTTCATCGGCGATGAGCCGATTTTTGCCATGCAGACGGTGCAACATATCGGACAGGTAGTGGGTGTAGTCGTGGCCGACACCGTGATGCAGGCCAGGCGCGCCGCGCGCAAGGTTCGGTTACAGATTGGGGAGTTGCCCGCCATCCTGACGGTGCAGGCTGCGCTGGCGGCCAAGAGTTACGTATTGCCGCCGGTATTTGTGCGACGTGGCGACGCTGCCGCGGCGCTGCAAAGGGCGCCGCACAAGCTCAGCGGCACGCTGGAAGTTGGTGGGCAGGAGCACTTCTACCTGGAAGGCCAGGTCGCCTATGTGGTGCCGCAGGAGCAGAACCAGTGGGTGGTGTACTCCAGTACCCAGCATCCTGGCGAGGTGCAGCACTGGGTGTCGCATGCGCTCGGTCTTGACAACCATTCCGTGCGCGTGGAGTGCCGGCGCATGGGCGGGGCTTTTGGCGGCAAGGAAACCCAGGCCGGGCACATGGCGGTCTGGGCGGCGATTGCCGCGCACAAGCTAAAACGCCCGGTGAAGTTGCGCATGGACCGCGATGACGACTTCATGGTCACCGGCAAGCGCCATCCGTTCGCTTATGAATACACGGTGGGTTTCGACGACAGCGGGCTGTTGTGCGGCCTGCAACTGGTGCTCGCTACCAATTGCGGTTTCAGCGCCGACCTGAGTGGCCCGGTGGCGGACCGTGCCGTCTTCCACAGCGACAACGCCTATTTTCTGGCAGACGTCGACATCGCGTCGTACCGCTGCAAGACCAATACCCAGAGCCACACCGCGTTCCGTGGTTTTGGCGGCCCGCAGGGCATGATCATCATTGAAGCCATCATGGGTGACATCGCGCGCCGTCTCGCTCTGGACCCACTCGATGTGCGCAAACGCAATTTGTATGGCATCGACGAGCGCAACATAACGCATTACCAGATGCCGGTGGAGGACAACATCCTGGATCCTTTGCTGTCTCAACTGGAACAATCCGCGCATTACCGCGATCGCCGCGCGGCGATCGCGGCCTGGAACCGCACCAGCCCGGTGATCAAACGCGGCATTGCGCTGACGCCAGTCAAGTTCGGCATCTCATTCACCGCGACGCAGTTCAACCAGGCCGGCGCCCTGGTACACGTCTATACCGACGGCAGCATACAAGTCAACCACGGTGGCACCGAGATGGGCCAGGGCCTCAACACCAAGGTAGCGCAGGTGGTGGCCGACGAACTCGGTGTAGCGTTCGATCGCGTGCTGGCCACCGCCAGCGATACCAGCAAGATTCCGAACGCCTCGGCTACCGCTGCCTCGGCCGGTACCGACCTGAATGGCCGCGCGGCACAGTTTGCCGCCCGCCAGGTGCGTGACAACCTGGCGCAATTTGTCGCCGGCCTGGACGGCTGCGGCGCCGCTGCGGTGCGGTTTGCACAGGGCCAGGTGGTCTCGCCGGTGGCCACGCGGCGCTTCGACGCGGTGGTGAAACTGGCTTATGCGAATCGCATCCAGCTCTGGAGCGACGGGTTTTACCGCACGCCGAAAATCCATTACGACAAGACCACCCTGACCGGCCGGCCGTTTTATTATTTTGCTTACGGCGCCGCCTGCGCGGAAGTGGCGATCGACACGCTGACCGGCGAGAGCCGCCTGCTCAAAGTCGACCTGCTGCACGACGTGGGGCGCTCAATCAACCCGGCCATTGACATCGGCCAGATTGAAGGCGGTTTCGTACAGGGCATGGGTTGGCTCACCACCGAACAACTGGTGTGGAACGACAAAGGCAATCTCACCACCCACGCTCCAAGCACCTACAAGATTCCCGCCACCGGCGACATTCCGGAGCATTTCAACGTCACCTTGTGGCACGAACCGAACCGGGAAGACAATGTATTTGGCAGCAAGGCGGTTGGGGAGCCGCCCCTGATGCTGGCCATCAGCGTGTACGAGGCACTACGCGCCGCGGTTGCTGGCGCGCAGCCGGATGGGCGAACACCGGTCAAGCTGGCGGCCCCGGCCCCCGCGGAAAACGTGTTGCGCGCGCTCAAGTGGCAGTAGCGCCATCGGCCAGGGGCGTCATACCCCGGCGAGCGAACGCAGACCCCCAGGATCGACCAGATTCACCACCCGGCCCGAGCCGCTGATCAGGCTGCGCTCGCGCAAATGGCGCAATACGCGCGACAGCGTCTCGGGCGCGATACCCAACTGCGCGGCAATCAGGCGCTTGCGCTGTTGCAACAAGACCGCCACCGAGCCCTGCGCGCTGGTCTGCGCATGGCGCAGCAACCACTCCGCGCAACGCGCCTCGGCGTCTTTCGCCCAGCGACTCACCGCCAGTTCGGTCTGCTGCCGGTGCGCACGCGCCACATCGCGCAATACGCCCAGTGCGGGCCTGGGCAGTGTGTCGAGCCAGCTTCGGAAGGCGGCCAGAGGCAGGCGCCTGAGCGTAACCTGGGTCTCGGCCACCGCGTCTACCGCGCTGGGCAAACCCAACACCGCAGCCGTCGCTTCCAGCCAGAAAGGACCGTCAACCGTGCCCAGGCGGTGCGCCAGCACCTCACCGTCCATCAAACCCAACGCGACACGTCCGGTCTCGACATGCATGACCCAGACCGGGGCCACCGAACGCCGCAGCAAAGGTTCACCCTGGCTGGCCACAAGACGCTCAGCGGGCAGATCGAGACACTCGGGTGCGAACATGCCCCAATGTGCCGCGCTTTTGCCCGTCCGACTTTGAGCAACATCAAACTTGAGCCAGACAAGATCGGCCAATCGCGGTTTATAGAACCAGCATGGCCCTGAAATCGTTCACATTGGTATGGGTCGGGCCGGTCACCACCAGGTCGCCCAGGGGGCTGAAAAAGCCGTAGGCGTCGTTACGGTCCAGGTACTGGTCGATCTTCATGCCCAGGCCAAGCGCGCGCAGCAGGGAGTCGGGCGCCACACAGGCGCCGGCATTGTCCTCCACGCCGTCGATGCCGTCGGTATCGGCGGCCAGCGCGTACACCCCCGGCTGGCCTTGCAACGCTTGCGCCAGGCCGAGGCAGAACTCGCCCGCCCGCCCGCCCCGGCCTTTGGCGGCGCCGCACGCGCGTGGCCGAATCGTGACAGTCGTTTCGCCGCCGCTCAGAATCACGCACGGCCTGGCGAACGGCTGGCTTCGCCGCGCCACGGCACGCGCCAGCGCGGCATGCACCTTGCCGACTTCGCGCGACTCGCCTTCCATTTCGTCGCTCAGGATATAGGCGCTCAAGCCGGCTGCGCGCGCCGCCGCAGCCGCGGCTTCCAGACTTTGTTGCGGTGTGGCGATGATGTGCACCGCGTGCCCCTGGAACACAGCGTCGCCGAACTTGGGTGTCTCGATCGCGCCCTGTTCCAGCATCTTCATTACTGATGGCGGCAGCTCGATCCGGTAACGCTTGAGAACCCCCAATGCATCCGCACAGGTTGTGGCGTCCGGTACGGTGGGGCCACTGGCGATGGTACTCGGGTCGTCGCCCGGTACGTCGCTGATGGTAAGCGTCACCACCCGAGCCGGCGCGCACGCCGCCGCCAGCCGCCCACCCTTGATGCGCGACAGGTGTTTGCGCACGCAGTTCATCTCCGAAATACTGGCGCCGCTGGCGAGCAAAGCCTTGTTGACGTCCTGCTTCTGTTCCAGTGTCAACCCGGCTATGGGCAAGGTCAGCAAAGCCGAACCGCCGCCCGAGACCAGGCACAACACCAGGTCGTTTTTGGTCAGCCCCTGCGCCATGCCCAGTATGCGCTGCGCGGCAGCCAGCCCGGCCGCATCTGGCACCGGGTGCGAGGCTTCCACCACTTCAATGCGTTGCTTCAAACCCGCCGGGCGCGGCGGTATGTGGTGGTAACGCGTCACGACCAGACCTTCGAGCGGCGCGGCGGCGGGCCACAGCGCTTCGACCGCTTGGGCCATCGAAGCCCCCGCCTTGCCGGCGCCAAGCACGATGGTGCGTCCACCGCTTCCAGCTGCCGGCGGCGTGGGCAGGTACGCCGCCGTGTTGTGCAATGGCAGTGCGCGCATCACGGCGGCGTTATAGAGGTATTCCAGAAACGCGCGTGGCTGGGTGTCGGGTTGCGGGATAGTATGCAAAGCGGGCATGGGTGGTGTCTCCTGACGCCATTGTGCCGCGCGCTCGTGCCAGCCAGCTACTCGCATACATAAGACTGAAATCATGAAAACCCTGCTGATCAGGAATGCACGTTGCATCGCCACGTTTGACGACGCCGACCCGACGCGGGCCCTTGAGATGCGCGATGCGTCGGTCTTCATTCGCGGCAATCTGATCGAGGCCATCGGCCCGGCGGCGGAGTTACCCCACACTGCCGACGATGTGGTTGACGCGCGCGGTCATCTGGTCACGCCGGGCCTGATCAACACCCACCACCACATGTTCCAGTCGCTCACGCGAGCCATACCCGCGGTGCAGGACGCCGAGTTGTTTGGCTGGTTGCGCGGGCTGTATCCGATCTGGGCCGGCCTGACGCCCGAGATGGTGCGGGTCTCGACCCAGGTCGCGATGGCGGAGTTGCTGCTGAGCGGCTGCAGCACCAGCAGCGACCATCTCTACATCTATCCCAACGGCGTGCGGCTCGACGACAGCATCGAGGCGGCGCAAGAAATCGGCATGCGTTTTACCGCCAGCCGCGGCAGCATGAGTGTCGGCCAGTCACAAGGTGGATTGCCGCCTGACGCTGTGGTGGAGAACGAAGAACACATACTGCGCGACTCGCGGCGCCTGATCGAGATGTACCACGACGCGTCGTTTGGCGCGCTGCTCCAGGTGGCGCTCGCGCCCTGCTCGCCGTTTAGTGTCAGCCGCGACCTGATGCGCGAGTCCGCCAATCTGGCGCGTTGCCACCAGGTGCGGCTGCACACCCACCTGGCCGAAAACGACCACGACATTGCCTATACACGGGAGAAATTCGACTGCACGCCGGCCCAATACGCGCAGGACCTGGGCTGGCTGGGCGACGATGTGTGGCACGCGCATTGCGTGAAACTCGACGACGACGGCATCGACCTGTTTGCGGCCACCCGCACCGGCGTGGCACATTGCCCGTGCAGCAACATGCGCCTGGCCAGCGGCATTGCACCCATCCGCAAAATGCGCGGAGCCGGGGTTCCGGTGGGACTGGGCGTGGACGGCTGCGCCAGCAATGACGCTGCCCACATGGTGAACGAAGCCCGGCAGGCGTTGTTGCTGGCCCGCGTCGGGCGTTCGCTGGAGCCGTTCGGTTGTGACCATGGCCCCTCGGACATGAGCGCGCGCGACGTGTTGTGCATGGCCACCCGCGGCGGCGCGCAGGTGCTCGGGCGCAGCGACATCGGCCATCTGGCGCCGGGTATGTGTGCCGACCTGGCACTGTTTGACCTGAACACGCTGGGGTTCGCCGGTGGCGCGGTGCATGACCCGCTCGGGGCGCTCGTCTTGTGCGCCAGCCCGCAGGCGGCATACACGGTGGTCAATGGGCGGGTGGTGGTGCGCGAAGGGCGGCTGACGACGATTGAGCTAGGGCCACTGATCGAACGGCACAACCGGCTGGCTTTGCAGTTGGCGCAATGACGGGAGCAGCGCGCAATTCATCAGGCCAGGCCGTCCTCGCCTTCGAAGGCAAAAGTCATGCGCCAGTTTCCATTGGCCCATACGGCCCAGTGCCCGGCAGAGCGGGTGTACGCCAAAACACTGCCCAGCACGCTTTGCTGGCGCCACACCGCCCCTTCGGCCAGGTCGCCGTCGGCCGCCAGGCACGCCAGTTTGGCGCTGGTGCCGGTGCCGCAGGGCGAGCGGTCATAGGCGCCGCCGGGGTGCGGTAACGGTCGTGTTGCGTTCGCAGCAGTTCCACCACCTGGTGCAGCGGCACGTCGGCCAGGTCCGGAAAACCCGACATCACGACCCGCGTCGGCTCACCGCCGGTATGGGAATCGATGCACTGGATTTTGCCCATGCCGGCTTACAGCAGCGGTTCGGCGCCAAGCACCACGCCGTCCTCATCGGCGTAAAGCCAGTCCCCGGGGCGCACCCACACACCCTGCACCCGCACCGGCACGTCAAGCTGTCCCTGGCTGCGTTTGTCTGGCGGCAGCGGTATGGCGGCCAATGCAAGAATGCCTACGGGCTGTAGCGCCAACTCGGCGAGATCGCGCACACAGCCGTCCAGCAGCACGCCGGCCCAGCCGTTGCGCGCCGCCGCTGTGGCCAGGTTGCCGCCCAGCAGCGCGCGTCGCAAAGAGCCGCCACCATCGACCACCAGCACCCGGCCCAAGCCCGGACTGTCCAGCGCCGCCTTGACGAGCGAGTTGTCTTCAAAACACTTGACGGTAACTACCTGGCCCGAGAACCGCTTGGTTGCGCCAAAGCTGCGCAACACCGGCGGCAGGACCCTGAAATTTCCGCTGCTGTCATTTTTGCGCGCATCGCACAAATCACAGGTAGCAAACGTGCTTGGCATGGTGTGGGGGTGCCCTTCGCTGGAAAAAATACCGTGTAGCCGCACCATGTTAACGCGGCATCTTGTGGCAAAGGGCGAAGGCGCGGCTGGCCATTCACACCGCATAAGTGGCTTCTCCGAGTGAAAACGCGCTCGCCACGCAGCATAAAAAACAACACGCCAGAGTGAAAAAGATCATTTTTCGCTTGGAAGCACGATTTTTCGCGAGTAGCATCCGCAATGCCAGAGGAGAAGCAGTTCTTCACTGGTGATTAATCAACTTTCATAAGGACAATTCAATCATGGCAACTGCAAAGAAAGCTCCGGCCAAAAAGGCCCCCGCCAAAAAAGCTGCACCCGCTAAGAAAGCAGCACCGGCAAAGAAAGTAGCGGCCAAGAAGGCTGCTCCGGCCAAAAAGTCAGCGCCTGCGAAAAAAGCAGCGCCGGCCAAGAAAGCCGCCCCCGCCAAGTCTGCTGCAAAGAAGGCACCGGCTAAAAAGCGCACCGTCAACGCTGCGTTCATGAAGGCCCTGACACCCAGCGCCGCCCTGGCCGCGATCGTGGGCGCAAGCCCGCTGCCGCGTACCGAGGTGGTCAGCAAGTTGTGGACCTACATCAAGAAAAACAAACTGCAGGATGCGGTCAACAAACGCATGATCAACGCTGATGCGAAGCTGAAGGAAATCTTCGGCAAGATGCAAGTGTCGATGTTCGAGATGGCCGGTTTGATCGGCAAGCACCTCAAGTAATTGGCGTTGCCCGATGACTGAAAAGGCCGGCGCAAGCCGGCCTTTTTTTGGGTTACTACTTCACCGCCCGCCGCCCAATCAAGCGACGAACCTGACGGTCGCCCATTAGGTCCCAGCGTGTCAGGCCGCGCTCAGCCGCACCTTCGCAACGTTACTGAGATCGACATGCTGCTTAGCTTGCCAAAGATCATGGTTGTATTGCATGGCGAGCCAGCTCTCAGGCGAGCGCCCCACGGCCTTGCTCAAGCGCAGGGCCATTTCAGGAGTGACTGCGCTGGAACCCTTCAGAACGCGGCTCAATGTGGAAGCCGCAACCCCGAGCTTCAACGCCAGCTCACGGCCGCTAATACCGTTAGGCGCAAGATAAACCTCGCAAATGAACTCACCTGGGAAGCGTCTTTCATTGACCCGGCGGCCGGACTGGTGGCGCAACGCGGTAGCCGTCGCGCCCTGCGCTCTTCGCCTCGTACAAGGCCGCGTCCGCGCGTGCCATCAGTTCGGCGGGCGCGCTGGCGTCGCCTTCGAACAGGGCAATGCCGATACTTGTCCTCACCAGGTGCGTCTTGCCTT
>JANNGR010000024.1:0-26780 GCA_031403955.1 Betaproteobacteria bacterium
GACATGGCGGCCAGACCGACCATGCCAAAAATCATGTCCCAGCGCTTGTGCGACTTGATGATCGCGCGCAGTTGGCTGGTTCGCTCGGATGATGCACTCATTAGTAGACCTCACGGTATTTGCGCCGCAGCCAATAACCCAGCATGTTGAACATTAGGGTCATCAGCAACAGGGTCAACCCAGCGGCGAATATAGTCTGATACCCGACGCTACCGTGCGGCAAGTCTCCAAGCGCCACCTGCACGATGTAAGACGTGATGGTGGCCGCCGGCTCGAGCGGATTGAGGCTCAGATTGGGCTGCATTCCGGCTGCCACCGCCAGAATCATGGTTTCTCCAACCGCGCGTGAAATGCCCAGAATGTAGGCCGACGCAATGCCGGAAAAGGCGGCCGGCACCACCACCCTGGTCGCGGTCTGGAAACGTGTGGCTCCCATGGCGTAGGAACCTTCGCGCAGGCTCATTGGCACGGCACGCATTGCGTCCTCGGACAAGGACGACACATACGGAATAATCATGATACCCATCACAATTCCGGCCGACAGGACGTTGAAGGTTGGCAAGCCCGGGTAAAACTTCTGAATCAGGGGCGTCACCACCAGCAACGCAAAGTAGCCGTAAATAATGGTCGGCACGCCGGACAACAATTCCAGCACCGGTTTGAGAATCTCGCGTGTCTTGTAACCAGCAAACTCCGACAGATAGATCGCGATGATGGTGCCCAGCGGTATCGCGATCAGCAAGGCAACCATCGAACTCGACAAGGTGCCTGAGAGCAACACGGCGATGCCAAAATGCGCATCGTCAAACAAGGGCGTCCACTGGCTGTCGGTCAGGAAACTCCAGATCGGCACGCTGCTGAAAAAAACCAGTGACTCTTTGACCAGAATGTAAACAATACCGAGCGTGGTGAAGACCGACACACAGGCCGCCAGCAACAGCACCATCTCGATAATCTTGTCAGTCCGCTTGCGCCTGACCTTGATACTGGCGAGTTCGGCCAACCGCGCGGCGCCGGTCAAACGTTCAGTGGTCACCATGCGGTCCGGAGTGGTAGAGGAAACACCCATTGTAGATTTCATCCTGCAATGCAACGGTTAAGCTCAAAGCTGCCTGCGCCATTGCGGCGGCAGGCAATCAACGCGTTAAAACCGCGACCAAATGAATTGGATCAGAGTTTCGCTTCGCGTTTTACCAACTCTTCGATGCGCAGACCCACTTCGTTACTTCCGCCAAACACGGTGCCCTTTTTGCCTTTGGACATGTGGTCCAGGTTGGCCTTGTAAATATCGGCCGGCAATTTGACGTACTTGACTTCCGTGGCGATCTTGGCCGCTTGTGCCATGTAGAAATCGACAAACTTCTTGACTTCGGGCTTCTTCAGTGACGCGACCTTGACATAGATGAAAATCGGGCGGGCCAGTGGCTGGTAGGTTCCGTCAAGCACAGTCGCTTCGCTTGGCAGGACGCCGGGTTTGCCCTCTTTTTCCACAATCGGCAAGGCCTTGAGTTTGCCAGTGTTCTCGGCATAGTAGGCGTAGCCGAAATAACCGATCGCGTTCACATCGCCGGCCACGCCCTGCACCAGCACATTGTCGTCTTCCGACGCGGTGTAGTCACCACGGCTGGACTTGGCTTTTCCCACAATCGCTTCGGTGAAGTAGTCGAACGTGCCGGAGTCCGAGCCGGCGCCATACAGCTTTATCGGCTGATCTGGCCAGGCCGGATTGACCTGATTCCAGCGCATGACCTTACCCTGGGCCGCGGGTTCCCAGATCTTCTTTAGCTCGGCCACTGATGCCTGCTTGAGCCAGGCATTCTTGGGGTTGATGACGACCGTCAGCGCGTCGAAGGCCACCGGCAACTCAAAATATTCAACGCCTGCTTTTCGACAATCCTCCATCTCGGACTTCAAAATCGGGCGCGAAGCGTTCTGAACATCGATCTCATCGCGACAGAACTTCTTGAAGCCGCCACCCGTTCCCGAGACACCGACGGTGACCTTGATACCCTTGTTGGCTTTCTGAAAGTCTTCGGCTACGCCTTCGGTGATGGGGTAAACCGTGCTGGAGCCGTCGACCTTGACCACCTGGGCCAGGCTGGCCAATGGCAACACAGCCAGAAATGCAAGTGCCGAGGTGGCAGCGAGAGACTTGGCGGTAGAAAATTTCATTGAGTTTCCTTGATGAATGGATTTGAACTTGGTCAACTTTATGTACTTTGTGTGACGTTTTGATGACAGTCCGTCAAGCCGCCTTGCAATTGGTGCCCATTGACTTGCCTGCGTGCAAAAGGCTGATGCCGGTTGCGCCTTTGGTCATTAGCTGGTAGCCGTCGCCTTCAAAGACGCCATCGCCCTTCATGTCCAGTTCGGCCGAACCGTGCAAGCCGCGTACCCGGATCGACTTGCCGTCTTCCGCCGCCCGGGCGCTGAAGCGCCCTCCCTGGCACTCGAAATTGACAAATTTGCCAGCCATCATGCCGGGTGGGGCCATCGGGCCTGATGCACAAGCGTACAACATGGCGGCCGGGAAAAGGGATGCAAAAGGCAGCGCTTTCATTGTTGGTTTCTCCAGTTGCGATCAGGCAAAAGTGGGTGAAAGAACGATTTTGACGCCAGAGTATTCCGCGTCTTTGTGACAAGCATGTGACGGTTTGATCAATTCTGCCAATTCAGAGCGCAGCTTGCGCTTTGTGACAGTGGGTGAGCTGATGCTGACCCCGGTTCAATGCCGGTGCTTCAGACGGTGCAGAGCACCGGTCAGCTAGAAGGACTGCATGCTGCGCGTGGCATCCGGGTCAAGTTGCAGACGAACCCACGACGTCCGGCCAGCAAGTGGTTCATGTCCGGTGATACTCAGCAAGCCGCTTACGGCCACCAGCCCGTGCACATAGGGCACGGCCCAGTCCTGCTGGCTGGGGTCGAGGTAGACCATGACGGTTGCAGGGGTCAGATCATCCGCGTCACCGTCGGTATGTTCGCTCATGTGCAGCGGGCGTTGCGCCAGCATGAAGCGGCCCGGCTCCGGGTTTTGCTGGAGCACCATGTAGCCGAAAAGACGAACAGTCTGCCCATCGGCCTGGCGCAGGGTGTCGCTGATCTTGATCCCCTCGTCCCCTACCGGCAAGCGAAAGAAATCGCGAAAGCGCAACTCGGTCGCGCTACGCGTCACCGCGCCTGGGGCGACCAGCGGCTGGGCCGCGCCCATCCAGAAAGCGGCTGTGGTGGCCAGCAGCAGGCGTACCGGTGTGGTGAAACCAGCCTGCTGGCTGGTGTCGAAGGGCAATCGATATCGGATCGTCATGGTGCGTCCGATCTGGTGGGCAACCAGATCGGTACAAGTTACGGGCATCAGCGTAAACAGCGTCCGTGACGCTGTCATGACACCGCAGGTCGATTGCCGGTTCTTCGTGCCGCACCGTCGTCACCCGCAGGGAAAGCGCTTGCATCGCGATTTTGCTCGTAGCAACTCGCCGCCGGCCACGCGTTGCGGCGCGCAGGCAAAACCTGCATGGTGATTTACGGATCGAACTCGCCATCGTCATAGGCGCAGTTGAATGTCGCGGCGTCCTTGCGAACCTGCTCGGCGCAGTGTTCAGACGCGCTGAGCAGCTTCGCCTTCCATTTCTCGCGCTGCCCGTAATCGATCAACTCGTCGGCGATGGCCGAACCCGAGCGACCCGTGCCGCGCAGGTGTGCCCACGCGACGATCCTGCCCATGGTCTCGATCAGTTGCCGCAGTTCACCCATGCTCTGGCTGGACCGATCCAGAGTTATCCGGTCCTCGGAGGGTTGCAATTCGCGCAATACACCGGCACTCTTGCCAAACGTGATCGGCTGCAGGAAGGCCACGGACACGGCCTGCAGGCGGCGCTGCAACTCTACTATGCGATGCGCCTGGGTCTTCCAAGACGGTTGCGCCACCATCAGGCGCGGCGCGACCGAGGACGCTTGCGACTGCTTCAGGTCGAGCAGATAGTTCCCCTCGGGTGACCCCTTGCCCTGCACCAGAATGACATACCGCTGCACACCGAGGCTGCCCGTGCCGGCGATTCGACGCCCTACATCGAGAACTTTGTAAAAGTCCGGGTCGGATTGTGTCGACGCGAACTTGGCCATGAAGTCCGTGATTGCCGTGTATTGCTTCTCGGATGCGCACAGCCCCTTCTTGCCGTCCAGGCGCAGGACGCGCCGCTTACCCTTCATCTGCGTGCGCGTGTCGAGAAACTGAGCACGCTGGCGATCGCGCAATTCGTCGAACAATGCCCGCACCAGCCCCTGCGCGGTTTCACGTTCGACCGAATAAGCCTTACCGAGGGCCAGAGACGCGCAATAAGCATTGAGAACCAGCTTGCAAAGACCGCGCGCTTCGGAGCGGCCGATCGAGAGGTTATCGGCCACGACCCACACGCTGGTGAGCAGACGGATCAAATCCCAGCTGGCCGGCGCGAGGACCGCCTCTTCAAAATCGTTCAGGTCGAAGTAAACCAGGCGGTTGTCCCCCTTGTAACTGCCGAAGTTCTCGATGTGCAGATCGCCGCAGATCCACGCCAGTGGGGCCGACTTGAAGATGCCGCCGCGCGGCAGACGCAAATAAAACAGATGGCAACTACCGCGCAAAAACGCGGATACGCTGGCGCGCATCTTGCTGTACTTGATCTGCAAGCGCTCCTGTTCCCGGCCAGCGTTAAAGGCCTGGATCTTGCGAACCACGTCCATCGCGACTTCTCCTTGACATTGGTCTAGCCTGCAAATGTACCGGGACTGGCCGGTCCGCGGCGGGCCGCGCTAATCGCGCTTTCTTTTGAACGCGATCCAGCCGGCTACCAAGGTAAAAGTGGCGATGATCGCCACCACGATCCAGAAGCCGTATGGGTGACATGATCGCGCAACCATTTTTCGGTCGCGGCGTGCGCCAGATTGAAATGCAGCCAGACGAAGCCGGAGTCAGCGGCCGTTGCCGCCAGCCACGCTAGCGCCTGCTCGGCGCCAATCGGAACGCCGCGCCCATCGACGCCAAAACGAAAACCGCAGATCAAGCCAGAGGAATCGGCGCCATAGGTCGAGGCGGTGGAAACAGGCATCGGTGCGGCAAGTTAACCTTCCATGCTCGCCGCGTTATGTGTCACTTTGATGACGCCCGTGCTCGGCAACCGCATCAACGCGTTACCCATGCGTACCCGCGCCCCACTTTGGATGCCCTCGCAAAGCCTGAACCCTTTGGGCGCTAGCACGATGATGGTGGACCCATGCTCGAACCAACCGAGTTGCTGCCCTTTGGCCGCGCTGGCATTGCAATCGATGCGATTCGAACCCCGGTATTTCAGGTGCAACAAGACATTGGCGAAATCAAGCCGGATGCTGGCCACCAGAATGGCGGCCACCGGCACCAGAACCACCGGGTACCCGTGCAGTGCCAGTCGGGCGTGTATGACTGCCCGCTCGTTCTTGCAAAACAGACGCTCGACACGCTTCAAGGTAATCGGATTCACGTTCCAGGTGTCACCACTGATGTAGTTGACGCGATGTACCAGCATGTCATGTGGCGCGTGGAAGCGGTGGTACATCGCCGACGTCAGCCTCAGTGTTGCGTAACAACCGTCGACAAACGATTGTGCGTCTTCGGCCGAGCCCAACAATTCGGTCAACGTGTAGGTCAGACCTTTGGCCTGAAACAACTGTCCGCCGCTGACCGAACCACATTCGCCAACAATGCCATCGCTGGGGCTGGACATGGTGTCTGGCGCCGAGTCGATCACCCGCGCACCGGCCTTGAGTTCGCGGGTGAAGCAGTCGTGCAGACTCACAAAGCGCGATTGGGCGGATTCCCCCAGGTCCAGATCAGTGAATAGTTGCCAAACGGCAATCGAAGCCCGGCAAACCAGCGGACTACGAATTTTGCTGAACCAGCCCATGCAGCGCGTCAGCAAGTTGCGTGGAATACGGTTTGTCAGCAGGAAGTTTATGTCTTCGTTCTGGACGATTTGTCGCAGGACTTGCTGGAGCTTCATCAAGGCGTCACGTTGAGGTTATAAAAACAAAGGCTTAAACAAGGAGCCATGGATGATCAACCCGGTTCTTCAACTGACTGCCGTGGCCGCCACCGTGTTGACGGCCGCGGCCTGGGTCTCGCCGAGGGCCATGCGCCGGCTTGAGTTGTCGCTCGCGAAACATCCCTCCCTGACCGGCCATGTCCGATGGGCCAAGCGCCTGACCAGGTGGCTGCCGGGCTACCGTTATGACGAACAGACGTTTTTTGATTCCGATGGTGCGCCAGCCGCCGTGGTGGCGCAGCGCAAGGCGGGGTTTCAGTACCTGGCTAAAACCTTCGCGCAACGCTTCGCCAAGACCATCGCGATGACGGCTCAGGCCGCCGACACCTTGTCCGACCTGCAATTCACGGCGGCTTACCGCGTGCCGTTCCAATACAACAGCTACCTGCGCCAGCATCTGACCGTGGGCGCCTTCCTGCAGGCGGCCGACGGTGTGATGGTCGAGGACATGGATGGCAACCGATTGTTCGACCTGACGGGGTCTTACGGCGTGAACCTGTTCGGCTACGACTTTTACAAGTCCTGCATCGAAGAAGGCGCGCAAGCCGTCAAGCGCCTGGGGCCGGTGCTCGGGGCCTACCACCCGTGCGTGCTTTACAACCTGCAACGTCTGCGGGAAATTTCCGGACAGGACGAGGTGTCGTTTCACATGTCGGGCACCGAGGCGGTAATGCAGGCGGTACGGCTGGCGCGGTACCACACGCGCCGCACCCACATAGTCCGGTTTTGCGGTGCTTACCACGGCTGGTGGGACGACGTGCAACCCGGCCCCGGAAATCCCATGCCGGTGCGCGAAACCTACACGCTGCGTGACATGCATGAAAGCACTTTGCGCGTATTGCGCCGCCGTACGGATATTGCCTGCGTGCTCGTCAATCCATTGCAGGCGCTGCATCCCAACGCCGCAGCACCCGGTGACTCTTCGCTGGTGGACAGTTCCCGCAGTGCCGGCTTTGACCGCCAGGCCAGCACCGAATGGCTCGGGCAGCTGCGGCGGGTTTGCACCGAACGCGACATTGTGTTGATATTTGATGAGGTTTTCATGGGTTTCAGGCTGGCCGTCGGAGGGGCCCAGGAGTACTTCGGCGTGCGTGCCGACATGGTCACGTATGGCAAGACTCTGGGCGGCGGCTTGCCGGTGGGCGTAATCTGCGGCCGCTCTGACCTCATGAAACGCTTTCGCCCCGAGCGGCCGGCCGACATCTGCTTCGCCCGCGGAACCTTCAACGCGCACCCTTATGTGATGGGCGCCATGCAGGTGTTTCTGCAACGGATGCAAAGCCCAGCAGTCCGGGCGCTTTACGACGGACTCGACGAGCGCTGGAATACTCGCGCCGCGCAACTCAACCAAAAGCTTCGAAAGGCCGGTTTGCCGGTGCGCGTGGCCAACATGTCCAGCGTATGGACGATTACTTTCACACGGCCGGCGCGCTACAACTGGATGCTGCAGTTCTACTTGAGGCTGCACGGACTGGCTTTGAGTTGGGTCGGCAGCGGCCGGGTAATCTTCAGCCTGAACTACACCGACGACGACTTCGCTCAGGTGGTGCAGCGCTTCATGGACGCGGCAAAACAAATGCAGGATGACGGCTGGTGGTCGTCGCCGGCTGCGCAGACCAACCGCAACATCCGGCGCGGCATCCTGCAAGAGGCGCTGCGCCATCACTTCTGAAATTCAGCTATTGGCGCAGGTGGGTCATCGGATCCATCAGTTCGCCGCGCAACAGGTGCAGCGGAGCCTTGTGGTAGAGCCAGATGTCGTGAAACGGGTCGGTCAGGATCTTGCTGACCCACACCACGGCGGTCTGGGCACCTTGTGAGACCAGCAGTTGCCCGGCACGAAACACCAGGCCCGCCAAGCCCAGCGCGAGCCAGATGGCGCCGACCTGGCGCGCAAAACCTTCCCACGAAACATACGGCTCAAAAACTCCTAACACGCTTGGGTCAAGCCATACGGCCAGCGGGGCGAGCGCCCACAAGCCCATCAACACCATTTTGCGGCGCAGGTTGTAGCCGACCTTGATGTCTTCCTTGTAAGCGTGTGTGGCTTGGTTGACGGTGTCGTAATCCCGCGGTTCGAAGAAAAAATGCCCGATCTGACGCGTGGTCATGGCTACCAGCCAGGCGATCAAAGCCGAAATGACCGGGTCGATGAACAGCCATGCATAAGCCACGACAAAACTCAATGCACTGACCAGGTGAAGGCACTGATTGATGCGGTTGTGATGGTAAAAGCGGTGGTCATCCCAGCGCTGGATTTGCAATGTCTTGAAAAAGTCTTTCACGTTGGATCCTTTCGGAGTTTGTGCGTCGTGATGGTGACCGGGTTTAATGAAAGTTTGGTGACGGCGACAGCAACGCGGAAAAAGAACCGGTTGTCACGAAACTGTTGCATCGGTCTTTCATCATCGGCACATGAAACAGCCGCACGCCAATTCCCCGGTGTCTGACCAAAACATGCCACCCAGGCGAACGCTGCGTATTGCCTTGGTGACCGAGTCCTACCCGCCCGAGGTCAATGGCGTGGCGAATAGTGTCGCGCGGGTGGTTGAAGGTTTGCGCGCGCGCCGTCACGCGGTACAACTGGTCCGGCCGCGACAGGGCGACCAGGATGTGGAGATCCAACAAGAGGGGTTTCATGAAGTGCTGACCAAAGGGACGCCGATTCCCGGATACGCCAATTTGCGCATGGGTTTGCCGGCTGGCCGCTCGCTGGCCAGGTTGTGGACCATCCGTCCGCCCGATCTGGTTCACATCGCCACCGAAGGTCCGCTGGGTTGGTCCGCGCTGCGGGCGGCCATCAAGCTCAAACTGCCGATGTGTTCCGACTTCCGGACCAACTTCCACGCCTACAGCCAGTTCTACGGCATTGGATGGTTGCACAAGCCGATCATGGCTTATCTGCGCAATTTCCATAACCAATGCCTTTGCACCATGGTTCCAACCGACGCACTTCGGCAGCAACTCGATGCCGATGGATTTCGCCCTTTGGCGGTGGTGGCGCGTGGGGTGGATACACAACTTTTTTCTCCGGCCAAACGCAGCGCTTGCCTGCGCGCGCAATGGGGCGTGCGCGATGGGGACGTAGTGGTGCTGCATGTCGGAAGGCTGGCGCCAGAAAAAAACCTGAACGTGCTGCTGCAGGCCTTCCACGGCCTGCAGTGCACACAACCTCGAGCCCACCTGGTCGTAGTCGGCGACGGTCCGATGCGCAAAGACATGCAGGCACGCTGCCCGCAGGCGATTTTTGCCGGCTTCCGTGCCGGCGAAGACCTGGCGGCGCACTATGCCTCCAGTGACCTGTTTCTATTTCCGAGCCTGACGGAGACCTATGGCAATGTCACGCCAGAGGCCATGGCCAGCGGCCTTGCCGTGGTCGCTTTCAACGATGCGGCCGCGGCGCAATTGATCGATAACCAGGTCAACGGCGCTGTGGCACCCAAGGGCGATGTTTCAGTCTTTCTTCAGCTCGCGAAGGATCTTGCCTTCGATCACGAACTGCGCCGGCGGTTGGGTGCGTGCGCGCGCGAAACAGCACTGGGGTTAGGCTGGGACAACGTGGTGCGGAAGATTGAAGACGTGTATGTCTCAACCATGGCACAAGCCGACACCCCTTGGTTGATGCCAGCGTGGGCCCAGGCGCAACCATCGAAGGTCGCATAATTAATTGGTCAACGCCAATCAAATCCCATGAAGCCAGCCGCTCTCACCGACCGCTCGACGGAAATCGAACTCAAGTTGGCGCTGCCAACATCCGATCCATTGACACTGGCCAGGCGGCTTGCGCGCTCACCCCTGTTGGCGCGTCGCAAGGCGTCTCACCTGCGCTTGCATAACGTCTACTACGACTCGCCCGAGCAAAACCTGCGCCAGCAGCGTGTCGCTTTGCGAATCCGGCGCAAAGGCAGCGAAACAAAGCCGCAGTGGCTACAGACCCTGAAAATCGGCGGCGCTGGCGATTCCGCGCTGAGCAAACGTGGCGAATGGGAGGTGCCCGTGCCCAGCGCGGCATTGGTGTTGGATGTGCTTGAAGCGACGCCGTGGGAACGTATCGACCCTGACGGCAGCCTGTTCCAGGCTCTTGGTCCCTGCTTCGTGACCACCTTTGACCGCACTACCTGGCTGGTACGCCGTCGCGACGGCAGCGTGGTCGAGGTGGCACTGGACATCGGACAGGTTACCGCGGGCGACAAGAGCGCCCCGATTTGCGAACTCGAGCTCGAACTGCTGGCGGGTCAGCCACAGGCCCTGTTCGACATCGCGCGGCAGATTGCCAGCAGCATCGCGTTGCTGCCGCTGCATCAGAGCAAATCGGAACGCGGTTATGCCTTGGCGCAGGACGCCATCGACAAGCCGCTGCGCGCCCAACCACCGGTGCTGACGCCCGATCTGACATTGCCTGAAGCCGCGCGGCGCATTCTGCGCGAAATGTTCTGCCAGTTCACCTCCAACCTGAACGCGCTGCGCACCTCGGACGATCCTGAGGTGGTACATCAGGCCCGCGTCGGTTGGCGCCGTTTCAGAAGTGCATGGCGGCTCTTCAAGTCGTCGCTGGTGGGCGACGCAGCGCCTTCCTGGCAGTCACTGCAACCGCTGATGGGATTCTTGGGCGAATTGCGCGACCAGGATGTAGCCCTGACCGAAACACTTCCGTTGTTGACCGAAGCGTATGTGGCGGGGGATATCCGGCGTGAAGAAGGCTGGCGGGCTCTGGAGTTGGCTTTGCAGAATGCCGCCACGCTCCAACGCAAGGCGGTGCGATACGCGCTCGAAGACCCAACCGTCGGTGCCACCTTGCTGGCTACCGCGCAATGGCTGGAAGGCTGGTCTGACTCGAAGGTCGCCGGCAACGGGCCGGTTGAATCAAAGCTGCCTTTACGGCGCTGGGTGCGCCGTCGGATCGACCGTTTACATGACAAGCTGCAACAGGCCCTGAAGGAAGTCGACAGCGTCGAAAGTCAACACCGTGCCCGCATTCTCGCCAAGCGTGTGCGTTACGGCATCGAGGCACTGCGCACCCTGTTACCCAAGAGCAGCGCGCGGCGCCGCTACCAGCAGGCAACCCGCCAACAGACGCGTATTGGAGCCGCACGCGATTACGCGCAGGCCGGGGTCATCGCCGCCAAGCTGGAGGCAGACCGCGGATTGGTGGAGTTCCTGCGCGGCGTGGCGGCTGGGCAAGAACGGCGCGCAGCCGCGAAGCTACCCCACAGACGCCATGATCAAACACCTCACGCTGGCGCGGCATTGCCGGCATGAAAATCGCACCACCCGACCCGGGGCGGCGCGCCGGCAGGGGCTTTTACCGGTTCACGCCTTTTTGCGCGCGTCCGCGGCGCACCAGTGCGCCGATGCCGGCCAGACCGGCCAGCATCAGTGGAAGACTGCCCGGCTCGGGTACCGTCAGGAGCAGCGAGAAGGTTTCCCCGACATCAACGCCAGCGATACTGATCGTCCAGTCGGTAGCGCCGCTGGCGAAGGGATCGCCGATCGAGAAGAAGTTGTACTCGGGTGCCGCAAAGTCGATCACCGCGAGACCATCGCCACCGGCGGCCGACGGATTGGAGCCGAAGCCACCGTCGCCGACGCTGCCAATGCTGGCGAACTGGGCGTTATCGAGCGCCAGCGCAAATCGGCTGATGCCACCGCCGAACAGGTTGTTCACGATTGCATTGAAGTCAAGCAAGCCGCCAATGTCCCCACTCTCGACCATAAAGGTGATGGTTGTTGGCGGCGATGCAAGCGCCAGATCCAGGTCAAATGAAACCAGGCCGGTGCTGCTGTAGTCGGTCACCAGGTTGCCGGGGGCTGTGCCATAACCCGACACGATCACGGCTGATGCCGGGTTGCTCACCAGTGCGCCAAGCGCGAGCACGACGTTCGCCGCGAGTTGTTTGTGGTTCATGAGATGTCCTTGTAAAAATGAAGAGATGGCAGGCGCCGATACCTGCCCGAGCGGGTGTTGGAGTGGCGGTTACAGCGTGCCCCTGGCCCAGGGGCCGGTGATCGCCAATGTGATGCCAGGGCTATACAGATTGACGAACAGTACACGCCCATCGGGGCTGAATACCGAGCCGGCCCATTCGGTATTGCGCCGGTTCCCGGCGCCAGCGTTGGGCTTTCCGGCGGCCGCCAGTTGGGCCGCGGTGAAGTTGTAGTTGTGGTTCGCGAACTCGTATGAGCTGCCATCCGGGCGCAAGGCCATCAGACGCTGGGCCGGCACGCTGATGGTCTGTCCGCTGCTGCCCAGGCCAGAACCGTTGCCGTCCTCGTTAAAAAGGATGCCACCGCGCGGGCTCACGCAAAGGTTGTCGGGCGAGTTGCCCACCCTGATGTCGTTGCTGACAAAAATCGCCTTGAGCACTTGGGTTTCCAGGTCGAGCTCCCAGATCCGGCCGACGCGAATCGGGTTCGACGTTACCTGCTTGTCGGTGAAAAACACCGTGCCGTTGGCGACCCAGCAGCCTTCGCTGGCCCCAAAGATGGCGGCGCCGTTGGCGTATGCCTGGCGGTACGGACCGCTGGCCGACACGTTGCCCAGAACCGACGCGAGTATTGCGCCGTCCAGATCGGGGTCGGCGATGTCGGCCCACTCGATTTCGAACTCCTGGCACAACGTGGGCAGGCGTAGGTCCGCATGATTGACGTTCTTGACCTTGAGACCTTGCAACAATCCGCCACCGTGCAGCGAATTCAGGGCCCCGTCGAGATCGTTGGGACGAAAGCGGTAGAGCGTGTTCGCGTTACCCTGGTCTTCGGTCAGGTACCAGTAACCGGTATCCGGGTCCAGCGCGCAGGCTTCGTGCGCCATGCGGCCCATGTCCAGAATCGGCTCGGTATTGGCAGCAGTCTGGCTGGTGTCGGCCGGGACTTCGAAAATGTAGCCATGCTTCCTGCCGGTGCTGCTAACCGCGTTGCTGCGAAGTTCTTCGTTGGTCAACCAGGAACCCCAACTCGACGAGCCCCCGGCACAGTTGCGGAAGGTACCGCCAAACGACGCGTAGCTCTAGACCCAGTTGCCATCCCGAAACACCAGGTTGGTGGTGCCACCGGTTTGGTAGTTTGTGCCGGTAATGCCGGTGTCGTACTTGGCCACGGAGGACTTGTTCGCGCCGAGAATATTCGCCGCGTTAGTGCTGGTGGAACGCTCGTGGTTGCGCACCAAGACAGTCTCGGTGCTACGGCCCACCTTGCGCGTGCGCACCACCCCCATGCCGTCATGGGAGGATGGGGTCACCAGACCGTCGGACATGGTGTCGCCGGTCCAGCCGTAGGACTTGTAGGTGAAGCCAGCCGGCAACTGGACCAGCGGCAAGCCAGTCGTGAGGTCGTTGACCGGCGCGACCGGGCCATACGGGCTCGTGTCGAGGGTCGAAGCAACTGCCGCAACGCAAGTCGAGGCTTCGGCAACGCGGCCAGCCATGGCCATGATCGGACCGCCAAAAGCGGCAAACACGGCGGCTGAGCCGCCCTTCAGGAGACTGCGTCGTGGGATGGAAACGTCGGATGGGTTCATGGAAATTTCTGGTGGATTGAACACAGGTGAGACAAGGTTGAGCCGCGGCTCCGAACTGAATCGCAGCCGGCGTACCTCGAACCCGCGACAATTGTTGTCGGCCCAGATTACAAGCGCATGACACAGTGCACAGGCGCCGTACTACGTTCGGAGCATCCAGACTACCGGGCGCGGTTTTGTCCATCCGCGGCCAGCGTGCCGGCACGCAACGCAGTCAGGTTTGTCACGCTGGCGTCACAGTTGTCCGGTCTACTGTTGCCTGCCTCAGTGCTGGAACGCGACACGCGCGTCGCTCGCGGTGCTGACAGGCTGATTCGGGTAAGGAGTCCGCAGTGAGTTCAAGTGCCGAAGAATTGGTGCAGCGCATATGGCGCGACCTGGCCGACAGTTGCGACGAAGAGTTGGAACTGGAACTGGAAGATCGCAACCAGGACCAACTGGCCGGCAGTGGGGTCGACACCGGATCAAGCCAATACAGGGAAAGCCGGCGCCAGTATTTCGACGCTCTGTTTCGCATGCAGGGCGAACTGGTCAAACTGCAGGATTGGGTAGTCAGGACCGGGCACAAGCAATGGAAACTCAGCCCGATGGACCTTGAATCGCGCCGCCGCTGGGAGGAATACACCAAGGCCAAGGAAGTGATGATGGAGCGAACCCACATCTCGGAAGCACCCTGGTGGGTGGTGCAGGCGGTGGACAAGAAAAAAGCCCGGCTCAACTGCATCCACCACCTGTTGGGCCAGCTTGCGTACCAGGAAGTGGAGCGCCCGGCCATCGTATTGCCGCCTCGCGTGCGACACGACGACTATGTGCGCCGACCGGTACCACAGGAAATTCTGGTGCCCGAAATTTACTGAACCGGTTTGCGGCACCGCTTCCCAATGCGCATCGGGTCTGAATGTTATGCTGATCGAAACAGCATCGCCAAACCCATGCATAACGGAACGCGCCTTGCCGCGGTGGACCTCGGCTCCAACAGTTTTCGCCTCGAGATCGTTCGCCTGGACCACGGACAGTTCGAACGTACGGAATACCTGAAGGAAACCGTACGCCAGGGCAGCGGCTTGGACACCGAGCGCAACCTGAACGCGGCGGCCATGCAGCGCGGCTGGGATTGCCTGGCGCGTTTCGGCGAACGATTGGCGGGGTTCAAAAAGAGCCAGGTTCGCGCGGTGGCGACTCAAACCTTGCGTGAGGCGCGCAACCGGGACGATTTTCTGTCGCGTGCGAATGCCATCCTGGGATTTCCGATCGACGTGATATCGGGGCGAGAAGAAGCGCGACTGATCTACCAGGGCGTGGCGAAAATGCTGCCCCGGGGGACTGAGCGGCGTCTGGTGGCGGACATCGGCGGACGGTCCACGGAGCTGGTTCTGGGCCAGGGGTTCGAGCCGCTGACCATGGAGTCGTACCGGGTGGGCAGCATTGCATGGTCGACCCGGTATTTCAGGGACGGACAATTCACGGCCAACGCGTTCCAGATGGCGGAAATCGCGGCCAAGGCAGTACTTGATGAAGCACTCAATGCCTACCGGCGTGAGAGCTGGGACACCGCCTACGGCTCGGCGGGCACCATCGGCGCCGTCAGTGACGTGTTGACCGCGGGCGGCTGGCCGGTGGGCTCGGTCAGTCAGGCCGGACTTGACTGGCTGCTGGACAAGCTGATCGAGGCTAAAAGTGCCGACCGGTTGCGCCTGAACGGCCTGAAAGAAGACCGCCGTTCCATCATCGGTGGCGGGGTCAGCATTTTGCGCGCGGTGTTCGACTTGTTGAAAATCGACCAGATGCAAGCTGCCACGGGTGGCCTGCGCCATGGCCTGTTGTGTGACCTGACGGGCGATAACGGTAGCGGACAAGATGTACGATCAATGTCGGTGCAAAGGCTCGGGGCGAAATTCAACGTCGATGCCGCACACGGCGGCAGGGTCAGCAAAGTCGCGCTTGCTTTGTTTGAACAAGTCCAGGCGGCGACGCTGGGCCAGTCTGACGCCGATCGTGAGCGCAACATGCGCAAGCTGCGATGGGCGGCCGAGTTGCATGAAATCGGTGCCCAGATTTCACACAGCGACTATCACAAACACGGCGCCTACATTCTCGACAACGCTGACGCGATGGGCTTTGCGCTCGCCGAGTTGCACCGGCTCAGTCTGTTGGTGCTGGGCCACCGGGGCAAGCTGCGCAAGCTGGATGCCGATTTTGATGACGAAGTTTTCGTCCAGCAGTTACTCACCTTGCGCCTGTCCATAATTTTGTGCCATGCAAGGCGGGAGCCCGATAACACCGGTTTGCTGTTGGAAAGAGACGGCAAGCAGGCGAGCGGCTATGTGCTGAGCTGTCGAGCGGGATGGGTAGACAGTTATCCGCAATCAGCGCATCTGCTGCGCGAGGAAGTGCTGGCCTGGCAAAAAACACCTTGGTCGTTCCGCTTCGCCGGGCTTTGACGGCCACGCTTAAACCGTATAAACTGTATACACCGTTTTTTCAAAAGAAGGTTTTTATGAGCACAACGAAGAAGATGCCGATGGCCGCGAAACCAGCCAAAACTCCGGCTGCCGGCTTACCGGTAGCCCGGATTGCCACGCCGGCGCCGGCCGCCAACAATCCGGCATCGAAGGCAGCTACGAAAGCTGCTACCCAGGCTGCCAAAGCCGCCGCGCCACTACCGGACAAAGCCGCGACCCGGCCGGCTTCTGAAAAAATCGCCAAGGCAAGAAAACCCAAGCTGGTGCGCGACAGCTTCACCATTCCCAAGGCTGAGTACACCGTGCTGGAGGACCTGAAGCAACGCGCCGGCCGGTTATCCAGCCCGGTGAAGAAAAGTGAGCTTTTGCGTGCCGGAATCAAGGCGCTTGCGGCGATGCCGCAAGCTGCGTTCCTGGCCGCACTGCAGGCGGTACCGGCGATCAAGACCGGTCGCCCTGCCAACACCTGAACTAGAGAACTTCGGGCGACTGGACTGTCACCACCACCGTCTGCAGGCGCGATTCACGCTCACGACTGCGTAGCCACCAAACGGCGCCTCTCTTTACCGCGCAGGCGCTAGCGTTCAGACCGAGCAGTTGGGAAATGGTCTGGCCCAGCGCTGGCTGGTGCCCGATTACCAATACGCAAGCCTTGTCGTCCGGCCACTGCGCCACCTCGAGCAACTGGGCCACCGAGCCATCCGGCGCCAGCTCCGGCCGGACCTTGTATTTACGGCCCAGCGCCAGCGCGGTCTGCTCGGTGCGCCGCGCCGGGCTGACCAAGATACGCGTTCCGTCGGGCAGTTGGCGATCGAGCCACTGGCCCATGCGTTTGGCCTGTTTCTCGCCCCGCGGAGTCAGCGTGCGGTTCAGATCATCTCCACCCGCTTGCAGCTCGTGGGCTTCGGCATGACGCCACAGGACCAGGTTCATGCGCCAATGCCCTATTTTGCTTCGCGGCCCGAATAACGATTGACCAATGCAGCCTGGGCGCCTTGGCCGGCGCGACGCGCCTTGGACTTCACCCGCGCATAACGCCCATCGGGCAACATGTCCCAGGCGTCCACGCCATCGTGCAGGTAGGCCACCAGGCATTCATCAATAATGCGCTGGCGCTGAGCCGGGTCCGTTACCGGCCACGCCAGCTCAACCCGGCGCATCATGTTGCGGTTCATCCAGTCCGCGCTGGACAGATAAAGCTCCTCGGTCTCACCGCCGCGAAAGTAAAACACCCGTGTGTGCTCCAGGAACCGGCCAATGATGGACCGCACGCGGATGTTGTCGGTAAAACCCGGTACCCGAGGCGGGAGCACACAGGCCCCACGAACAATCAGATCAATCCTGGCACCGTTTTGCCCGGCACGAATCAAGGCCGCAATCAACGTTTCGTCGGTCAGGGCATTCATTTTTGCGACGATCCGCCCACCCCGGCCGCTCAATGCAGACTCCCCGATGGCGTCAATTTTCTGGATGAACTTGCGATGCAGATGAAACGGGGCCATCCAGACACTGTGCAGGCGCGGCAATCTGCTCTGGCTGGCCAGATGGACAAATACATTGGCCATATCCGCCGTCAAGGCGATGTCGGCCGTGAGATGGCTCAGATCGGTATAAAGACGCGCGGTACGCAGGTTGTAATTCCCGGTGGACAAATGCCCGTAGCGCCTCAGATGCTTGCCTTCTCGGCGTGTCACCAACATCATCTTGGCATGCGTCTTTAGCCCCACCACGCCATACACCACCTGGGCGCCGATAGACTCCAGCATTTCAGCCCAGTTGATATTGACCTCTTCATCGAAACGCGCCTTGAGTTCCACCACCACCATGACTTCCTTGCCGCGCCGCACCGCTTCGCGCAGCAGGTCCATCAAGGCTGAGTCAGACCCGGTGCGATAGATGGTTTGTCGGATAGCCAGTACCTGCGGATCGTGTACCGCCTCGCGCAGAAAATCCAGCACGCCGTCAAAACTCTCAAATGGTTGGTGAATGATGATGTCACCACGCTTGAGTTGATCGAAGATCGACACGCCGGCAACTATCTGGGTCGGGTAACACGGCACGTGGACCGGAAAACACAGCCTGGGGGCATCCACCAGATCGATCAGTTGGGTCAGGCGCACCAAGTTGACGGGGCCATGAACCCGGTACAAGGCCAGCTCTGGCAAATCGAATTGCGCGAGCAGGAAGTTGGCCAAATATTCCGAGCAACCCGCGGATACCTCGAGCCGCACCGCCTGCCCGTAGTGGCGGTGCTGCAGGCCCTGGCGCAAGGCAGTCCGGAGGTTTTTGACGTCGTCTTCGTCGACCGCAAGGTCCGAATGGCGGGTCAGCCGGAATTGCGAGAACTGGCCAACCTCACGCCCCGGGAAAAGTTCACCGAGGTGCGCGCGGATGACGCTGGACAGCGATATGAGCCGGATGCCGCTACCGGCCACCGCCCCCGGCATGCGAATCAGCCGAGGCAGTACACGCGGCACCTTGACTATCGCTATCTCATTGGCACGGCCAAACGCGTCCACGCCGCCAAGCCGGACGATGAAGTTGAGCGACTTGTTCGCTACCTGCGGAAATGGGTGCGATGGGTCGAGCCCGACTGGCAACAACAGCGGACGCACCTCGCGCTCGAAATATTGCTTGACCCAGCGTCGCTGCACCGGATTGCGATCGCCGTGGGAGACTATCTTGATGCCCTGTTTCTCGAATGCGGGCATCAACGCGTCGTTGTACAAAGCGTACTGGCGCGATACCAGCCCATGGGCGGTCAGCGCCAATGCCTCGAACGACGCCAGCGCATGGGCGCCACGTCGATCACCGGCGCGCGCGGCTGCCAACTGCGGTTCGCCCCGCACCTCGAAGAATTCATCGAGATTGGACGAAACAATACAAAGGTAGCGCAGTCGCTCCAGCAACGGAACTTCAGCACGACCCGCCAGATCCAGCACGCGCGCGTTGAAGGCCAGGATGCTGTGATCCCGGTCCAGCAAAGGCGTCTCCAGGGCGGAGATTTTCGGCCCGTTAGCATTAGCGGGGGACAACATCGGCAAGCAGGTGGTTGGTAACGGACAGATGCGGGATTGTTGGGGATATTTATGACAGTGGCGTGACATTTTCTGTCACAACGGCGGCTGGCATAGCCCTGTCTTGCGCTCGGGCGGGTACCAGATGGCCTGCGAATTGCTGGCTTGCCTCGGTCCAGATGAATGCCAAGGCGCGCGACCGGGCTTCATGTCTGGGTATTGCCAGCGCGCCGTACCAGGCTTGCCGAAGGTCATCATGCAACACGCAATCAGGGTGATTTTCATGCCGTAGCCACCCGCGTACCAATCGATTGGCTCACCAGCGCGCGCGTCGGCGCCCACTCAACAACTTCAAGCCGCCCGTCGTAATGTTCAACCAGGGCAGTGCGGCTTTCAACCCAGTCTCCATCGTTGCAGTACAGGATGCCGCCAATATCGCGCATCTCGGCCCGGTGGATGTGGCCACACACCACGCCTTGATGCCCACGGCGGCGCGCCTCACCCGCCACCGCTTCTTCAAAGTCGGTTACGTAGTTCAACGCTGTCTTGACCTTGTGTTTGAGATACGCCGACAAGGACCAATACGGCAGTCCCAGGCGGGCCCGCAGGGTATTCAGATGACGATTCAGCCTGAGCGTGAACTCGTACAGGTTGTCACCTAGATAAGCCAGCCATTTGGCGCACTGGATGACGCCGTCGAAATGGTCGCCGTGGGTGACCCACAGGTTTCGTCCATCGGCCGTGGTGTGCACGGCGTCTTCCAACACGTCAATGCCGCCGAACTGGTGACCGATGAAGCCGCGTGCAAACTCGTCATGGTTGCCCGGTATGTAGACCACCTGGCATCCCTTACGGGCGCGCCGCAGCAGCTTTTGAACAACATCGTTGTGCGCCTGCGGCCAGTACCACCGGCGGCGCAATTGCCAACCGTCAACAATGTCGCCCACCAGGTACAGGTAGTCGCTCGGATGGGAGCGCATGAAATCCATCAACGCGCCGGCCTGGCAACCCGGTGTGCCCAGGTGCAAGTCGGAGATGAATATCGCGCGATACCGTTTGAACCCTGCCTCGTCACCGATTTGATGGGCATCATCGACGCTGCCGCGCGCGGCCAAAGTCTCCAGGAACTCCAGCGTGCCAAAGGTGGTGCGCATCACGTGCCGAGGAAATGTTTGCGGTACCTTGCTGGCAAGTCTTCAAGCCGGGCCATGATGGGTAAATCGGCCGAATTGAACGCCGGATCCCAGGCCGGCGGGCCCAGCACTTTGGCCCCCAGGCGAAGGTATCCCTTGATGAGTGCGGGTGCATCAACCTCCAGCGTTGCGTCGAGCCGCGCGAGCGGCAGCGGACGGCGCGCAAACACCTGGTGTTCAAACGCTGCCAGGTGGGTTTTGCGCAGGCGGCTCCAGATGCTGGCCGCGGCGTGGCCACCGACCACACCGTTGTGGAACATCGGAATACTGGCGCAACCAATCATGGTTTCAAACTGGTTGCGCAGCATGAACTTGAACAGGGCGTCGCCCAGCGCCATGATTACACCTCCGTGGCGATAGTCCCGGTGTACACAACTACGGCCCAACTCGACCATGCGTTCGCGCATGCCGCGCAAACGGGTCAAGTCAAATTCAGTATCGGTATAGGTGGACCCGATGCGTTTGGCCTGGGCCGGCGTGAGTACCCGGTAGGTGCCAACCACCTGCTGCGAGACCTGGTCGCGCACCAGCAGGTGCTCACAGTAGTCGTCGAACAGGTCAATGTCATGTTCCGGGTAGGCCGCGTTGGTGGAGGATTCCAGGCGGGCGCCCATTTCACCCGAAAAAATGCTGAACCGCAATCTCTGCGCGGCGCGGACTTCGTCGAGGTGCTGGGCCCATAGCGTCGAAAACCGGCCGGCGTCATGCCGGTTCGCTGCCTGGTGCACTGGCTGCTGAACCTGCCTGCCAGCAACGGGAATACCGAGGAAAGCGGCACTCATCATCAAAAAGCCAGCAGATAAAGGGTGCGCGGGTGTGGGCATTTCGTTCATGTCTTATTCCCTGATGTGCCTGGACGCGTTGTTCTTATGGATACGCCCGGATGTTGCCTGTATTTGGTGACGGCTTTGTGGCGCTTCCAAGGCAGTTGCATGACTTTGCCGTGATGATTGGTGGCGACGCGATACGTAGTAAATCCCGCCGCGACCGGGGTTTGACCATGGTTGCAAGACTCATAGATACTCCATGAATGGGCTTGTCTCAACAGACCTTTGTGGCGGCGCGTGGCATGCAGGCTAATTGCGGGCTGGTGCGTCTTTTCGCCTGCGTCGTGTTCCTGTTGGCCGGCATGGCAACCGCCCAGTCGGCTTCGCAGCCCGGGCCTCAGGCGGCCGTGCCAGCGTTCTCGGCCATGGCGCCTGGCCCGGTGGGCCCTGGTTGGCGGGTGGCCGGGTTGCCCCGGCAGACGGAACCCATTACCGAATTCGCTATCGTGGCAATGGACGGCCGCCGGGTGCTGCGGCTGCAAGCCGACGCTTCCTACGGCAACCTTGTGTTTGACACCCGCCACACCCGTCTCGGGCCCAACCCAGTCTTGCGCTGGAGCTGGCAATTGGAGCGCGGATTGCCGGCCAGTGACTTGACCAGCAAACAAGGCGACGACGCGCCAGTCAAGGTGTGCGCGTTATTCGACATGCCGCTGGACCGCCTGAGCCTGACCGAGGCCACCCGGCTTCGCTTGGCCCGAGCAATCTCAGGCGAGTCATTGCCAAGTGCCACGCTGTGTTACATCTGGGATCGGCGACTGCCCGAAGGCGCCGCGCTGGCCAACGCCTTTAGCCCTCGGGTACGTTACCTGGTGGCCAGTAGCGGTGAACCGCGCGTGGGCCAGTGGATCACGCATCGGCGCAATCTGGCCGCCGACTTTCTGCGCGCTTTCGGACACGAAGCCTCGACCGTGCCGCCTCTCGTGGCGCTGCTGGTCGGGGCCGACTCCGACAACACCCGCGGCCACAGCCTGGCGTATGTTGGCGACCTGACCCTGGCCCCATGAAAATCATGCGTCGTCGCAATCTGGTTGCACCGTTGATCGCCGCGCCGATTGCCTGGCTGGGCGGCTGCGGATGGCTGCAGGACATCGACCACGATGGTGCCAATGCACCTGCCGCGGGGCCGCTTGGCCATCCGATTCGTACCGCTTGGGTTTTAAGTTCCGGCGGACCTCGCGGTTTCGCCCATGTGGGTGTGCTGAAAGCTCTGACCGAGATCGGATTGCGGCCGGACCTGGTAGTCGGTGCATCGATCGGTTCGCTAATTGGAAGTCTTTATGCGGGTGGCATCACGACCCAGGTAATCGAAAAGTTGGCGATTGAATTCAGCATGTTGGCCGTGGTTCGTCCAAACTTGTTCGCTCCCGGCAGCGGCAAACTCAGCGCGCAGGGCCTGGTCGGCATGGTCAATGAATTGCTCGACCGGCGCGCGCTGGAACGGTTGCCGATCGCCATGGCGGTGGTGGCTATGCAACAGGAATCACGCGAGGTCGTCGCCTTCACGCGCGGCAACCCGGGCGTGGCGATCCAGGCTTCCTGTGCCATCGAAGGCACGCTTGCTCCAGTTCGCATTCGCGGCCTGCCTTACGTGGACCCTGATCTCGGTACGCCCATGCCGGTTCGCCTGGCACAGGCGTTGGGCGCCAAGCGAGTCCTCGCGGTGGATGTTTCAGCCTACGAGGCCAAGGCCCCCGCCGGCTCGGAACATTTCCGCGCCGGCGATCTGCGCAAGCGCGCCCTTACCGAGCCAGAGGCGCGCGCGGCCACATTCACCCTGCACCCGGAGTTCAGTTACTACGTGAGCATGAGCCAGACGTTTCGAGAACAGGTGATTCGTGCCGGCTACGAGCAAACGCTGGCCCAGGCGACACAACTGAAGTCAGCTTTCGCCGATGGCTGAACCGGTGAACCATGTAAGAATCCGGGCAACTCAGCGACTGTGCATGCGAGCGCCACGCATGCGCGCAAAGCACCACGAGGCATCGAAAGCTGGAACCCTCCCTTGACCCTGAAAAAAATCTTCATCCTGAGCTTGCTGGTTCTGGGCATCATCACATTTGTTGCGTTCGATCTTGGCCACTTTTTCAGCCTGGCCTATATCAAACAAAGCCAGCAAAACTTCACCGGTTATTACCAACAACACCCCGCGCTGGTAACGTTGATTTTCTTTGTGGTGTATGTCGCCGTCACTGCGTTGTCTCTACCGGGAGCGGCGATCATGACGCTGGCGTCGGGGGCCAGTTTCGGCCTGGTATGGGGCACCGTCGTGGTTTCGTTCGCGTCAACGCTGGGTGCCACACTCGCCATGCTGGCGGCCCGCACAATTCTGCGCGACGTAATAGAAAAACGCTTTGGACGAAAGCTGGTCGAGGTCAACAAAGGCGTCGACAAAGAAGGCGCTTTCTACCTTTTTACGCTGCGGCTGATTCCCGCCATTCCGTTCTTTGCGTTGAATCTGCTGATGGGTTTGACGCGCATGAAGACATGGACATTTTATTGGGTCAGCCAGGTCGGCATGTTCGCCGGAACAGTGGCCTATGTCTACGCCGGCACCGAGATCGCCAAGATCGATTCGCTGCGCTCCGTCCTGTCGCCCGGACTGCTCGGAGCGTTTGTGCTGCTGGGCATTTTTCCGCTGGTCACCAAGAAAATCGTGAACGCCGTAAAGCGGCAAAAGGTCTATGCACGCTGGAAGACGGTACGCCCCAAGACGTTCGACCGCAACCTGCTGGTGATCGGCGCCGGCGCCGGTGGCCTGGTCACCGCCCTGATCGGCGCAGCCGTCAAATCCCGGGTAACGCTAGTGGAAGCGCACAAGATGGGCGGCGACTGCCTGAACTTCGGTTGTGTGCCGAGCAAGGCGCTGATCAGGTCAGCTAAGTTGCGCCATCAGATTCAACACTCCGCGAAATACGGGCTGGCCAGTTCCACCACCAGTTTCAGTTTTCGCGAGGTTATGGGACGTATACACAAGGTGATTGCCGAGATTGCCCCGCATGACAGCGTGCAGCGATTCACTGGTCTGGGTGTGGAAGTGTTGTTGGGTTACGCCAAAATCGTCAACCCATGGACGGTGGAAGTTGCGTTGAATGATGGCGGCAAGCGAACGCTTACCACCCGCGCCATCGTGATCGCGGCCGGCGCACGCCCGTTTGTACCTCCGCTGCCCGGCATCGATTCGGTTGGATACGTGACAAGCGATACGTTGTGGGACGAGTTTGCCAAACTTGACGAGATACCCAGACGCATGGTGGTTCTGGGCGGCGGACCGATCGGCTGTGAGCTGGCGCAGGCATTTGCGCGGCTCGGTTCGGAAGTGACCCAGGTGGAAATGGCGCCGCGCATCATGCTGCGTGAAGACGAAGAAGTGTCGGCGCTGGCACGCGCGTCGTTGCAAGCCGATGGCGTCAAGGTGCTGACCGGACACAAAGCGCTGCGCTGCGAAAAATCGGACCAAGCCAAGTCGATCATCGTGGAGCACCAGGGGCGTGAACAGCGCATCGAGTTCGATGCCTTGATTTGCGCCGTTGGCCGGGTGGCGCGCCTGTCGGGTTATGGTCTGGAGGACTTGGGCATTCCCGCGCAAAAAACCGTTGAGACCAATGAATACCTGCAAACCATTTATCCCAACATTTACGCGGCGGGCGATGTGGCAGGGCCCTACCAGTTCACCCACACTGCCGCGCACCAGGCCTGGTACGCCGCGGTCAATGCTCTGTTTGGTGATTTCAGGAAATTCAAGGCCGACTATTCGGTCATTCCCTGGACTACGTTTATTGACCCTGAAGTTGCCCGCGTCGGACTGAACGAGCAGGAAGCCAGAGAGCAGGGTATTGCCTATGAAGTGGTGAAATACGGCATCGACGATCTCGACCGTGCGATTGCGGACAGCGAAGCACACGGCTTCGTCAAGGTGCTGACCGTGCCCGGCAAGGATCGGATTCTGGGCGTCACCATTGTGGGAGTCCATGCCGGCGATTTGTTGGCCGAGTACGTGCTGGCAATGAAACACGGCCTGGGCATGAACAAGATTCTCGGAACCATCCATACCTATCCGACTCTGTCAGAGGCCAACAAATACGCCGCCGGTGAATGGAAGCGGGCGCACCAGCCGGTCCGGCTGCTGGAATGGGTGCGCAAATACCATGACTGGAAGCGGAGATAAACCAACCATGAACAGACGCCAGATGCTGGCCTGCGCCAGTGGCCTATTCACACCACTTGTGGCTGGTATTGCCTGGGCTCAGCCGACGGGCCTTGACCACGGTTATGCGGCATGGGACGTATTGCTGAAAAAGCATGTACGGTGGCTACCCGACAACAAGCAGTCGCGTGTTGATTACAACGGTCTGGCGGCTGATCGCGGGAACCTGAAAAAAGTGCTGGCTGAATGGTCAGCGGTGTCGTCGGCGACCTTTGCCGCATTCTCGCCCGAGCAACAAATGGCGTTTCTGATCAATGCCTACAACGGCTTCACGGTGGAGCTGATTCTCACCAAATACCCGGACTTGAAGTCGATCAAGGATTTGGGCAACCTGATTCAGAGCCCCTGGAGAAAGAAATTCTTCTCGCTGTTGGGTGAAGAGCGTTACCTGGACTGGATAGAACATGAACAGCTTCGGCCGAAATACGCTGATCCACGGTTGCACGGCGCCGTGAACTGTGCTTCGATCGGCTGCCCGGCATTGCGACCGGAGGCGTTTACCGCGGCTCGCCTGGACGCCCAACTGGACGACGGCATGGCACGTTTCATGGGCGACCGCACGCGCAACCGGTTTGCCAACGGCAAGGCGGAAATCAGTTCCATCTTCAAATGGTTCAGGGAAGACTTCGAAAAGGGGCACAAGGGTATGCGCAAGATCGAAGACCTGCTTGCCCGGTATGCCGACCAACTGGCCGACGCACCGGTGGACCGCGAAAAGCTCAGGTCGGGTACGGTAGCGATCAACCATCTGGACTATGACTGGTCGCTCAATGACAGCGCGCGCTGAAGCCGCCGGCCGCACACTGGTCCTGTTCAATTACGATTGGGATCTCAACGGGTTCGCCCGCTTGGAAAAACACTTCCGCTTTGACAGCGAAGGTTTTGACCTGTTTTCCTTTCCCAGCAACACCCGGCTGGCTTGGTTCAACATGGAGCGGTTTGTAGACCGGTTGCAACGCCGCTCGCGCCGCTCGGGCTGGCAGGCGGTGATCTCGAATCACGAGCAGTTTGGCGCCCTTGCCGCCGCGTTGTTGGCCGAGCGCATGGGGTGGCCGGGAACGCCGGTCGTGGCAATTCTGGCCTGCCAGCACAAACTGCACGCAAGGCGCGTGTTGGAACAAGTTTGTCCCGAGGCCAACCTGCCGTTTTCCGCGCTCGATGCGGCGTATGGTGAGCCAGCTCCCGAGGGTTTGACTTACCCCCAATTTGTCAAACCGGTCAAGGCGGCCTTTTCGGTTCTGGCTACCACGGTTGCAAACCGGGCCGAACTGCAAGCGCACACCCGTTTCGGCCGATGGGAGTTATGGGTCATACGCCACCTGGTGGAGCCGTTTGAGGAGGTCGCGCGCCGACGCCTGCCGGCGGCGGGAACCGCCCACCGGATGCTACTGGAACAACCGGTGAAAGGTCTGCAGTACAACATGGACGGCTACGTGCTGGATGCAGCGGTACATGAGATCGGGGTGGTGCAGGCCGTGATGTACCCGGGCACCGAGGCCTTCATG
>JANNGR010000025.1:0-7254 GCA_031403955.1 Betaproteobacteria bacterium
ATACGCTTACCTGTCGGAAGTGTTCTACGCTCTGGCTGATCCCACGCGCCGCGCGATCGTAGGCGTGCTTGGAAGGGGGCCGGCGTCGGTTTCGGCGCTGGCCGCACCCTTTGCGATGGCGCTGCCGTCCTTCATGAAGCATCTTTCCGTGCTGGAGCGCAGCGGTCTGATCCGCTCGAACAAGGTTGGGCGAGTACGGACCTGCGAACTCAGGCCCAAGACACTCTCGCGCGCGGAGCAGTGGATGGCCAAGCAGCGTGCGACTTGGGAAGCGCGAACCGACCGAATGTCAGCCTTTGTCGAAAAGTTTCATCAGGAGGACCTGCCCAGTGAAAAATGAGACCACCGTTAACGTTGATCAATCTGATCTAGTCATCTCTCGCCTCGTCCGCGCTCCGCGGGCCAAGCTGTGGAAGGCGTGGGCCGACCCCACTCTGCTGAAGGAATGGTGGTGCCCCAAGCCGTGGACAACAGAGGTGCGAGCATTCGACCTCCGCCCGGGTGGGGCGTTTTACACCTTCATGCAGGGCCCCGACGGCGGCACCAGCGACAACCCCGGTTGCTTCCTGGAGGTAATTGCGCAGGCCCGGATCGTGTTCACGTCGCTACTGACCGAAGGGTGGCGACCCGCCACCCCCTGGCTCGCATTCACGGCCGTCGTTTCGATGGCCGACGAAGGCGAAGGCACGCGCTACGTCGCCACCGTGATGCACCCGGACAAAGCGACGAGAGATCGCCATGACGAGATGGGGTTCTTCGAAGGCTGGAACACCTGCATCGACCAGCTCGAGGCGTTCGCTCAGCAGTCTCACTGACTACCGGATCAAGCACACCGCCCTCTCGGAGCTGTGTTGCGCGATGGCGTGCGCGAGAACCCGATGCCGCGGGCACGCTGCCATGCCAGTAAGTTCCTGGGCCAGACCGACCGGTCTGGCAACCAATGCCTGACGGCCGTTTTCGCTGCAAGCCGGTCGCCGCCGAATCCGCAGTGACCGCAGGCCAGGTCCAGCCCACAACCGCTTCACTAATGCGCCGTGCGGCACGCCGTCTCCGGGGCCCTGCTTGGTTGCAGTTTTTGGAGCGGATCAGGCTGCACTTGAAGCAAATGGAGCTGGCTTCTTCGGCTTATCGACTATCTTGAATCGCCCGCTCCCGGTTCTATGTCGCGCACTTTGGCCCGCACGCGGTCAAATTTTTCACGGCTGCTTAATGCGGCACGTTCCTGAAAAAACGCTTCTGTGCGAAACGCTGAAATTTTCTCGGCCACCGCCATCACGATGAATTGATTGAGGGAGGCATCGTCCTGCGCCGCCATTTGCTTGGCGTACTGGTGCAGGGAATCGGGCAAACGCAATGCGACTTGGCTCATTATGTTTTCTCCAGAAGTTTCAAAAAATCCGACGGTGTACAAGTGCGAGGACCCATACGCCTTGCAATTGATTGCCGATGGCGTTGCAATGGCGGATCAAAATCTCGCAAGTTGAAGGTGACCAAGTGCGTCGCACCACCATTGATTGCCGCCTCCAGCACCATCTCATCATTCGGATCCCGCAACTGTGGCCGCCACAAATAATAGGCCTTGACAGGCTGAACCTGGGCGCAAAGGGCATTCAGCGCGTCATCAATATCCCGCCGATTCAATCGGTGTATTTTCGCGATCTCGGGCCGCTTCAGAACAGCTTCATACTCCAGCCACAAAGCTGGCGATGCCAATAAAGCAAAGCGCCGATCCATGACCAAATCGAGCAAAGCAAAGGAAGCGCCGCTGCGGCTCATAAAAGCCGCAACCAGCACATTGGTATCAAGCACAGCCCGCAATTTCATGCTATTGCCGATGATAGCATTGTCATCGAAGATTAATTGACAGGTCGATCAAATCCTCCGGTACGCAAGGCCAGATTGATGGCCTGCCGGTTGGCGTACGGCCAAACCAGGGGCGTAGACCCGTGCTGTTGTCACGGCCACGGCCGTGGGCCCTATCCGGCAACTGCATCCGTAGTTTGAGGGGTGACAGGATGCTGGCTGACTTTGGCTTCCTCGGCCTGGTGGTGCCATCGACCGCTGTGTTGGCGTTGGACCGGCACGGCGCGATTGCCGGCACGGCGTCGGCACTGATGGGCTTTGCTTCCGGCCAATTGAAACCTTACACCCCGGCTAATTGAAAACACCGTTGAGGCTTTACATTTTTGAGAATTGGGTTGTGACCCAATGGGTTACGACAGCTCTCTCGGTTTGTCCTCAAAACTCCGCCAGCTATCGGGGAGAACCCTAAAGGTGATTGGCGGCAAAGCAGCTATAAACAGAACGAAGAACGAGCGGGGACAACGTGCAATTTCTTCAACTGGTGATCGGCGGCATTGCGCAGGGCTGCATCTACGGCCTGATCGCGCTGGGCTTTGTGCTGATTTACAAGGCCACCGAGACGGTCAGTTTTGCCCAGGGTGAACTGATGATGCTGGGCGCTTTTGGCGGCCTGGCCAGCATGACCATATTGGGCTTTCCGTTCTGGCTGGCGGTGCTCGCTTCGATTGTCGCCATGGGCCTGTTTGGTTTCCTGCTGGAGCGTGTGGTGATTCGCCCGATCCTCGGCCAGCCGGCGTTTTCGATCGTGATGTTGACAATCGGCATCGGCTACGTGGCGCGTGGCCTGATCACCATGATTCCGGGCATCGGCACCGAAACCCACACCATGCCGGTACCCTACAAGGACCAGATCTGGAAACTGGGCGCTCTGGTAATCAACCTGGAGCAGATGGTGGTGATTGCTGCCACCGCCGCGTTGTGCGCGCTGCTGTACACGCTGTTCAAGTACAGCAAGCTGGGCATCGCCATGCAGGCCCAATCGCAAAACCAGTTGGCCGCGTACTACATGGGCATTCCGGTGAAACGCATCAACGGACTGGTCTGGGGCCTGGCCGCGGCGGTGGCGGCGGTCGCCGGCCTGTTGCTGGCACCGATCACCTTTGTGCACGCCAATATGGGATTCATTGGCCTGAAGGCCTTTCCGGCTGCCGTGGTGGGCGGCTTTGGCAGCCTGCCGGGTGCCATCGTCGGCGGCTTGATCATCGGCAGCGTTGAATCGCTGGCCGGTTTCTACGCGCCCGATGGCGTCAAGGACGTGGCGGCTTACGTGGTGGTGCTGGTCATGCTGATGGTCAAACCCAACGGCCTGTTTGGCGAAACGTTGCGCAAAAAGGTCTGACAACAGGTTCACCATGCGCTTCATTTTCAAAACCGATTACGCGCAGGACATCCGCCTGGCCAAACACGCCGGGCAGGTGTTCTGGTACGGCCTGCTGCTGCTGTTGTTGCTGGCCGCGCCCTGGGTCGTGCCCGAATACTGGCTGGCGCAGCTCACCTTCATCCTGATTTATGCCATTGCCGGGCTGGGCCTGATGCTGCTGGCCGGCTTTACCGGGCAATTCTCGATCGGCCATGCTGCGTTCCTGGGCGTGGGTGCGTATACCCAGGCGGTGTTTACGAATATGGGGCTGCCTTTTCCATTCGCGCTGGCGCTGGCCGGCTTGTTGTCGGCTGCCGTGGGTGTGGTGGTGGGGTTGCCGGCCCTGCGGGTCAAGGGCATTTACCTGGGCATTGCCACCATCGCCTTCGGCTTTATCGTCGAAGAAGTTTTTGCGCGCTGGGAGTCGGTCACCGGCGGCAACTCGGGTATCCACATCAAGGCGCCGAATATTTTTGGCTGGCAGTTGAATTCCGGCGAGGAGTTCTACCTGTTATGTCTGGTGATTGCCGTGGCGGCCACGCTCGGAATCCTGAACCTGCTGCGTTCGTCCACCGGGCGGGCTTTTGTGGCGATCCGCGACTCCGAGATTTCAGCCCAGAGCATGGGCATCAATCTGGCGCATTACAAGACTTTGTCGTTCGCCATCTCGGCCGCGTTGGCCGGTATTGCCGGCGCCCTGTATGCGCACAAGCTCCAGTTCATTTCGCCCGACCAGTTCAATATCCTGCAGTCGATCGACCTGTTGTTGATGGTCGTCATCGGTGGCCTGGGGTCGGTACATGGCGCGTTTTTGGGAGCGATCTTCTTGATCTCGATGCCGCAACTGATTGCCCAGACCAAGGACTACCTGCCAGCGGTGGTGGGCCAGGCACCGGGGTTGCAAGGCCTGGTGTACGGCGTGGTGTTGATCGGGTTTGTGCTGTTTGAGCCGCTCGGCTTGTACGGCCGCTGGCTAAAGGTGCGGACCTATCTGCAGACCTTTCCGTTTTACCGCAAAGGCATGTTCAAGCGGCAAAAGTCGTTTCAAAAATCGGACCGGCTCAGATGAGCGAAGCCCTGCTTTCGGCGAAAAACCTGAGCCTGCGCTTCGGCGGCGTGCTGGCGGTGGACCAGGTAAGTTTTGATGTACGCGCCGGCGAGGTTTTTACCCTGATTGGTCCCAATGGCGCGGGCAAGACCACGGTGTTCAACCTGATCAGCCGCATCTACACACCGACCACCGGTGAGATTGAATTCCGCGGCAAGAAGCTGACCGACGAGCCGCCGCACAACATAGCCGCCCTGGGCATTGCCCGGACGTTCCAGAACATCGAGTTGTTCGAACATGCCTCGGTTTTGCATAACCTGCTGATCGGCGGCCATACCCATCGCAAGACCGGCTTCTGGAGCGAGCTGTTTTTCACCCGCAAGACGATGGCGGCCGAGATTGAGGCGCGCGAGAAGGCCGAGAAGGTGATCGACTTCCTGGATTTACAGCACTACCGTGACGTGATGGTCGCCGGATTGCCGTATGGCGTTCGCAAAGTGGTCGAGTTGGGCCGCGCCTTGTGCACCGAACCCAGCTTGCTGTTGCTCGATGAGCCGTCTTCCGGCTTGAACGTCGAGGAGACCGGCGACATGGCGTTCTGGATCGCCGATATCAAGAACGATCTCGGCATCACCGTGCTGATGGTGGAACACGACATGAGCCTGGTGTCCAAGGTGTCGGACCGGGTGGTGGCGATGAACCAGGGCGCGGTGTTGGCCATGGGCACGCCGCGCGAGGTCCAGAGCGACCCGGGCGTGATCGAGGCTTACCTCGGTTCGGTCGACGACGTGACTTCGCTCAGGAGGAAGGCATGAGCAGTTCGCCGGTGCCGATGAGCGACCAGCCGGTGCTCAAGCTGCTAAACGTAGAGAGCGCTTACGGCCCGATCCGCGCCATCCGCGGCGTCAGCCTGCAGGTGCGCCGGGGCGAGATCGGTACCGTGCTGGGTTCCAATGGCGCCGGCAAGACAACCATTCTGAAGACCATATCGGGCATCATCGATCCGCGCAAGGGTTCGATCGAGTTCAAGGGCGAGGACATAACCGCCAAAGACCCGGCCTTCATCGTGCAGCAGGGCCTGAGCCATGTGCCGGAAGGGCGCGAGATGTTCCCGCTGCTCAGCGTGCGCGACAACCTGCTGATGGGTGCCTACACCCGCAACGACCGCGATGGCGTGGCCAAAGACATGGAGTCGGTATTCAGCTATTTCCCGATCCTGAGAGAGCGCACCAGCCAGGACGCGGGGCTGTTGTCGGGCGGGCAGCAACAGATGTTGTCGATCTCCCGCGCCTTGATGGCCAGCCCGCACCTGATCCTGCTCGATGAACCCAGCCTGGGCCTGAGCCCGAAGCTGACCCGGGAGATATTCGAGATCGTGGTGCGCATCAACCGCGAGCGCGGCACCACGATATTGCTGGTCGAGCAAAACGCCAACATGGCCCTGAACGCGGCGGACTACGGTTACGTGCTGGAGAACGGCCGCATCGTGATGGAAGACACCTGCGCCAAATTGCGCGAGAAAGAAGACATAAAGGAGTTCTACCTCGGCATGAAGGAAGACGGCATGCGCGGCGAGCGGCGCTGGAAAAAGAAGAAGACATGGAGATGAGGAGCATGTTGTGAGCAATCTCTGGACCCTTGCCGTGTATCAGCGCCACACCGAAGTGCAGATGGCTGGCGACACCATATCGCACATGTTCTGGAATGCCGTGCGCGAGCGTGGCGACAAAGTCTGGATGCGCGAAAAGAAGCTGGGCATCTGGCAGTCCTGGAGCTGGCGACGCGCCAGCGTGGCGATACGCGAAGTGGCCATGGGTCTGGCGTCGCTGGGCCTGCAAAGCGGCGACTGCGCGGCGATACAGTCCAACACGGTGCTGGAGTGGATGATTGCCGATCTGGGCGTATTGACCGCCGGCGGGGTGTCCAACGGAATCTATCCGACCGACAGTATTGACCAGGTGCGCTACCTGTGCGCCGACTCGTCGACGCGTGTGATTTTCGTGGAGGACGAAGAGCAGCTCGACAAGGTGCTGGAGGTGCGCGAGTTGCTGCCGCTGTTGCAGTGGATCGTGGTCTTCGACATGGAGGGCCTGCACCATTTCCAGGACCCGCAAACGCTGAGCCTTGAGCAGTTGCGCCAGCGCGGGCGCGCGTTCGACGCCGCCCACCCAGGCGAATTCGAGCGCCGCCTGAATAGCCGCGGGCCATCGGACCTGGCGATACTGGTCTACACCTCCGGCACCACCGGGCGCCCCAAAGGTGCCATGCACAGCCACGCCGGCCTGGTCTACAGCACGCGCCAGGCCAACATCGGCCTGCCGCAGAGCGACGAAGACGAGCGTATGTGTTTCCTGCCCTTGTGCCATATCGCCGAACGGCTGATCGGCGCCTACACGTCGATCTACAGCGGCTCGGTGCTGAACTTCGTCGAGAACCCCGACACCGTGCCGGAAAACGTGCGCGAAATCGCGCCGACCATATTTTTTGCCGTGCCGCGGGTATGGGAGAAGTTCTATTCCGGCGTGGTTATCGCGGTCAAGGAGGCGTCGAAAATCCAGCAACTGGCGTACGCATGGTCGATCGGCGTTGGCGGCCGGATTGCCGAGCGCATACTCGCGCGCCAGCCAGTCGGCGACCTGCTCAAACTCCAGTACGCGCTGGCGGGCTGGCTGGCGCTTGACAACGTGCGCAAGATGATCGGCATCCACCGCGCCCGCGTATTACTGACCGGTGCCGCGCCAATCTCGCCGGAGTTGATCCGCTGGTATCTGTCGCTGGGTGTTCCGATGCTCGAGGGCTGGGGGCAAACCGAATCATGCGCGTTGGGCACCTTCTCGACGCCGGACCGCATCAAGCCCGGCACCATAGGACCGGCCTCCGAAGGCGTGCAGGTGCGGGTGGACGCGCAGACCGGCGAACTGCTGGTGCGTGGTCCCAATGTGTTCATGGGTTACCTGAACCAGCCCGAAAAAACCGCCGAGAC
>JANNGR010000026.1:0-3996 GCA_031403955.1 Betaproteobacteria bacterium
GGTCGGCGCGGCTGCAACGCTGTTGCGCCTGGGTGAACTGCTGCAGCGCAAGCCGACCCAGTTGTCGGGCGGCCAGCGCCAGCGGGTTGCGATTGGCCGCGCGATTGTGCGTGAACCCAAACTTTTCCTGTTTGATGAACCGTTGTCCAACCTGGACGCCGAGTTGCGGGTATCGATGCGCGCCGAGATTCGCGATTTACATGCCCGGCTCGGCGCGACCATGGTCTATGTGACACACGACCAGGTCGAGGCGATGACGATGGCCGACAAGATTGTGGTGTTGCGCGCCGGCCGGATCGAGCAGGTTGGTGCGCCGCTGGAGTTGTACAACCGGCCGATGAATAAGTTCGTGGCTGGTTTCATCGGCAGCCCGCGCATGAATTTTCTGCCGATCGCTTTGCTGCCTTCGCATCAGGGCATCAAAGCGTTGGTACCAGCCGGAACCCACACCATTGGCCTGCGCCCGGAACACGCGCAGATTGTTGCCGATGGCCCAATCCAGATGAAGGTGTCGCAAGTCGAGCAGCTTGGCTCCACCTGCCTGCTGATTGGAAGGGTGGGCGCCGACACGCCGTTCGTGTTGGTCTGCAAGGGGCAGACCACGACGGCGGGTGGTGACACGATCCGTCTTGCCCTGCCCTCACAACACCTGCATTGCTTCGACAACAACGGCCAGCGGCTGTAAACCGATGAAACCTTTGGTCCGCGCCGGCATTTCCACCGTGCACGAACACGGGGTTGATTTGTCGCTCGACGATGGCGCTGGCTTCAGCATTCAGGTACTCGAACATTCAATGGTTCGCGTGCGTTACAAGCCCGCGGGAGGCTACCGGGAGCCGCGCACCTGGGCTATCGCGCCGCTCGTTGGTCAGGATGTCGCCTGGAGCGGGAGAATACGCGACGACGACAGTGGCTTCGGTCGCCCGGTCGCGCAAATCAGCCGGACCGACGGACACCTGACGCTGCGCACCCGCGCGCTCTCGGTGACGCTGCGTGAAGAGCCGCTGACGCTGTCATGGCACGACAGCCAGGGTCGCGCGCTCCTCAGCGACCGCGCTACGTCCTCGTATTTCGCGTCCAAGCGCAGCGGCGCCATCCGGCATTACCTGCAGCGCGACCGGGCCGAGTCTTATTACGGGTTGGGTGACAAAACCGGGCCGCTGGACCTGCATGGCCGGCGCCTGCGCACACTGGCGCTCGACGCGCTGGGTTACGACCCGCAACGTGGCGACCCGCTGTACAAACACTGGCCTTTTGTATTGACCCGTGCAGCCACCGGCCAATGGTGGGGCATCTACTACGACACCTTGTCGGCCTGCACCTTCGACCTGGGTTGCGAACACGACAATTACCACGACCTGTTCCGTTACGTGGAGATCGATGACGGCGACCTGGACTATTACCTGATGGTCGGGTCCAGCCCCGGCGAGGTGATCGCACAATTCGTGCGCCTGATCGGCGGCACGCATTTGCCGCCACGCTGGTCGCTCGGATTTGCCCAAACCGCGATGGGACTGGCCGATGCACCCGACGCGCAAGACCAGCTCGACGCGTTTATTACGCGCATCGAGGCCGAAGGCATACCCTGTTCGTCGTTCCATTACGGTTCGGGCTACTCGTCGCGCGGCAAGCGCCGTTACGTATTTACCTGGAACACCGGCAAGTTCCCCGATCCCAAAACACTAAATGCCAGGTTCCACGCCGCCGGCATGCAGCTGGTGGCGAATATAAAACCCTGCCTGCTGGACGACCACCCGGCGTTCGAAGCGGTGCGTGCGCAGGGCGGCTTTGTGCATGACGTGTCCACCGGGCAGCCGGTAGTCGAGCAGTTCTGGGATGGTGTGGGTTCCCATCTCGACTTTACGCATCCGGCGGTAGTGGCCTGGTGGCAGGAAAACCTGCGCACACAGGTATTGGACTATGGCATCGACGCCGGCTGGAACGACAACAATGAATACGCGATCATGGACGATGGCGCCGCCTGCCACGGATTTGGTGAATCGATTCCGATGCACCGCGCACGTCCCTTGCATGCGCTGCTGATGACGCGTGCAACTTTTGAAGCCCAGGCCGCGCAGTGGCCGGGCCGGGAAGTATTCACCGTCACGCGTGGTGGCCCGCCGGGGCTGCAACGTTACGCGCAAACCTGGACCGGCGACAACACCACCAGTTGGGAAACCTTGCGCTGGAACCTACGCACCGGTCTGCAGATGTCGTTGTCGGGCATGTTCAATGTGGGCCATGACGTGGGCGGCTTTGCCGGTCCGTCGCCGGACGCGGAACTGTTCTTGCGCTGGGTCCAGTCCTGCTGCCTGAATCCACGCATGGTGATGAACTCCTGGAAGGCCGACGGCAGCAATAACGTGCCCTGGCTGCACCCGGCGGTCACGGCCGATGTGGCCGCGGCGATCCGGCTGCGCTACACACTGATGCCGTATCTGTGGTCACTGTTCGAGCGCGCGCACGCGTTGCACCAACCCATCATCCGCCCGACCTTCTACGACTTCCCGGATGACACGCGTTGTTTCGCCGACTGTGACGATTTCATGCTCGGCGACGCGCTGCTGGTGGCGCCGGTAGTGCAACCGGGCGCTAGCTCACGCACCGTCTACCTGCCCGAAGGACCAAAAGCCTGGTTTGACTTCCACACCGGCGCACGCTTCGAAGCCGGTCAGGCCCACACGGTCGCCGCGCCCCTGTCGACACTGCCCTTGTTTGCGCGAGCCGGCGCATCGATCCCGCTGGCGGCCGGCGTCACGCTGCGCCAGCGTCACGACGATCCGGTGAGCGAAGTGCGGACCTTCGGCATATGAATTGATTAGGGGATTGCGCTGAATACCGAGCAACGAATTCTGGCCTGCTGGAATCAGAACGCAATGCCCTGGATCGAGGCCATTCGCAACCGGCAGATAAGCAGCCGTATCCTGGCCACTGACGCGGCAATCGTCTCGGCGATAGTCGCTACCCAGCCCAACACCGTGCTCGACATTGGCTGCGGCGAGGGTTGGTTGGTGCGCGAACTGGTCCGCCTTGGCATCCAAGCCAGGGGGGTTGATGCGATACCGGCCCTGATCGACGAGGCTATCCGGCTCGGTGGTGAATTTTCGGTTGCCAGCTACGATGAACTGACGTCCGCAACTATGGGTCGGACAGCGGACACGGTGTGCTGCAATTTTTCGCTGCTTGGAAAAGAGTCGGTGGAGCAGCTGTTTCATTACCTGCCATCGCTGTTGAACCCCAATGGGCGCTTTGTCGTGCAGACGCTGCATCCACGCGAGGCCTGCGGCGAGCAGGCTTATGAAGACGGCTGGCGTGACGGCTCCTGGGCTGGCTTCCATGCTGGTTTTGCCGCTGCGCCACCCTGGTATTTTCGGACACTGGAGAGCTGGCGCCAGTTGTTCAGGGCCTCAGGCATGGAATTGGTCAGTGAATCCTGGCCGATTCATCCGCTGACTGGCCGGCCGGCATCGGTGCTGTTTGTTGCATCGGCGGCGGGTGGCGAATAGGAATTCAGCTACCGATCCGCTGCCCGCTTTGCGGATCAAAGAGAACCGCTTTCTCAACATCAAAGGCCAGCGCGGCAAATTCGCCTGGCGCTCGTTCGCTCTGTGGTGCCACCCGGGCGGTTACCTTGCTGCCGTTGATTTGCACCAGCAGCAAGGTGTCGGGGCCGGTCGGCTCGACCAGATCGACCCTGCAGGGCAGATGGCCGGCGCCATTGACGGCGATGTCGATCGCCTCCGGGCGTATGCCGAGAATGACTTCCCGGTCAACATAAGGCCGCAGCGCTTCGCTTGCCGGCAGATTCAAAACGTGGCTGGCGTCGCCGCTTTGAAGATTCAAGCCCAACATGGCGCCCTGGCGGCGGATCGTCACCGGTATGAAATTCATCGACGGGCTACCGATAAACCCGGCTACAAACAGGTTTGCCGGGCGCTGGTAAAGGTCCTGCGGGGTACCGAACTGCTGTATCACGCCGTCTTTCATGATCGCAAT
>JANNGR010000027.1:0-2144 GCA_031403955.1 Betaproteobacteria bacterium
CCGAGCATGCCGGCCTCGGCTTCGATGCCGCCCACGCCCCAGCCGACCACGCCGATGCCGTTGATCATGGTGGTGTGGCTGTCGGTGCCGACCAGGGTGTCCGGATAGTACACGCCGTCCTTCTTGTGCACGCCGCGCGCGAGGTACTCGAGGTTGACCTGGTGCACGATGCCGACGCCGGGGGGCACGACCTTGAACGTGTCGAAGGCCTGCATGCCCCATTTCATGAACTGGTAGCGCTCCTGGTTGCGCTGGAATTCCAGCTTCATGTTCAGGTCGAGCGCATTCTTGTTGCCGTAGTGGTCTATCTGCACCGAGTGGTCCACCACCAGGTCAACCGGCACCAGCGGCTCGATCACTTTCGGGTTCTTGCCCATCCTGTGGGCGACGCCGCGCATGGCGGCGAGGTCGGCAAGCAGGGGTACGCCGGTGAAATCCTGGAGTACGATGCGCGCCAGCACGAACGGGATCTCGTTCGCGCGCGCCGCATTGGGTTTCCAGCCGGCAAGCTGCCTGACGTGTTCCTCGGTGACCTACTTGCCGTCGCAATTGCGCAGCACCGATTCGAGCACGATGCGGATCGAGACCGGCAGTCGCGAGATCTTGCCCAGCCCGGCTTTTTCCAGGGCGGGCAGGGAGTAGAACTTGCCGGTCTTGCCGGAGGAAAGTTTGAAGTCCTGAAGCGTGTTGTGCAGGTTATGCGGCATTGAAGCCTCCATCGTTGATCCAGATACTGTCGGGACTGCATCCCGGGGTGGTGGTGCGCGCGGCGACGCATGCTTTCTCGGCGAACAGGCGCGCGCGGCGTTCCAGCAATTCGGTCAGTTGCTCGTCGCAGCGCGCGATCGGCGTGGGATAGCGTCGGATTTGATCAGAGAGATCGGCAATTCTTGCATCCAGGCCGGAAATCATGGCTGATCTTGATTAGCCACGAAGTTCAGCAGGCTCATGTTTTGAGCCTGCGCATGTGGATAATAAACGCATTCCAACAAAAGGAGATGCGCGATGGGGATCAACAAGATTCAGTTTCAAAAAGGGCTGTCTATGGCTGAGTTCACGGATCGGTACGGAACAGAGGAGAAATGCCAAGCCGCATTGGTGGCTTCGCGCTGGCCTGCGGGGTTTGTTTGCTCGGGATGCGGCGGTACGCGGCATAGCACCTTCGAACGTAAAGGGTTGCACTACTGGCAATGTTCGACGTGCAGGGAACAGACCACCGCGATCTGCGGCACGATCTTCCAGGCCACCAAGCTGCCGCTCACACGCTGGTTTCTGGCGATGCACCTGCTGAGCCAATCGAAGAACAGCGTATCGGCGCTGGAGCTCAAACGTCACATTGGCGTTCGCTACAAGACGGCTTGGTTGATGAAGCATAAGCTGATGCAGGTTATGAGCGTGCGGGAGGAGTCGCGTCAACTCGATGGCCGCGTCGAGATTGATGATGCCTATCTGGGGGGCGAGTTGCCCGGCGGCAAGAGTGGGCGGGGCTCGGAGAATAAGGTGTCCTTCATCGCCGCAGTGCAGACTACCGAAACAGGCCATGCGCTGTTTGCTTGCCTGACCAAGTTGGAGTTCACCAAGGATGCGATGAGCGAGTGGGCGAAGAAGTCGCTGTCTGCGTCGGCCCATGTTGTTTCTGATGGATTGTGGTGCTTTAAGGCCGTCACGGTATCGGGTGCGACTCACGAGCGCACTGTCACTGGCGGCGGCGCTGCCAGTGTGAAGCTGGAGAAGTTTCGCGCAGTAAATACCCTCTTGGGCAATTTGAAAACTGCGTTTTCTGGAACCTATCATTCGTTCAATTTCTCCAAATATGCCCACCGCTACCTCGCCGAAATCCAATATCGGTTCAATCGTCGCTTCGATCTGTCAGTCATTCTACCCAGACTGCTGCGAGCTTCAGTTGTTACTTCGCCGCATCCCGAGCGTCTCATTCGAACGGCTGTACTTTGTAGCTAATCAGGAAATCGGTTGATTGTGCATTGTGCTCTGCACCAACGAAGACGAGCTCCTTGGGCCTGCCCGGTTGACGGCGCCAGCATGGTCAGTCACAACGTCATGAGGGTCTGTTTCTCGGCCTTAGGAAAGCTTAGCCTAAGGCCAAATTGCGGACGCCCGCAGTAGGACCTCTGATCAGGTGCGCT
>JANNGR010000028.1:0-12972 GCA_031403955.1 Betaproteobacteria bacterium
CGGTCCTTCGCACGAGGTGTTCAAGATTTCAGCCGCCCTGTCGCTGCTGGCCGAGGCCCTGCGCGACCCGGACGTCAAGGTGCGCGCCGTGCTGAGCTACAGCCCGCAGCCCAACGCGATGCAGCAGAAGGACTTCGCCGAGGCCTACCTGGAGGTCGCCCGTCCGACCGATGCGTTGACCTGGCTTCAAGGGCCATGGGAGCAAATGGAATACACCCGGCAGAGCCTGGAATCGGACGCTCTGGGCCGCCTGGGCCGGTACGGCGAGAGCGCTCCCATCCGGCAAAGCCTGTTCGAGCGATCGATCTCCGTGTTCGACCTCCACCGCTGGCTCAAACACCTGCCCGAAGCGTCCAGGCACGAGGCGCTTGAGCGAGCTCGTCAGCTCGCGCTCGACCACGACGACCCGACGACGGCGGCAACGCTGCTGCTGGACGTCGGCGACGATGAAGCGGCCGAGGCAATGCTGCTGGCCAAACCGGCTCGCATTCGCGGCGACAACTATGGGGCGCTGGTGCCGCTGGCGCAGGCGTTGCAGGCCCATCAACGCTTGCGCGGCGAAACCGCCATCTACAGGGCGCTGCTCACGGCCATACTCAACCGGGCGTATGCGCGTGCCTACGGGCACGCTGCCCGCTACTGGGCGCGGCTGCGGGAGATCGCGGCCACGGGTATTGGTGTGCTGCCGCTGGAGTCACACGAGGACTTTGAGGCGGCGATCCGGTCGCGACACGCGCGCAAGACCGCCTTCTGGGCACACGTGAACGGCACGCGCAGCGACCGCGCCGACGAGGACGAACACGAAGGCGACGCATAGCTGTAGGCACCGGTGCGAACGTGCACGAAACTGGCCGGTCTCAAAGTGCTGGTCTTGAATCCACCAACTGGGCGTGGCAGCGTCCCGAGCATGACCCAAGTGCAGCGACCAAGCTCGGTTCCGGTGTCCATACAGCGTCCGTCGTCGGTACTTGAGTATGAAGGCAGCGTGATATTGCAGTCCCATACCGTGTGGCTCAATCTTGCAAACTTGTCCATTGTGTTTCTTCCTTTCATGCGCTTGGCGGCTCACGCTTGGAAGTCTCCACGGTGGACAACTCCTGAAATGGCAGACTGCTTCTACCTCCCCAGCAGAGCCAGGGGGCCTCCCTTGGTAGCTCGGCAAAGCTGTAACCAGCGTTGCGCCGGCCGTCGCGCATTCGTGTCTGGTGGTCGGCATTCTGGTCGCGCGCGGATTGCCAAGCCATTGGCACATCGCTGGTGACATACTTGTCCCTCAATCACCCTGTCGACGTCAACAATCAGATTAGTGGGAGGCCGCGAGTGAATCAAGACGATGCAATTGCCCATAACTGGAATTTCGCCAGAGACTTCCCAGAGCTTTCTCCGGAACAGATTCACCGCCCGCACCTTCTTGAGACGATCGCCGAAATCCTTGGCGCCGACACTCCCATTGTCTTTCTGGAAGGAGAGGAAGGAGACGGCGCCACTACAACGCTCGCACAATTCTGCCGTGCATACCCGGAGCACACGTTCGCGCTGTTTGTTCGCCCCGCGAGCAGGTTTGCGTACAGTCTGGATTACCTCCGCCTCGCCCTCGCGGAGCAAATGCACTGGTACGTCTACGGTACGGCGTTGAATCGTGAGACCTTCGACGAAAGTGAGTTTGACCAGCTCATCCTGAAGATTCAAGGCAAGCAGCGCTCTGCGTGCCTGTATTTCGTCGTTGACGGTCTGCACCAGATCCCCGTTGAAGACCAGAGTCTCATCGAACATGTATTTTTCGGAGGTTCTCCCGATCGGTGTCGGCCAGTGCCGCTTCTTGATCACTGGACAACAGAGCGTTCTTGCGCCAAGGATTAAGGGAGGCGTCAAGTCCAAGCCTTATCAGCAGCTTCGCTTCAAGCCAGAGGAGTCACGCGCCTACATGGCTCAGGCAAAGCTTGACGAAGGCGAGTTTGGTGCCGTTCATCAGCTGTGCAAAGGCATACCAGGGCGCTTGGCCGTCGTTCGACGGCTTCTCTTGTCCGGGACTACCTTGGCGTCCATCATGGACTCGCACCCGTCGAAGTACCCCGAGTTCCTGAAACTGGAGTTCGCTCCGCTCGACACGCTTGCTGAGACCCAGCAACTGGTCGTTGCGACGTTGGCCTTGTCGAAAATGGCTCTTTCGCCAAATGAGGTCGCGGCCATCCTCGGGCTGGCGGTGTCCGAGGTTCATCAGACGGTCGCCTTGACTCCGTTTCTCAATTTCAACGCCGCGACCGACTCTGTCGGGTTCATCTCGGAAAGTCACCGGAGGCTCGCCGAGAAGCAGCTTGATCGCTATCGCAAAAAGGCCTTGTCCGCGCAGCTCGCTCACCTGCTCAAGAACCCGCGGAGCGATGTGTCGTTGCGGTTTTTGCCCACGTACTTCGAGACACTCAACCATCAAGAAGCAACTCTCGCGCTGCTATCCAAAGAGCATTATTCCGATTTGCTCGAGAGCACACAGTCATTCACTGCCTTGAAAAACCGAGCTGCCATCGGTGCCAGAAACGCGGCCTCACTCCGCCGTACCCACGAGGTGTTCAAGTTCTCGCTCCAAAAGAGCATCTTCATCAGTGCAGGGGAACTAGAGGCCAGCAGAGCACAGATCGAGGCGTTGGTCGTGCTAGGCAAAACCGGCGCAGCGTTGGCGCTGGCGAACCGCGCCGCCGCCAAGGAGGATCGCTTGGCACTCATAGCGGCGTACGCTCGGCGGGTCAAGGAAACCGCCGGGCATCTCGAGCCCGAAGTCGCCGCCTTCGCTAAGAAACTCATCGGTGAGGTCGACTGCGCCGAAATGGGCAGCCGGGCGATCGAGATTGCCGCCAATGTGCTCATCTTCGACGCCGACTCCGCCATCGGAATGATCGAAGCCGCAGTCAAGGGAAGTTCTGCCGCGGTCAAGGATGCCGCCTATGCCCAGCTTTCGCTTGCAGCGTCCATGTTGAAACTTAGGCACAAGACGACAGTCGAGGACAAGGCCAGACCCAAGATAACCAGCGATGCTCTACGAAAGCTAGCCAAGTCTTTCGAGATATTGGCCGAAACGCTCGACCCTATCGAACTGCTTGACATGGTGTCAAAGATGCCCGCCGCGCACCAAGTCTATTTTCTCGGGTCGATGGTGAAGCTGCGCAAACGCGACCCGAAGATCCTTAAGATCGTCGAATTCAGTCTGGATGTAATTGTCCGCGAGTCCGAGTACGTTCCCAGGTCAAGGGATCTGTCCGCTCTCGCGGCGCCACTGGCAATGCCAACCGGGGACCACGCTACGCTACGGCATCTCGTGGCTCGCTTCGATAGTCAACTCGGCTTGGTTGCGAAATCCGCATATTCCAAAGACTTGGCCGTTCTACAGATGCGGCTGGCGGCCGCCGAAATCCAATATGACGTAGCGAGCGCCCGAGACCGGATCGAGCAGGCGTATTTTGAGATCATCGAGATCAAGACACCGGAAGTGCAACTTGAGTGCTACGCGCTGATGCTCGCATCACTTAGCGATCTTGACACCGACGACAAGCTCGAACAACGGGACGGATTCCGTGCTTTGATTCGCAAGGAAATGGGAGAGCTGCTCGAGCGCATTTTGTCGGACACAGGGGATCACCTGGCGGCGGTGACTCCCGTGCTGAAAGCCATTGCCGCCGACGATGCGAAACAGGCGCTCTCACTGGCCGCAAGGCTCAACACCGAGGAACGTCGGGATGCGGCCTACGAAAGAGTGGCACGAGTAATTGTGTCGAAGCCATTCAGCCTGCTGCCCAGGGACGCATTCAAAAGGGTCTTCACATGAGCGATACATCTACCTATCCGCTGCGCCTTCCAAAGTCGGTGAAGGCCGCAGCCGAGAAGCTGGCTCGCGAGGAAGGCATCAGCATGAACCAGTTCGTGGCCACGGCAGTGGCCGAGAAACTGGCTGCGATGCAGACGGCGTCGTTCTTCGGCGAACGGCGGCAGCGCGCTGATCTGACGGCCTTTCGGAAGCTGCTCAAGCGCACTGGTGGCAAGCCCCCGCGGGAGGGCGACGAGCGACCTGCCTGACAGGGAAGACTCGGCGAGTGGCTCGGTTTGCCCAGCGGCTGTTCTGGGGTATCTGAGCGGGAGAATCCGTCGAGGGGATCCCTTTAGGTCGACTTTCCGATAGGTCTCGATAGTCCACGATAGATCTCGAAACCTATTCCCACTCTATCGTCGCCGGCGGCTTGCTGCTGACGTCGTAGGTCACGCGGTTGATGCCGCGCACTTCGTTGATGATGCGCCCCGACACCCGTCTGAGCAGCGCGTAGGGTAGTTCGGCCCAGTCGGCGGTCATGAAGTCGCTGGTTTGCACGGCGCGCAGTGCCACCACATAGTCGTAGCTGCGGCCATCACCCATCACACCCACGCTTTTGACCGGCAGGAACACCGCGAAGGCCTGGCTGGTCAGCTCATACCAGTTCTTGCCAGACTGTTCATCGATGCAGGCGCGCAGTTCTTCGATGAAAATCGCATCGGCCTGGCGCAACATGTCGGCGTATTCCTTTTTGACTTCGCCCAGTATGCGCACGCCCAGGCCAGGGCCCGGGAATGGGTGGCGGTGCACCATGGCGTGCGGCAAGCCAAGCGCCACGCCGAGATCACGCACCTCGTCCTTGAACAAATCGCGCAGCGGCTCCAGCAATTTCAGGCCCAGTTGCTCGGGCAGGCCACCGACATTGTGGTGGCTCTTGATGCTGACCGCCTTGTTGCTCTTGGCGCCGCCGGACTCGATCACGTCGGGGTAGATGGTTCCCTGGGCCAACCAGGCCACATGGCGCGTCTGGTCACTTTTCAGCTTGGCGGCTTCGGCCTTGAAGACTTCGACAAACTCGCGCCCGATGATCTTGCGTTTTGCTTCCGGGTCACTGACACCGGCCAGGTGACCCAGAAACTGTTCAGCCGCATCGACCCGGATCACCTTGGCGTGCAACTTGCCGACAAACATGTCCATCACCAGGTCGCCTTCATTCAAACGCAACAGCCCGTGGTCGACAAACACGCAGGTAAGCTGGTCGCCGATCGCGCGGTGGATCAACGCCGCGGCCACCGACGAATCGACCCCGCCCGACAGGCCCAGTATGACTTCTTCCTTTCCTGCCTGAGCGCGGATTTTTTCCACTGCTTCGGCTATGTAGTCGCCCATGATCCAGTCGGCACGGGTGCCGCAGATCTCAAGCACAAAACGCTCCAAGATCGCCGCGCCACGTTTGGTGTGCGTCACCTCCGGGTGAAACTGCACGCCATAGAAGCGCCGTTCTTCATCGGCCATGCCGGCAATCGGGCAACTGTCGGTGCTGGCCATCAGGTGGAAGCCGGGTGGCATTTCGGTCACCTTGTCGCCATGGCTCATCCACACCTGCAACATGCCGTGGCCCATCGGCGTGGCGTAGTCCTGCAAACCTTCCAGCAATTGGGTGTGGCCGTGCGCCCGAACGTCGGCAGGTCCGAATTCGCGCTTGCTGCTGGGAGCGACGCGCCCGCCGAGTTGCACCGCCATGGTGAACATGCCGTAACAAATGCCCAGCACCGGAATACCCAGCTCGTAGACCGCTTTCGGCGCGCGCAGGTCGTGTTCTTCGTAGGTGCTGGCGTGGCTGCCCGACAGGATGATGCCTTTGAGTTTGCCGTCGCTGGCGTAATGGTGGACCCAATCGCTGCTCGCATCACAAGCCACCACTTCGCAAAACACATGCGCTTCGCGCACCCGTCGCGCGATCAGCTGGGTGACCTGGGAGCCAAAATCGAGGATCAGGATTTTTTGGTGCGGCATATGACGACCGGCTCAATCAGCGCGGTAATTGGGCGCCTCTTTGGTGATCTGCACGTCATGCACATGGCTTTCACGAATGCCGGCGGTGGTGATCTCCACGAACTCGGCCTTGTCCTGCATGTCCGTTATGGTGGCGCAGCCGCAATAACCCATGCTGGCGCGCACGCCACCCGACATCTGGTACACGATGGCCACCATCGAACCCTTGTACGGCACCCGCCCTTCAATGCCCTCGGGCACCAGTTTGTCGGCATTCGGGTTGCCGGTGGTGGCCTCCTGAAAATACCGATCGGCGCTGCCCTGCTCCATCGCGCCGATCGAACCCATGCCACGGTAACTCTTGTAACTGCGGCCCTGGTACAGAATTACCTCGCCCGGCGCTTCTTCGGTGCCGGCGAACATGCCGCCCATCATCACCGAACTCGCGCCGGCGGCAAGCGCTTTGGCGATGTCGCCGCTGAAGCGGATGCCGCCGTCGGCAATCAGCGGCACGCCGCTGCCGCGCAACGCCTTTGCCACACTGTCAATCGCCATGATCTGTGGCATGCCCACGCCGGCCACGATCCGCGTGGTGCATATGGAGCCCGGGCCAATGCCGACTTTCACCGCGTCCGCGCCGGCTTCGACCAGCGCCAGAGCCGCCGCGCCGGTGGCGATGTTGCCGCCGATCACGTCCACTTTCGGATAGTTCCTCTTGACCCAGCGAACCCGGTCCAGCACGCCCTGGCTGTGGCCGTGCGCCGTGTCGACCACAATCACGTCCACGCCGGCGCGCACCAGCGCTTCCACACGCTCTTCGGTGCCCTCGCCCACGCCCACGGCGGCACCGACGCGCAGTTTTCCCAACGCGTCACGCGCCGCGTTCGGGAAGCTGGTTTGTTTGGTGATGTCCTTGACGGTAATCAGGCCCTTTAGCTCGAACGCGTCGTTGACGACCAGCAATCGCTCCAGCTTGTATTTGTTCAGCAGCGCTTTGGCCTCGATCAAGGTGGTTCCATCCGGCACGGTCACCAGTTTGTCGCGCGGGGTCATGATGTGGCTTACCGCGATGTCGTAACGGGTCTCGAAACGCAGGTCGCGCCCGGTCACGATACCGACTACCTTGCCGCCGTCACAGACCGGGAAACCCGATACGCCAAGTTGTTCCGAAAGGTCTATCACCTGGCGCACGGTATGCGTCGGCGTGATAACCACCGGATCGCGCAAGACGCCTGATTCGTAACGTTTAACCCGCGACACCTGGGCCGCCTGGTCCCTCGCCGACAGGTTCTTGTGCACGATGCCGATGCCGCCTTCCTGGGCCATCGCAATCGCCAATCTGGCCTCGGTGACGGTGTCCATTGCCGCCGAAACCAGGGGAATATTGAGTGCGATATTGCGGGAAAAACGGGTCGCCAGGGAGGTGTCCTTGGGCAGGACTTGGGAGTACGCCGGCACCAACAACACGTCGTCGAAGGTGAGCGCTTTGCCGAGCAGGCGCATATCAAAGCTCCAAATCCCAAATTGTACCCGCGCACCCGCGCGCTTATCGGCGCTACACTGCGCGAATGAACAGCATTCGAACCCTTTGTGCCGCGCTTATTTGCCTGGTTTGCGTGGCGGCGCAGGCGCAATGGCAGTGGATCGGCAAAGATGGCCAACGGGTGTTCAGCGACCGTGCGCCGCCGCCCGACATACCGGCAAAAAACATACTCAAGCAGCCCGGCGGCGGCGCACGAAACGTTGCAGCGGTTGTGGCAGTCACGCCAGACGCACCATCCAGGGCCACCTCGGCGCCAGGCCCGACTGCCACCGCCTCCGGACCAGCGGCCGCTGTACCCAAACTCAGTGGTGTTGACAAGGATCTGGCGGACAAGAAAAAGCAGGACGAGGCAGTTGCCGCGGCAAAAACAAAAGCCGAGGAAGAGCGCACCGCCAAGGCCAAGGCGGAGAATTGCGAGCGCGCCAGGAGCAACAAGGCCCTGCTGGATTCCGGCGTTCGACTGGCAGTGACAAATGCCAAGGGGGAGCGCGAAATTGTCGACGACGCGGGCCGCGCAGCCGAATCCACACGGCTTCAGAACGCGATGGACTCCAACTGCAAATGAAGGCTCAGAGGCTGAGAGGCAATCGGGCGTGGCCGAGCAGACCCCGCAAAACGGTCCAATCAAGGCGCAAAGCGCAGCCATAGCTCGGGCTATGGCGAGCATTTGCAACGCCGAGTGGGCCTGTTTGCGGGGGATGAGCGGTCATGTCCGATTGCCTCTCAGCCTCTCAGTAGCCGGCCTTGGCGCCAGGGCGTTTGCGGGCGAACAGACCCGTGGCCCGCGCACCTTGCTTGGCGAAACGCGCGCGCCGCGCGACCTTGGGGTCGACCTTCAGCGCCCGGTATATTTCGACCCGATCCTGATCCCGCAAAACATAATTCAGTGTGGCCCTTTTGGTCCATACGCCGACCACCGGCTCGCTGCCTGCGAGTTCCGCAAATTGCGTCATCAAATTGCTGGCCTGCAGCGCCTGCGCGACGGTGGCGCCCTCATCTAGCGCCAGCACCACTTCACTGACCTTGCGCGCCGCGGGCGAATACACCACCGTGACGCGGATCACCATGTCACGCACCATAGACCTGTTCGGCCCGCTTGACAAATGCATCCACCAGGTTGCCGGCGATGCGGTCGAACACCGGGCCAACCAGCTTGCCCAACGCGGCATTGTCAAAACCATAATGCAACACCAACTCAACCCGACACGCGCGCTGCGCGCCGTCGCCCAGGGGAATAAAGCGCCACTGCCCGTCGAGCCTCGAAAACGGCCCATCGATCAGTTGCATCGCCACCGCGCGCCCCGGTGAATGAAGGTTGCGGGTAGTGAAGGTTTGGCGCACACCACCAAACGCAATGCCCACCTCAGCCGTCATTCCTTCGCCATCCAGCGCCACCACCTTGGCATGGTCGCACCAGGGCAGGAATTTAGGATATGCCGCGACATCGACAACCAGGGCATACATTTCTTCAGGGCTGTACCAGATCAGGACGGACTTGTTGACGGTTTTCATAGAATGCAAGGCTGCGCGGGATTGTAGACAAGCCTGGTTCGCACCACATAGAACTCCAATGGCCAAGAAACCCGACACCACCACCCAAAAGCCGACCCGGATCGCGGACAACAAAAAGGCCGCGTACAACTATTTCTTCGAAGAACGTTTTGAGGCCGGCATGGTGCTGGAAGGCTGGGAAGTCAAGTCGCTGCGCGCCGGCAAGGTGCAACTGACCGACGGCTATGTGGTGATCCGCGACGGCGAGTTGTTCGTGATCGGTTGCCAGATCAACCCGCTGGGCACCGCTTCCACCCACGTCAACCCCGACAAGGTGCGCACCAAGAAACTGCTGATGCACAAGGAACAAATCAAGCGGCTGGTCGGCAAGGTGGAGCAAAAAGGCTACACCCTGGTGCCGCTCAACCTGCACTGGAAGGCAGGCAAGGTGAAGTGTGAAATCGCGTTGGCCAAAGGCAAGGCCGAACACGACAAACGCGACACCATAAAGGACCGCGAAGGCAAACGCGAAGTCGAGCGGGTGATGAAAACCCGCAACCGCTAACGCAGCGATGCATCAGAGGCTCAGGTAAGCCTTTCTTGCCTCGTCATCGGCCGCCAGGTCGTCCATCGTGCCGCGGTAACGAACCTGCCCTTTCTCCAGTACGTAGACTTGGTCCGCCACCAGCGAGGCGAAAAAAAGGTTCTGCTCCGACAACAGAATGCCAACGCCTTGCGCCTTCAACTCCAGGATCGTCTGCGCCATTTGCTCGACGATGATCGGCGCCACGCCTTCCGAGGGTTCGTCCAGCAGCACCAGATAGGGATTGCCCATCAACGTCCGAGCCACTGACAACATCTGTTGTTCGCCGCCGCTCATGCGCGCACCCAGGCGCTCGGGCATGGCACCGAGATTGGGAAACAACTTGAATATCCTCTCAAGTGTCCACACCGGCAACGCGCCAGCGTCCGGCCATTGACGCGCGCCCTGGCGACCCACCTCCAGATTCTCCAATACCGTCAATTCGCTGAACACGCGCCGGTCCTGCGGCACGTAACCCAACCCCATGCGCGCCACTGCATGGGGCGCGCTGCTGGAGATGTCACGGCCAAAAAAAGTAACCCGCCCGCGGCGCCTGGGCAGCAACCCCATCAGGGCTTTCAAGGTAGTGGACTTTCCCGCGCCGTTTCGACCCATCAACGCGACCACTTGACCACGCGTTACCTGCAGGTCCATGTCAAATAGAATCTGCGCCGCACCATACCAGGCGCACAGGCCACGGGCGTCGAGCAAAACGTCGAGCGGCGCTTTCATCATGTGATGCCGGCCGGGCGCATTTTCTTTTCGAACGTCTTGCCGCTGCCGAAATAGACTTCCTGCACCCGGGCGTCTTGCCGGATTTCCGCTGGCTTTGCGTCGGCAATAACGCGGCCGCCGGCCAGCACGACAATGCGGTCGGCAAACGCGAACACCACGTCCATGCTGTGTTCGGTGAATAACACCGCCAGGCCGCGTTGTGTGACCCAGCTCTTGGTCAACGCCATCAGCTCAAGACGTTCCTGGGGTGCCATGCCGGCGGTAGGCTCGTCCATCAGCAACAACTTTGGCCGGTGCGCAATCGCGATTGCCAGTTCGACGCGCTTCACATCTCCATAGGCCAACTCGCTGCAGGGCCGGTCGGCCTGCGCCTGCATGCCGACCTGCTCCAGCAGGCCCATGGCCTGGTCCCGTTTGTGCCGGGCGGCGCGTCGCCAGATCGAAAACAACCTGCGATCGGCGGACAACAAGGCCATCTGGACGTTTTCCACCACCGTCAATGAACCGAATGTCTCGGCGACCTGAAAGGTGCGTCCCACGCCCAGGCCCCAAATGTCGCGCGGCGTGCGCCCGAGCAACTCCTGCTGCCCAAGTTGAATCGAGCCGGCGTCGGCACGCAGGTGCCCATTAAGCAGGTTGAATACGGTCGACTTGCCTGCGCCATTGGGTCCAATCAATGCCAGCAATTCGCCCGCCGCAAGGCTGAAGCTCACGCCGTCCACCGCGCGGTTGCCGCCAAATGCCTTGTTGAGGTTTGTGACGGTCAGAAGGCTCATTTTTTGCGCCATGTGTCGCGCAGGGAAAACATCGCATGGTTCGCAAAACCAACTATCCCCTGTGGAAACGCCAGCACCAGCAGCAGCACAATGGCACCCAACAAAGCGCGCCAATAGTCGGTGCCGCGGGCGACGCTGTCCTGCAGCCAGGTGAACGTGACGGCTCCAACCAGTGGACCGGCAAGGGTCTGAACGCCGCCCAGCAGCACCATCACCAAAGCGTCGATCGACCGGCTAATGCCCAGGCTGTCGGGCGAAATGCTTCCCTTGGAAAAAGCAAACAGGGCGCCCGCCAAACCAGCAAACAGGGCGGCAACCATGAACGCAGCCCACTGAACGCGTATGACACTGATGCCAGTGGCTTCGGCGCGCAGGCCCGAGTCGCGTGCGGCGCGCAGCGCATAACCAAAGGGAGAAAACAGCAAGCGGCGCAACACCAGTACCGAGCTGGCGACCAGCACGAGCGCCAGGTAGTAGTAGGCCTGCTTGTCTTGCAGCCACTGCGCCGGCCACACACCGGTCAAACCGTTGCTGCCCCCGGTGAAGTCGTCCCATTGGTAAACCATCGACCACACGATTTGCGCGAAAGCCAGTGTCAGCATCGCAAAATAGACACCGGACAGGCGCACACAGAACCAGCCGAATAGCAGCGCGCCCATGGCTGCGATGATCGGCCCGCCCAGCAATGCCATCTCCATTGGCATTTGGCTTGAGCGCACCAGAATCGCGGCGCCATAGGCTCCAAGACCGAAATACGCGGCATGTCCGAAAGAATGCATGCCGCCCGGACCCATTATGAAATGCAGGCTGGTGGCAAACAGCGCAGCAGTCAAAAGGTCGATCGCCAGCACGGTCATGTAAGGTGATTGGATCGTCAGCCGGGGCAGCGCGACCAGTGCCACCACCAAGACCAGCACGGCGCCAGTCTGCCAGGAGCCGGCGGCGCGAATTGGCGCCTCCGGCGGGGCAGAGTTGCGGCTAGGCGCCTGCGCTTTGCCCATCAGGCCCCATGGCCGAACGATCAGGACCACGGCCATGACCAGAAACTCGACCACCAGCGTCAGGCTGGAAAACGAAACGCTGAAGCCAAAAAATTGAACCGTACCGAGGCCCACGCACAGGGCCTTGATCTCGGCGATCAGCAATGCGGCCAGGTAGGCACCTGGCAGTGAGCCCATGCCACCAACCACCACCACCACGAAAGCGTCGCCAATCGATTGCGCATCCAGCGCCAGGTTGGCAGGTTCGCGTGGAAGCTGCAGCGCCCCGCCCAGACCAGCCAACATGGCACCAAGCGCAAATACGCCGGTAAACAGCCAGGCCTGATTGACGCCCAACGCCCCCAGCATGTCGCGGTCTTGTGTGGCAGCGCGCACCAGGATGCCCCAGCGCGTGCGATGCAGCAGCAGCCAGATCAAGCCCAGGACCAAGGGGCCGGCGACAATCAGCAGCAGGTCGTAAGTTGGATAACGGTGGCCGGCGATGGTGACGGCGCCTGCGAGTCCCGGCGCCCGTGGCCCCAGCAAATCTTCCGGCCCCCATAACCACAGCGTGGCATCCTTGAAAATCAACACCAGCGCGAAGGTTGCCAGCAACTGGAACAACTCCGGCGCGCGGTAGATGCGGCGCAGTACGGTCAGTTCGACCACCGCGCCCAACACGCCAACCAGCGCCGAGGCCATCAACACGGCCGGCCAGAACCAAATCCCCGCGCCAAACTTGTCGACCAATGACCAGGCGATGTAGATGCCCAGCATGTAAAAGGAGCCATGCGCGAAGTTGACAATCCGCGTGACGCCAAATATCAGCGACAAACCGGCCGCGACCAGGAACAGCGACGAAGCGCCCGCCAGGCCATTTAGCAGTTGCACCAGCAGCGCGGACAGCTCCACGGCAATCGCCCGGTGCGGGAACTCAGAGCCTGAGAGTTTTTCGGGCGTGCCCGAGCAGCGCGCCAAAACGCACCTGATCTAGGCGCAAAGCGCAGCCATAGCTCGGGCTATGGCGAGCATTTGCAACGACGAGCAGGGGTGTTTTGGCGTGATGAGCGGGC
>JANNGR010000029.1:0-1674 GCA_031403955.1 Betaproteobacteria bacterium
GCTGGCGTTGCTGGCCGCGCTGCCGGTCAGAGTCAGGTTTTCCAGATTGGCGCCCAGCGCATAAGTGACGCTGGACTGAACCAGATCGGTGCCTTCGTTTACGGCCTCGGTGACGATGTCGGTTGCCGCATCGACCACATAGGTGTCATTGCCCAGGCCGCCGGCCATGGTGTCGGCGCCGGCCCCGCCATTTAACACGTTGTTGGCACTGTTGCCAGTGAGCAAATTGTTCAGGCTGTTGCCGCTGGCGTTGCTGGCCGCGCTGCCGGTCAACACCAGGTTCTCGAAATCAGCCGCCAATGTGAAGGACACCGAACTCTGGACCGTGTCGATGCCGGCGTTCGCCAGTTCATACCCATAGTCGCCAATGTTGTCCACGACGTAAGTGTCGTTGCCCTCAGCTCCAAACATCAGGTCCGCGCCGGCCCCACCGTCGAGCCGGTTGGCGGCGGCATTGGCGCGCAGGGTGTTGCGGCCGGTATTGCCGGTGGCGTTAGTGGCCAGTGCGCCGCTGAGCTCCAGGCCTTCGACGTTGTCGCTTAGTGTGTAGCTGACCGATGCGCGCACGATGTCGTGCCCAGCGCCGGGCGCCTCTTGAATCACATCGTTGGTGTTGTCTACTATGTAGACGTCGTTGCCAAAGCCTGCCGCGAGCGTGTCGGCGCCAGCACCGCCGTCGAGCAAGTCGTTGCCGTGCAGTCCGATGCGCACGGCTCCGTTGGAATAAAGGGCTCCAAATCCAATCGTGGTGTTGAGCCAGTTCAACCCGGCCCCGGTGCCCCATTCGTTCACGGTTCCGGTGCCGCTGGCGCTCAGGGTTCGGCCATTGACGACGATCTGGCTCACAAACAGGTCGCGGTTCTCGCCGCTGGCAGGGTTGAATGCATCGTTGCTAAACACTACATCGATATTGTGGGCGCTCAGCCCCAGGGGCGCCGTGACGGTGTAAGCGGCAACGGTGGTGGTGTTGACGTTAAAGCTCTGTACTTTGACGCCTTCGATCCATACTTCCATGGTTGGCCAGCCAGCGTTGGCCACTGTGCCGCTGGCAAACACCACCAAACTGTTGACCACCTCGGCACCACCACTTTCGCCCACCGCGTCGCCGGTCAAGGTGTTGTTGGCCGCATTGCCAAGCAGGTTATTGCCCAGCGTGTTGCCGCGTCCGTCGATGGCAGCCACACCGGTCAGGCTCAGGTTTTCTACGTTAGCTGACAGGTTATGGGTGACGCTGGACTGCACCAGATCGATGCCTTGGTTGGGGTTTTCCGTAACCGTGTCGCCTGCGTTGTTCACGATATAGGTGTCATTACCCGCCAAGCCGGCGAATTGATCGGCGCCGGGCGTGCCGGCCAGGATGTCGGCACCGGCGGTACCGATCACACTGTTGATCGAACCGGTTACCGCTGCCGTGGCCGGGCTGGCGACGTTCTCCAGTGTGCCCTGGGCATCGGTGTAGCTGGCGTTGACGCGAATCAGGTATCCGAGCTGTGCCGCGGTCAGCGTGAAACTGTTGGCCGTGGCACCGGCAATGGCGCTCCAACTGCTGCCATTGGTGGAGGACTGCCACTGGTAGCTCAGGTTGCCCAGGCCATCCGGGTCGGCCAGGGTGTTGGTGGCAACAAGGGTCTGGTTCTGCGTGGCGTTGCCGGTGATGAGCACGCTTCCGCTGGG